>JBILIU010000001.1:0-59875 GCA_044368905.1 Sediminibacterium sp. | reverse complement strand
CCTAGTTATGCCATTGACGAGCAACTAAAAAACAACTTAATGGATTGGTATGCCATCCATCCTGAATTTTTTCAGATTCAATTTGATCAATTAAAAGCAAAAAATTTTGCTGCTTCAAATGGTGCTGCAAAATATATTATCAATGAACAGGTACAACAATTACAATTATTTCGTTTTTCAGCTATTTCGAATCATACAATAAGTACAACAAGTAAATGGCATCTTGGTATAGCCATCCATTCGGATCAAATTGGATATAGGAATCAAGTGGCCGACCTTTTAGGCGCAAAGTATTATCTCAATTACAATAGTTGGGTGAATGATGATGGACTCGCAACCGCTTTTCAAAATGATTTACAATTTCCTGATCGAAAAATAAAAGAAGGAGAGTCATGGGGTGCGCATTATGTTTTAAGCAATCAAAAAATAAGTACATGGACTGCATTAAATGGAGCAACGCCTTTTTTGGAATGGGGCCTTGGGATACAAATGAACTATGATCAATATCAAAGAAATGGAATGAATCAAAATGGCTTATTTCCCAACTTGTCAAAAGGCCTATCTGAATACGCATTGTTTCCATCCTATCAATACCAAACCTATCTCCGTTATAAATTCAATGGGAGGTGGTACCTGACCACTCGTTTGTTTCAGGAATGGGAAGCGCCAGACGCCTCAGACCTATACACAGATCCTGCAAATCATGCGATACAAAATCCATTCCTTCTGCCTTTAATTCATTTGGGTACCGAAGTCAAACTACAATTTATGGGAAGCAATATCAAGGCCAGTGTAGTATACTTTGCGCAGTCTAATCAAAATGAGCGGCAATATAAATTGTTCTATCATGATTACTTCAATGCATTTGTAAGAGCAAGTGTTGGACAAATGCAGTCCAACCATCATGGGATTGAATCTTATATTGAAACCAATTGGACTAGTCCTATACAATTCAATATTGGCAATAGTTACGGCTGGTATACAATCAACAATGAGCCGCTCTATGAAATCAGATTGGCGGATAATTTATATAAAGTACAATCTGGGAAGCTGTTATTAAAAAACTTCCCTGCCACATCTCATCCTCAATCCGTGCAGGCGTTTACAATCAATTACCAACCTAGTTATTCATTGCGCATTAGCTATACCACTTTATATGCAAGTAGGCGTGCAATTAGTCATGATGTTTTTAGAAGAAGTGATTGGGTAAAAGACAATCAACCAACAAATGATGCATGGGAAGCTTTGTATACGCCTGTTTGGGCGCCCAATCAATGGGTATCTAATTTATTTATTTCAAAAAGTTTTCAAATAGCAACACAAAAGAGTAAAATAAATTTAAGGTTAACAAGCTCTATTCGAAATGTATTAAATGCATCCATCCCTAGTTTGATTTTTGAACAGTCTAGATATGACTACAAAAATTTTAATTTGCAAAAATTCCCGCCAAAATATATTTATGATTTAGGAAGAACCTACACCATTGGTCTTCAGCTATCGATGCTTTGATACTTCTAAATTTATAAAAAGTTTAATTCAATTTGTTTCATTATTCTGATTAATCTAATTATCCAAATTACGCATACTACTTTAAGCATTTAATCACATCAATCAAATCATGCACTTTAATTTTTTATCTATCAAATTTAAATTTATGAAAAATAATATCTCTTCTTTAGCGGCTTTAATGCTGCTGGTGTTTTCAATAACTTGTTGCGTGGCTTGCTTTAAGAAAGCTGCCTATGCTACCGTTAATGAAGGTCAATCAAGTGATACGCTTATCTCCATCAAACAGCTTAAACGTTTACATCTGATGGGCGAAGTGGAGCCTATTCAAAAGGAATGGATGCTTCAGGCGGTAATAGTGGCCAATGATGAGTATGACAATTGGTATAAATCACTTGTCATACAAGATAGTACCGGCGGTATCATGTTATTATTGGATGGTCAAAATCTTTTTCAAGATTATCCCGTTGGCACATTGATTCGTTTGCGCTTAAAAGATTTACTCTTATCGGATTATCGTCGCATGATTCAATTAGTGGGTGGGGTTGATAGTAGCTCAGGCAGTTTAGTTACAGGTGGCATCCCTTTACCTTTATTCAAACAGCATATTCAAATTCTGCAAGACAATTATCCGATCATTCCACTCCAAGTACAATTTAAAAATTTGCATGACTCTTTACAAGGGCGCTTGATACAAATCTCCAATATTGAATTCTCAGCGACCGATACTGCTCAAACTTTTGCAGATAAAAAAAATAAATTAGGGGCTAGCCGCGCCCTTAAATTTTGTTCTGGGGGTACGATCTATCTTAGGACCAGTGGTTATGCGGATTTTGCAGGTGGGGCCATCCCGAACGGCAATGGTTCGATATTGGGGGTGTATTCTGTTTTTAACTCAGAGAAACAGCTCTTAATCCGACATCCAGATGACATTTTGTTTCCCAATCCACGTTGTTCTGGGGCAGCCTGGCTGAAAAATTAACGGTTTTTGACCCATTTTATCCGGCTTGCTTGTCAGCTTGGCAGAAGCATGGCTTTGGTCCTTATTTTGCAATAGTAGAACCAAACGATATAACTATGCAAAAAGGTCAAATAAGAGTTCAGACAGAGAACATCTTTCCAATCATTAAAAAGTTCCTTTATAGTGACCACGAAATATTTGTTCGTGAATTAGTGAGTAACGCTGTGGATGCAGCTCAAAAATTAAAAACATTAAGCTCAAAAGGAGAAGTAAAAGGGGAGTTGGGCGATTTAAGAGTCGATGTGATTGTGGATGCAAAAGAAAAAACGATTTCGATCATTGACAATGGTATTGGTATGTCTGCCGAAGAAGTAGACAAATACATTAACCAAGTGGCATTTAGCGGCGCCGAGGAATTTGTAACCAAATACCAAGACGCAAGCATCATTGGTCATTTTGGTTTAGGATTCTATAGCTCATTTATGGTGAGCGATAAAGTTGATATTTATTCAAAAAGTCATACAGACGCACCTGGTGTTTTCTGGAGTTGTGATGGCAGCCCTAGCTATGAATTATACGAGGTAGATTATAGCAATAGAGGTACGAAGATTGTAATGCATATCAATGAAGAAAGCAAGGAGTTCTTAGAACCATCAAGAGTAAAATCTATTTTGGAAAGGTTCTGTAAATTCTTACCTGTCGCTATTTATTTTACCGATGCGAATGCAGAAGTGAAAGAAGCCAAGGCAGAAGACGGGGTGGAGGATGCCAAAATTGAAGAAAAGCCTATCAACAATACCAATCCTATCTGGGTTAGAAAGCCAGCCGATCTAACAAAAGAGGATTATGAAAATTTTTACAAGGAATTGTATCCTTTTGGCGAAAAGCCTTTATTCTGGATCCATTTAAATGTAGATTATCCATTTAACTTAACGGGTATTTTATACTTCCCTAAAATCAAACAAAGCTATGAGATACAAAAGGACAAGATCCAATTGTATTGCAATCAAGTATTTGTTACAGATGAAGTAAAAGATATTGTTCCTGAATTCTTGATGTTATTACACGGGGTGATTGATAGTCCAGACATTCCTTTGAATGTGAGTAGAAGTTATTTACAAGGGGATCCGAATGTGAAAAAGATCAATGCACATATCACTAAAAAAGTAGCTGATAAGTTGGAAGAGATTTTCAACAATGACAGAAAAGCCTTTGAAGAAAAATGGGAGAGCTTAGGGTTGTTCGTGAAATATGGTATGATCACAGACGACAAATTCCTAGAAAAAGGGAATAAGTTTTTGATTTTAGAAGACGCTGCTGAAGCAGGTAAGTTTTATACTTTAGAGGAATACAAAACGACTACTGAGGCAACTCAAAAAAATAAAGAAGGTAAACAAGTTTTATTATACACGACCAATCCGGTTGGGCAAGATGCGTTCATTCAAGCAGCAGTAGGTAAGGGGTACAAAGTGATCAAATTAGAGACCATGGTGGACGCCGCCTTTATCAATAATGTGGAGATGAAATGGGAAGGCGTGCAATTTGTGCGTGTAGATGCAGATGTAGTAGATAATTTAATTGATAAGCAAGAAAATGTAGATTCAGTTTTATCTAAAGATGAAGTGGAACAAGCTAAAAAATTATTTGAATTTCAAATTCCTGAAACAACCATTACTTTAGAAGTAAAAGGCCTTAGCCAAGACGTCGCTCCTGTAATTGCTACAAGACCTGAGTTCATGCGTCGTATGAAAGACATGGCTGGTATGAGTGGCGGAGGCATGAATGCATTTTATGCGCAAATGCCAGACGAAGTGCATTTGACCATTAATGGTAATCATCCAATTTATCAAACACTGTTAAAGGAAACGAATACAGATAAACAACAAAAGCAGGCAAGAAATTTAGCCGACTTGGCCTTGTTGTCTCAAGGGTTATTAAAAGGTGCCGAATTAACAAGCTTTATCAATCGTTCAGTAGAATTAACGAGCCAAAGCTAGTGATGAACTAAGTCTTAAAGTTTTATAGATCAACGAGCCCGAATTAATTTGGGCTCGTTTCTTTTAGGTCTATCACTTGCATTTGGATAGACTGTGCGCCTTGCCATTCATTCAATTGCAATTGAAATACAATATCAAATGGCTTTCCTGATTTTACAATGTCGATCTTATCTGGCATATTGTAGCCAATGCCTCTAACACTATTATTGCCTTGCGTTAGGTTAAAACTGATATGTGCTTCTTTCACCAATTTAGAATAACCTGTATCTCGCACATTTTTTGCTAGAAAAATTGGGCGCATATTGTCTGGACCAAATGGCTCCATTTGCGCTATGATTTGAAAAAATTGCATGCTAATTTGATCCAATGGGAGTAACGCATTAATGGAGATTTCTGGCACCATCTGTTCGGGTGTGATTCTTGCTGCTACTGCTTTTTCAAAGGCTGCTTTAAATGCTTCTAATTTGTCAATGCTTAATGTCATCCCTGCTGCGGCAAAATGTCCACCATAGCCTAAAAGATGTTCCCTACAGGCATGCAATGCTTCGTATAAATTAAACCCTTGCACACTTCTGGCGCTGCCCGAAACAATATCGCCATTTTGGGTGAGGACAATCGTTGGCTTGTAATGTCTTTCAATCAACCTGCTTGCTACAATACCCACTACGCCTTTATGCCAATGGGGTTGAAACACGACGGTCGATTTTTTATTTAAATGCGCTGGATCATTTTCGATTTCTGCAAACGCTTCTTCGGAGATACTACTATCGGCTTCTCTTCTGTCTAAATTATCTTGTTGTAAAAGGGAAGCCACATCCAAAGCGCCTTGGTATTCCTTTTCAATAAAAAGTTGTACCGCTTTTTTTGCATCATCCATTCTGCCTGCTGCATTGATTCTTGGAGCAACCGCAAAAACTAAATTGCTAATTCTAATTGGTCGATTTTGTTTTGCTAATTCTAATAAAGCTAAAATGCCATGACTTGGATTTTCATTCACTTTCTCTAAACCAAAAAAGGCCATCGTCCTATTCTCATCTGTCAGTGGCACAATATCTGCAGCAATGGCCGTAGCCACAAGGTCTAAATATTGCAGGTAACTTGAATCTGGTAAATTATAGGCTTGCGCCAATGCTGAAATTAATTTAAAGACCACACCGCATCCACATAATTCTTTATAGGGATAGCCGCAATCAACTTGCTTCGCATTTAGAATCGCAATAGCTGGTGGTAAAATTGGATCGGGTAGATGGTGGTCACAAATAATAAAATCAATTCCTAGTTCTTTTGCATAAGAAATTAGTTCTGTTGACTTAATGCCGCAATCCACCGATATGATTAAACTGATGCCTGTCGCTTTTGCATGATCAATGCCCATTTTTGACACGCCATATCCTTCTCTGTAACGGTGTGGGATATAAAAATCAATGGTTGGGTGGATGTCTTTTAAAAATTGGTACAATGTCGCAACAGAAGTGGTGCCATCTACATCATAATCCCCAAAGACCATAATGGATTCGTTTTCATCAAATGCTTTGGTGATTCTAGTGACTGCCTTGTCCATATCCTTCATTAACCATGGGTCATGCAAGTCGTTTAAAGCCGGTCTAAAAAATTGTTTTGCTTTATCAAAGTCTTCAATGCCTCTTTGTACCAAAAGTTCGCATAAAATAGGATGTATTTTAAGTGCTGTCTGAAGTGCAGCCACTTTAGCCGAATCGGCCTCCAGTATATTCCAGCGTTTTTCCATTAATATTTTCTGTCAGTTGTATAGCGCACCAATTCTTCTAATGCGTCTCTTGTAATGGATGGCGGGAAGCTATGTAAAACAACCAAGGCTTTATCTCTGTATTCGATCATTTTTGCGTGCGCATATTCGATACCACCTAGATCTTTCACTTGGTCAATGACGAATTTAACTTTACGCTTGTCGTTGTTATTGTTTTTAACAATATAGACGATCTCTTTTTTTAAGGCAGGGCTACATTTTTGTAAAATGTGAATTAAGGGAAGGGTTAGTTTCTTCTCTTTGATGTCATTGCCTGTTGGTTTACCAATCAATTCATCACCATAGTCAAACAAGTCGTCTTTAATTTGAAAAGCCATCCCTACGTATTCCCCAAAATCTTTCATCTTCTGAACTTGTGCTTGGTCTTTTGTGACAGAGGAAGCGCCAGCTGCACAACTTGAAGAAAGGAGACTAGCAGTTTTACCATAAATGATCTCATAGTAAACTGATTCGTCGAAATTTAAATTTCTTGTTTTCTCCATTTGTAACAGTTCTCCCTCACTCATTTTCTTTACGGCATCAGATAGGATAGTTAATGTTTCAAAGTCTTTATTTTCTAGTGAAAGCAATAATCCTTTAGACAATAAATAATCGCCCACTAAAACAGCAATTTTATTTTTCCATAAAGCATTGATTGAAAAAAAGCCTCTTCTTTCTAATGCATCGTCTACTACGTCGTCGTGCACCAATGTTGCAGTGTGCAATAATTCCACCAAAGATGCTGCACGGTAACTAGCATCATTAATTTCACCGTTCAGCTTGGCAGAAAGCAAAACAAACATGGGTCTCATTTGCTTTCCCTTTCTTTTGACAATATACTGCATGATTCGGTCTAGCAAGGAAACCCTACTTTTAACCGCCTCTTTGAAATGCATTTCAAAAAGTGCTAATTCTTTGCCAATGATTTTTTTTGCTAATTCCATTTACGGATGCAATTTAACTTGTATTTAGGGAAGCAATGTGTTTTTTTTAGCTTGATTTAAGCAAGCATATCAAAATGGAGCGCCCCAAAATTTTGCAAGGAGGATAGCTTTAGATCTGCTGCTGCCCAATGCTCTTGTTTTAGTGCATCTGCAGCTGGCACCACCACGCAGGTCATCCTTGCTGCCTTGGCTGCTAACATGCCATAAAAAGAATCTTCGAAACAAATGCATGCAAGAGGTGAGATGTGCAAAGCATTGGCACAATCCAAATAAACCTGAGGATGCGGCTTTGCATAGGGAAGATTTTGTGCTGAACAACTTGCATGAATTAGACTGCGAATACCAAGCTTATCTTTTACCCACTCAATTAGTGCAGGAGGTGAAGATGTGGCAAGCCCAATTTTAAATTCCTTTGCTAAAAAAAACTGAAAAATATGTTCTACGCCTGGCATCAAAGTGGCTTCTTTATCGATATACAACAAGGCCTGATCAATTACTCTTTGTTCGGCTCTTTCATATTCTGTGGATGGGATTTTATACTCATGCAACCAATGCGCTACAAATTCTTTTGATCTAAGTCCGGTTGTAGTGGCATATTGCGCTTCTGTCAAACTAATACCGTATTGTCTAAAGATTTCAGCGGCTGCTTTATTCCAAAGCGGCTCACTATTGATTAATAATCCATCTATATCAAATATAACGGCAGTTTTTTTCATTGTTTAAAGATACAAATTGTTGTTTAAACAGGGCAAGTCTATTATAATAATATGTAGTATATTGCGAATCAAATTAGTAGCTTAAACATGCGTGTACTAGATTATTTAAAGCAAATAAGAATTTTTCGTTCCATCATTTATGGAATCGTAGGATTGTTTACCTATCCTGGGCTTGCTTTATTTAATGAGATGAAGATTGAGGGCACGGAGCATCTAGAAGACCTGCCCAAGCAGAACGTACTTTTTGTGAGCAATCATCAAACCTATTTTGCAGACGTCATCACTTTTGTACATATTTTTTGTGCAGTTAAATGGAGAAAGTTTAATCGTTTAGGCATCCCTTATTATTTGTTGAATCCTTTTACCAATGTATATTTTATTGCGGCCGAAGAAACAATGAATGATAACTGGATTTCAAAATTATTTAAACTAGGTGGTGCATTGACTGTGAAGAGAACTTGGAGGGCAGAGGGAAAAGATGTAGAAAGACAAAGAGATGTGGTAGACACACAAAAAATTGACAAAGCATTAGCAAAAAGCTGGGTGATTACTTTTCCGCAAGGCACTACAAAACCTTTTGCACCAGGCAGGAAAGGGACTGCACATATTATCAAGAATAATCATCCCATTGTGATTCCAGTGGTGATCAATGGATTTTGGCGTGCGTTTACAAAAAAAGGGCTTACTTATAAAAAAGTAGGTACGCCGCTAACCATCAGGTTCAAGGCGCCTTTAGTGATTGATTATACCGGTTCTGTGGAACAAATTTTAGACCAAGTAATGGACGCCATTGAGCAAAGTAAGGATTACATGCTTAAAGGGAAGCACCACGCGATGAAACTGCTTGAAAACAAAGTGTAGAAAGTCAATAGACTTAATCGCCCTCTTCTTTGATAAACAATGCCTTTAATTCAGTGGCATCATCGGGCTTCATTTTTCCTGCAAGGATCAAACGTAATTGTCTTCTTCTTAATGCACTTGCATAATATTTTTTTTCCTCTTCGGTTTCTGCAATAATTTCTGGCACTTTCATGGGTTGCTTTTTATCGTCTAATGCCACAAAAGTAAAATAGGCTTCATTGCTTAAAACCCTTGTTTGTGCAATGATGTTTTGATTCCAAACTTTTAAATGAATTTCCATTGATGTTGTAAAAGCTCTAGTCACTTTTGCTTCTATGCAAATTACATTGCCTAATTTGATGGGTGTCTTAAAACTAATATTATCCACCGATGCCGTCATGGCCGAGGAATTACAATGTTTTGCTGCAGATAGGTAAGCAGCAATGTCCATCCAATACATGAGCTTGCCTCCCATTAAATCACCATGGGTATTGGTATCATTTGGCAATACCAATTCGTTCATTGTCGTGTAAGTTGCAGATGCTGTTTTTGCTTCCATAAAATCAATTAGTTTATAATTGAATACGAAGGTACAACTATCCTATGTACAAGTCTGCTAGATTGTACATGATTCCAAATTGCGTAAATAGGCTGGGTCTACTTCGGCACCAATGCCTGGCGCTTCGCCAATACTTAAGTGCATGCCATTGAATTGAACACCTCCAATCACAGGATCTATGGTATGTCCAATTAAACAAGTGTCCATATCATAAAAATGGACATTGTCCATGGCCATCGCAAAATGCATTTTAGCACTTAATGCCACCCTGCTTTCTAGCATACCCCCCATCATACATGGAATATTGTTGGCTTTTGCGAGATCATGAATTTTAATGGCTTCTTGTATACCACCACTTTTGGAAAATTTAATATTGATGGAATGACAGGCTTTGTTCGCAATTAATTTTCGAGCATCATGGTGGGTAAACACCGATTCGTCGGCCATAATTTTCACTGGGGATTGCGCGCAAAGTGCAGGCAGGTAATCATCATAATATTTATGCATGGGCTGCTCACAGAATTCAATTTGATAAGGGGCTAATTGCGTGAGTACTTCCAATGCATCCTCTTTGGCCCATCCTTGATTGGCATCAATTCTTATTTGAATAGCTGGTCCAATGGCTGTCCTAATTTGTCGAATGCGCTCCACATCTTCCTTAGGTACTTTTCCTAATTTCACTTTAATCATGCGCACACCTTTTTCAACAAAATCAATGGCTTGCGCTGCCATATCTTCAGGCTTGCCAATACCAATCGTTAAATCTGATTCAATTGGTTTTTGCTGCCCACCTAAAAATTGATATAGGGGTTGATTGGCTGCTTTTGCTGCAATATCATATAAGGCTAAATCAAATGCACTCTTGGCAGTATTATTTCCAGCAATGACAAGGTCTAGTTCTTTCATTCTTTGTGGAATATCCAAGGGGTCTTTGCCTTTCCAAAACTGTGCAAAATCTTTGGCATTGTTATAGCAGCTTAATTGTGTTTCGCCCACAATCATTGGGAAGGCCGAACATTCTCCAATACCAATGATGCCTTGGTCTGTTTTAATTTTAATCAAAACATTTTGTGCATACTCCATTGTCCCTGTAGCAATCGTGAAAGGGATCATGGGAATTTTAAATTGGTAAATGGTCGTTTCTATAATTTTCATAATGGGCATAAATATAGTTATTTTGAACAATTTCCTTCTACTGATTGTTATGATAAAAATCAATAGACATGGAAGGGTTAAAGCAAAAGAAAGTATTGTTATTGGGCGCAACAGGCGGCATTGGTGCGCAATTAGCTAGTTTATTACACGGAAGTGGTGCACAACTTTGGTTGGCGGGCAGAGATGCCAATAAGTTGAATCAATTGGCTTCAGATTTGAGTCTGGGTTCAGACCGATTTTTCCAAGTGGATTTAGCGGACACCAATGCAGTACATCAGTTCACGAACCAATTAAGAACGCTCGATTTTGCATTTGATATTTTTGTCAATGCAGCAGGGATAGGCATCATCAAATCATTTGATAAATTAACGACTGCAGAAATGCAGACTTCTTTTCAAGTGAATACCCTGAGTAGTTTTGAGACCATCCAAGCTATTTTGCCTAAAATGATGGAACTTAAAAAAGGGTTGATCATTAATATTCCAGGTATTTTAGGAAAAGTACCCATGGCGGGTGCCGCAGCTTATTGCGCAAGTAAATATGCATTGGTTGGTATGATGCATTCTTTAAGAGAAGAATTAAAACGCACAGAAATCAGAATCACACAATTGTATTTAGGTGGCGTAGATTCTCCATTCTGGGATACGATAGATTTAAGAGTACAAAGAGATAAGATGGTGGTGGCCGAAGAAGCTGCAAGGGCCATCTGGTTTTTATGTCAGCAACCAAGCTCTGGTGTGGTGAGTGAAATGGTGTTACAGCCCTTCAATCATCAAGCGATTTAAACTTTGTCAAGAAGCAAATAGTCCCGATATTTGCTATACGAATGAACGTTAGCATGAACCTATCTTTAAATAATACACAGAACGCTTTTGCGTACAAGTCGAACACAGATTTAAATAAAGCAAAGTGGCTTTTTACAGTCATACAAAATCCTTGGATTGTTGCATTAGGCACTCGATTTACGCCAATCTTAATGAAGTCTGGCCTGCCTATTAATGGATTGATTCGTAGTACAATTTTTAATCAATTTGTTGGAGGAGAAACTTTAGATGAGTCTGCAAGAGTCACTAAAATGTTGGGATCCTATGGGGTTCAAGTGATCTTGGATTATGGCGTAGAAGCAAAAGAAGGTGATGCAAGTTTTGATGAAGTGACTGAACAATTTATTAAAGCAGTTGAATTTGCTGCAACACAAAATAATGTGCCTTTTATTAGTGTGAAATTAACTGGTTTATCGAGCATGCATTTATTGGAGCGTTTGAATGAAGCACCTAGATTAAGAAGTGGTATTCATGATAGTGAATCAGATGATGCTGCATGGAATCGCTTAAAAGAAAGAATGTACGCCATTTGCGATGTGGCGGAAACAAATGGCATTGGTATTTTAATTGATGCCGAAGAAACTTGGATTCAAGACCCAATTGATCGTTTAGCGATTGAATTAATGGGCGTCTACAATAAAGAAAAAGTGGTCGTTTACAATACTTATCAGTTATACAGGTCGGATCGTCTGCACTTTTTAAAGATTTCTCATAAAATTGCAGCGGAAGGTAATTTTATCTTAGGTGCCAAATTGGTGCGTGGTGCTTATATGGAAAAAGAAAGAGCAAGAGCTGAAACAATGGGCTATCCATCACCGATTCAATCAGATAAGACGGCGACAGATGCTGATTTTGATGCAGCGGTTGTCTATTGTGTAGAGCACCTAGACAATATTGCTTTAATAGTTGCATCTCATAATGAAGCTAGTAATTTGAAATGTGCTCAAATGATGCAGGATAAAGGCTTGCCCAATAACCATGCGCGCATTCACTTTTCTCAACTCTATGGCATGAGCGATCATATTAGTTTTAACATGGCTTCGGAAGGCTATCAAGTCAGCAAATATTTACCATTTGGTCCCTTGCATGATGTCATTCCATATTTAATGCGTAGGGCACAGGAAAATTCAAGCGTGAATGGCCAGACCAATAGAGAATTGCTATTGATCAGGCAGGAAATTGCGAGAAGAAAAGCAAAATAATCTACTATTTTACGCCCCAAGTTGTAAATTGCAGCATGCAACAATATTTACAATTAGTCCAACATATTATTGATCATGGGACCGAAAAAACAGACCGTACCGGCACAGGTACTAAAAGCTGTTTTGGCTATCAAATGCGTTTTAATTTAGCCGAAGGTTTTCCTTTGGTGACTACAAAAAAATTACACTTAAAAAGTATCATCCATGAATTGCTTTGGTTTTTAAAAGGGGATACCAATATTCAATATTTAAAAGAGCATGGCGTGCGTATATGGGATGAGTGGGCAGATGAAAATGGGGACCTAGGACCAGTTTATGGTAAACAATGGAGAAGTTGGGAAGCACCCAATGGCGTTGTGATAGATCAGATTACAGAATTGATTGAGCAAATTAAAAAAACACCAGATAGCAGAAGATTAATTGTGAGTGCTTGGAATGTGGGAGACTTATCTAAGATGGCTTTGATGCCTTGTCATAATATGTTCCAGTTTTATGTAGCAGATGGCAAATTAAGTTGTCAGTTATATCAAAGAAGTGCTGATGTGTTTTTGGGCGTACCTTTTAACATTGCTTCTTATGCTTTATTAACCATGATGATTGCGCAGGTTTGTGATTTAAAATATGGAGACTTTGTACATAGCTTTGGTGATGTGCACTTATACAATAACCATATGGAGCAGGCGAATTTGCAATTAAGCAGAAAACCTTTCCCACTTCCGACTATGAAGATCAATCCGGCGGTCAAAGATATTTTTACTTTCCAATACGAAGATTTTACTTTAGAAAATTACGAATGTCATCCTGGAATTAAAGCTCCAGTGGCAGTTTAATAAAACATTATGAAAGTATCCTTAGTTGTAGCAGCATCCGATAACCATATGATTGGCAAAGACAATCAATTGCTTTGGCATCTACCTAAGGATATGAAATTTTTTAAAGATACCACATGGGCGATGCCTGTAATCATGGGCAGAAAAACTTTTGAATCATTAGGACAACGTGTTTTACCTGGCAGGTTGAATATTATTTTAAGTAAACAAGTTGGTCTTAGCTATGATCAAACAGAGGTGGTAGGATCAATTGCAGAAGCCATTGCATTGGCGGAACGTGAAAATTATGCAGAAGTGTTTATCATTGGTGGCGGTCAAATTTATCAAGAAGCGATGTCGATTGCAGATACCATTTATATGACCAGGGTGCATACACAGATAGTGGGAGATACTTTGTTTCCATCAATAGATGATCAATGGATTTTGGACTATAGCTTTCCTAATGCAGCAGATGAAAAACATGCTTATGCATTTGACTTTGAATGTTGGAAAAGGAAATAAATTCAATGCGTTATTCTACTCCAATCCGCTATCTTAAATACCTTCAATATCATTGGGTAGCTTCAAATTCAAAAGGGCATGGGATTCATTCACCATTTGTATTCCAAATCATTAAAGATATTTTGAATGCAAAAACTACATTAACGGAAATTGAAAAAACGGCTCCTGCTGTAAAAAAAATACTTGATAAAATTGAAGCTGCAGGTTCTGGTGCGCTTGCTCCAAAAATTAAAATAGTGATTGCGCGATTATTGCAATGGTTGAATCCATTAACAGTTTTGGTAACGGGTGACCAGCAGCAATTTGAAGATGAGACTGCAAAGCATACAAATGTGACATATGAATCTGTTGAAAAAATTGATTTCGCATTTATAGGTGAGGGGCAGGATGAGGCGACAATGCTTCAGCGTGCAAGCAGCTTAATTGACAAGATGCATTCGAATTCCTTGGTTATCTTACATGGAATACATACGGATTCAAATATGCAAGCGGCATGGATTCAATTAAAACAACATGCTACTATCAGATTGACCATCGATTTGTTTGACATTGGCTTGCTGTTTTGCAGAACAGCACAAAAAGAACAAGAACATTTTATCATTCGTTATTAATACTATTCATTGTTACCAGAAAAATTCATAGCATCCTTAACAGGTCTTCCTGGATTTGACGAAACAGCATTTGTGGAGACCCATCAGGTGCCTGCAGATTTTACCGCGGTTAGAATGAATCTATTTAAACCATTCGACCATTCAGCACATCCTTTTATGCATGCAAAGACGCCTGTGGATTGGTGTGCAGAAGGATTTTATTTAACTGGCAGACCAAGTTTTGTAGTGGATCCTTTATGGCATGCGGGTGCTTATTATGTGCAAGAAGCAAGTAGCATGTTTCTGCACACCATCATTAGCCAACTAGCAGATACAGCAAAGTATTATAAAGTCTTAGACCTTTGTGCGGCACCTGGCGGTAAAACAACTTTGTTGGCTAATTATTTTAAAAATGGATTGGTGGTAGCCAACGAAACGATTAAATCCAGGAATGCCATTTTAGAAGAAAATTGTATTCGCTGGGGGAGCGATCATATAGTGGTCACACAAAATGATCCAAGTCATTTTAAAGCGCTACCTAATTTTTTTGATTTTATTATTGCCGATGCGCCTTGTAGTGGAAGTGGGATGTTCAGGAAAGACCCACAAGCCATCAAAGAATGGAGCGAAGAGAATGTATTGCATTGTAGTCAAAGACAAACACGCATTATTGAAGAAAGCATTACCGCATTGCAGGAAGGAGGGTATTATATTTATTCTACCTGCTCGTATTCATTCGAAGAGGATGAAAAGATCATGGATTATATTGCTTCATTGGATGGGATGAGATCTGTAAATATTCAGTTGCCTTCCTCTTCAAAAATTGTAACAACATATAGTCCAATACATCAAGCACAAGGTTTTAGATTTTATCCTGATAAAATAAAAGGAGAAGGATTTTTTATTGCTGTTTTTCAAAAACAAAAAGCAGATTATACCAGTCAGTTTTCAACACCTTTTCAATTCACTTTATTACCCAAAAAGGCCCTCGCTAATTTAGCTGCTATCTATGCATTGCCAGAACAGTTTGTATGTATTCAACATTTGGAAGAGCTGATTGCATTGCCAATGCATTGTTATTCCGATTTACAAACCATTAGGGCGCATTTGTATGTGAAAAAAATAGGCATGCGCATAGGTATGCTTAAAGGGACAGACCTGGTGCCTGCGCATGACTTGGCCATGAGTCAATGGGACAAAATGCCTTACAAAACCATCGAGGTGGATTTGAATGATGCACTTCAATTTCTCCGAAGAGCCGATTTTCAATTGAACGGCCCCAAGGGTTGGCATAGTATCAGTTATATGAATTGCCGTTTAGGATGGGTTAAAATACTACCCAATAGATTAAATAATTATTATCCAAATTCTTGGAGAATATTGAATTATTGATGATTATAAATTACATATTAATTTAATAAGTAATTTTATATCTTTTTTTGCATTTAGATTTTGTAAATTTGTCCTCCTTGAAGAAGTTCATTTTATACCTGATTCTTGCTTTTGGACTATTTAGCCAAACGGATGCCACTGGAGCAAAGGGTAAAACTTTGGCTAAAAAGGCACAGACCGTTAAAAAAGCTACCCAAAAGAAGCCAGCTAGCAAATCTTCGAAATCAAAAAAAGGAAGCAAAAAGAAATCTAGCAAGTACTCGAAGTCTAAAAAGAAAAGTTCTAAATCAAAGCGATCTGTGGCTAAAGTAGCACCAGTGGTTAGAACCGCTCAATGGCAAATGATTGCTCAAAATAAAGAACAATCAAGAATAAAAGATAGTGTTCAGAAGACGAATTTAGTGCAAGTAAGTTCAACTGCGAATGAAGGGTATTTTGCAAGCTTCTTCTCTAATCAAAAGAAAGCAGCCACTTTTCAAACCTTAAACGGAACTGCTGCAGTATTTAAAAGTATGAGTGGATGGCAGGACAATAAATTTTATATTTTAACCAATGAGTTGCCGGTAGGAACCATTGTTAGAATTACCACTTCTGATTTAAAAAGTATTTGTGCTAAAGTAATCAATGCATTACCTGAGGTAGGCAATGCCATTCAGTATCGTTTAAATGATGCTGCTGCTGCTATATTAGGCGTGACCAATAAGACCTTTCAGGTGTCTGTAACGTATTAGTCATTTTTCAAAAATTATTATGAAATTAAAATGTATTTGTAGTTTGTTCTTTATAACAACTACGTTAATGAGTTGTGCTCAAAACAATCCATCTAGTCCAGCTAATTCTAATAGTGCAAGTGTTGAATTAACAATCAGTACAACTGCATTTAGTAAAGCGATTGCTCAAAATGGGGCACAAATTTTAGATGTGCGCACGGCTAGTGAATACCAGTCTGGTCATATTGCAAATGCATTACAAGCGAATTGGTTGGATCCAAGGGAATTTAAAAATAGAACGCAACATTTAGATAAAGCAAAAACAATTTATATCTATTGCCAATCTGGAGGAAGAAGTGCTTCTGCGCAAACTGCTTTAATGCAAGATGGATTCAAAGTGGTGAATTTAGAAGGCGGGATGAGTAATTGGAAAATGCAACAAATGCCGGTGGAAGGGTCTGGTAATGTAGTGCAAATGCGTGTTGTAGATTTTAAAAAGCTTATAGCATCCAATGAATATGTCTTAGTTGATATTGGTGCTACTTGGTGCCCTCCTTGTAGAAAAATGCAACCTATCATGGATGCATTAAAACAAACGCCTCCAAAACCATTTTATTTTTTAGCAGTTGATGGTGGTCAAGATATGGATGTGATGAAATCGGTGAAGGCGGATGATCTTCCTACTTTTATTCTTTTTAAAAACGGGGTAGAAGTGTGGAGAAAAGTAGGTGTTGCGCCTAAAGAAGATTTTGAGAAAGCGTTTGCTTTATAAGAGCAGCTTGATCATTGATTGTTAATAAAGTAGATTTAATAATAAATGAATCAATCATTTTTTAATCCACTTTTTTATAGCCTCTTAGGAAGTCAGCGATCGGCATTCTTTTTTTGCCTTCCCATTGGATATCGTTCAATTGAATGTAACCATCAATGCATGCAAATCTTGCATAAGTTTTCCCATCAGTTACAAAACTCCCAACAGGTTCTTTTGGATTTTCATGTAAGATAGAGGTACTGAATAATTTAACGATCTTGCCATCCACTTTAGTTAATGCGCCAGGAAATGGGGCTAGCCCTCGAATTAAATTGTGAATTTGTACAACAGGTTGCTGCCAATCGATTTGACAATCCTTTGTAAATATTTTTGGGGCATGTAATATAGCTAGGGCTTCTTCCTGCGGCTTGGCTTGAATCGTACCTGCAATTAATCCATTTAATGTTGTAACAAGTGTTTGTGCTCCAACTTCCATCATCGTATCATGTAATTCGCCTGCTGTCATATCGGGCGAAATTGGAATTCGTTCTTGTAATAAAATGTCTCCTGTATCAATAGCATGTTGTAGTCTAAATGTCGTCACACCAGTTTCTTTTTCACCATTCATGATGGCCCAATTGATTGGAGCGGCACCTCGGTATTTTGGTAGTAAAGAACCATGCACATTGAGGGTGCCCATTGGAGGGTATGACCAAATTGATTCAGGTAACATTCTGAAAGCGACCACTATTTGAATATCTGGTTGCCATGCTTGAATTTGTGCAAAAAATTCGGGGGATTTTAATTTTTCTGGTTGTGCAATTGGTAGTTGATGTTCAAGCGCAAATTGTTTCACTGCACTTTGTTGTAATTGCATGCCTCTTCCAGCTGGCTTATCTGGTGCGGTGACAACACCGACCACATTCATTTTAGCATCTAAGAGTGCTTTCAATGACGCGACAGCAAAACTGGGGGTCCCCATAAAGACTATTTTTGGACTGGCATTCATCTTGTAAAGTTAACTAGAATTTACTACTTTTGCCCTTTGCACCCTAAGTGCTTTATTTTAAAAAATACAATATGCAACAAGTAAAAAATGGGGATACCATTCAAGTGCATTACCACGGTAAATTAACGTCTGGTGAAACATTTGACTCTTCTGAAGGAAGAGCCCCTCTGGAATTTGAAGTTGGGTCAGGTATGGTCATTCCTGGTTTTGATAATGGGGTTTTAGAAATGACAGTAGGAGAAAAGAAAACAATTCATATTCCATTCATGGAGGCATATGGTCCTAAACAACCAGAAATGATTGTTGAATTTCCAAAAACTCAGTTTCCTGCAGATTTAAATCCTGAAATTGGAATGGCTTTAACAATGAATAATGGTCAAGGTCAACAATTTCAAGTGACAGTAGTAGAAGTGAAAGAGGAAGTGGTTGTATTAGATGCAAACCATAGTCTTGCTGGGCAAGATTTAACTTTTGATCTTGAATTGGTTGGTATTACACCAAAGTCTACCATCATCATGCCTTAATAATAGGTTAAAGATTTTTAAAAAAAGGCATTCCATTGATTTGGGATGCCTTTTTTAATACCTTCACACAGCAAAATATAATCTATGGAATGGAATGCGTTTGGAGTGGCTGAAAGACTGATGCGGTATGTGCAAATAGATACACAAAGTGATCCAAATAGTCTTAGTTTTCCTTCGACCGAAAAGCAAAAGGATTTATCTACATTATTGCTACAAGAATTGTTAGCAATAGGGTTAGTGGATGCCACCATGGATGCCAATGGCTATGTCATAGCTACGATTCCTGCAACTATTGAACAAGAAAAATTAGATGCATTAAAATTGCCAGTGATTTGTTTTTGTGCACATGTAGACACAGCGCCTGATTGCAGTGGCACCCATGTAAAACCGATTTTGCACCAACAATATAATGGTGCACCTATTGTGCTTCCGGACGATCCTTCTCAAATCATAACGACAGACAAATATCCTTATTTAAAAAACTTCATTGGGAAGGAAATTATTACAGCAAGTGGCAAAACCTTATTGGGCGCTGATGACAAAGCGGGTGTAGCCATTATTGTAAGTTTAGCTGCTTATTTAATGCAGCATCCATCCATCCAACATGGTCCGATCAAAATTTTATTTACACCCGATGAAGAAGTAGGTAGGGGTGCAGATTTTATTGATTTTAAAAAATTGAATGCTGATTTTGGATACACATTAGATGGAGGTGCATTAGGCTGTTTTGAAATGGAAAGTTTTAGTGCAGATCAACTCATCTTAACAATTGATGGCGTGATGGCGCATCCTGGTTCTGCAAAAGGTGTGATGCAAAACGCCATTAAAATTGCTGCAGATATTATTGCTGCATTGCCAAGAGATCAGTGGTGTCCTGAACATACCGAAGGCAAAGCAGGCTTTGTTCATCCTACAAATATCCAAGGTGGAGCAGAGCAAGTACAAATTGAATTTTTAATTCGTGATTTTGATACAGTCAATTTGGCGATTTATGAGCAAAGGATTTTGGATATTGCTGAGGCAGTCATTTGTCAAAACCCAAATTACAATCAGGCCAAAGTAAAGATTCAAGTGAAGCAGCAATATCGTAATATGAAGGAAGTGATTGATCAATATCCTCAAATGGTCGAATTAGCACTTGATGCTTACAAAAGAGCGGGCATCACACCTGTCATTGAATCCATTCGTGGCGGTACAGATGGGAGTAGGATGAGTTTTATGGGACTACCCACTGCTAATATCTTTACAGGCATGCAAGCCATTCATAGTAAGCATGAATGGGTGGGGGTTGCAGATATGCAACAAGCCGTGCAAGTATTAGCCTATATGGTAGAAATAAATTAACTTTAAATATAAATTTAAATGCTATGTTGATTTTGTTACAAGTGCCAGATGCTAAAATTTCTTTATTTAGTTTATTAGGTAAAGGTGGATGGATTATGTATCCATTGTATGCCTTATTGGTCATTGCCATTTATGTATTCATAGAAAGATTTTTAGCGATCAAAAAAGCAGGACAGTCAGATCCTCAATTCATGAAAATGATTAAGGATCATATTTTGTCAGGCAATGTTGCTGCGGCAAAAGCACTTGCTAAAAACACATACAATCCAGTGGCGAATATGATTGAGAAGGGCATTATGCGCATTGGCAAACCAATTGATGCGATTGAAAAAAGCATGGAAAATGTAGGCAAGTTAGAAATGTATTCGATGGAGCGCAATTTAAATATCCTATCATTGGTTTCTGGCATCGCGCCTATGTTTGGATTCTTAGGAACGATTATTGGAATGGTACAATTGTTTTATGGCATTGCATCTACTGGTGAATATACTTTGAATACCATTGCTGGTGGTATCTATACCAAAATGATTACTTCTGCAACAGGCTTGATCATTGGTTTAATTGCCTATGTTGGACATAATTTTTTATCTACTCAAATAGATAAGACGGCAAATAAGATGGAGAGAGCGAGTGCTGATTTTTTAGATATTTTACAAGAACCAACACAAGCTTAATCTACCTGCTATGAATCTTAGAAATCGTTTAAGACATCATCCAGAAGTGCATACAGGTGCATTAAATGACATCTTATTTATTTTATTATTGTTCTTTTTGATTGTATCTACTTTAGCGAACCCAAATGTCATTAAAGTCTCTAATCCAAAAGCAGCGAGTGATACCAAGGCCAAACAAACGGTGGTGGTGACAATTGATAAAGACCAAAAATTATTTATCGGTTCATCTCCTGTCAGTTTAGATGCTTTGTCTAGCCAGTTACAGATTTTCTTAGCTAAAGAAACGGATAAGCCTTCAGTAGTCATCAATGGAGACAGCGTAGCAAATTTAGGCGTGACAATACAAGTGATGCAAATCATCAAAGCCCTTGGAGCAACGCCAGTGGTGGCAGTCAATGCTGCTCAATAAAAGTAAATATTATTAAATAGCAATTCTACCAGCTTTATTTATCTTGGCTTTAAACTCGCGCGAATCATTCTGTCTTTTCCAAATAAGTCGGTCCTCAACTCTGCATGAAAATGCATTTCGTCTAAGAGTGCAATCATAGCATCTCCCTGATCATAATGAATTTCAAAAAACAATTGACCATTTGTACTTAAATGCAATTTTGCGAGTCTTGCGATTGCTTTATAAAACACCAAGGGATCTTCGTCGGGGACAAATAAAGCAATATTGGGTTCATGATCGGTCACTTGTAATTCCATGTTTTTCATTTCATGCATTGGGATATAGGGTGGGTTACTTACAATCACATCGTATTGACCTGGTAAAAAAGCGGTATTCAAAATATCCAATGCTATAAATTCAATATCGGCTTTAAGAGTTGCTGCGTTGGCTGCTGCTATTTTTATTGCACTTGTACTAATATCTATTGCCGAAACAATTGCCTCGGGTAATGCTTTTTTGATTGCAATGGCAATACAGCCAGAGCCTGTACCTATGTCTAATATGCGTAATACCTTTCCTTTGATGGCTGCATATTCAATCACCCAGTCTACTAATTCTTCCGTTTCTGGACGGGGAATCAACACCTGATCGTTTACAATATAAGGTTCGCCCATAAACCAGGTTTTACCAGTAATGTATTGAATAGGTCTTCCTTCTAAAAGCGCTGTAGCAGCAGTTTCAAAAGCCAATTCTTGTGCTGCTGAAATAGTATTGTCCTTATGAATAACTTGTTGAACTTGGTCCCAGCCTGTGACATGTTCAATTAAAATAGAAAGGATTGGACCAAGTTCAACACTTTCGAATTGACCTGCTAACTGTTTTTTCAAGGCTTGCTTGATATCGTTTAAACGCATACTGCAATGTTACAAATGATTCATCATTATGAACTAGCTTTGTTTGAAATTAGCCTTATTATTTTTTGAATGGATCCATTTTACTACTATACGATCGAACAGCCTTCTATGGCAGAATTTAAAGATAGAGGTAGTAAATTTTTGGCTTATGCTTATCCGGCGAAAGACATTGATACTTGCAAAAAGCTATTAGCACAACTTAAAAAAGAACATGGCAAAGCGGTGCACCATTGCTTAGCGTATCGACTTGGTGTAGATGGATCCACTTTTAGGGTGAGTGATGATGGAGAACCTGCCGGCTCTGCAGGTAGGCCAATACTGGGTCAAATTGATAGTAAAGAATTGACCAATGTTTTTGTAGTGGTGGTTCGTTATTTTGGCGGCACTTTATTAGGTATACCTGGTTTGATCAATGCCTATAAAACAGCTACAGCTTTGGCTTTACAACTTTCGCCTATCATAAAGAAGCCAATTGAAATTCCCTATGAGCTTAATTTTGATTACCATCAAATGAATGAAGTAATGCTATTGGTGAAACAGTACAATTGTTCCGTAGTAGAGCAAACTGCACAATTATTTATACAGCTTTATATAGGCATTCCTAAAAACAGATTAGACGAAGTGCTTGAAAAGCTTGGCGCATTAAGAGACGTCACCATTAAGACTACACTCAAGTTGGACTAAATTATTGCTGGTAGCTATAAAATCCTTCACCAGATTTGATGCCTAATTTTCCTGCCTCTACCATCTTCGTTAATAATGCAGCAGGTTTGTATTTGCTATTTTGAAAACCAGCCTCCATGATTTCTAAAATATTTTTACAAACATCAAGGCCAATATAATCTGCTAATTGCAAAGGGCCCATTGGATGTGCCATCCCTAATTTCATAATTTGATCTATTGTCGCTGCATCGCTAATACCTTCTTCGAAAGCCAGTATTGCTTCATTGATCATGGGCATTAAAATTCTGTTGGCAATAAATCCTGGTGCATCTTGAACAACACAAGGAATTTTTCCAATTTGCGTTGTCAAGGCAACAATCGAATCTGTCACCTCTGAGCTCGTTGCTTTACCATTGATAATCTCTACCAATTTCATCACTGGCACTGGGTTCATAAAATGCATCCCAATTACATTGCCTGGTTTTTGAGTTGCTTCCCCTAATTGTGTGATAGAAATAGAAGAAGTATTGCTTGCTAAAATACAAGTAGGACTGGTGTATTGTCCCATCTCTGTGAAAAGAGCGTTTTTGATCTTGCTGTTTTCTGTTGCCGCTTCAATGACTAATTCACGGTCATGCACGCCTTCTTTAAGATTGGTGAAACAATTTATTTTTGCAAGAATTGTTGCTTTGTCTGCTGCTTGGATGATTGATTTTGCAACTTGACGGTCTAAATTTTTTGCAATTGTTTGTAATGCTCTATCAAGTGCAGCAGACTGCGTATCTATTAAATTAACATCAAAGCCATTTTGTGCAAATACATGTGCAATGCCATTTCCCATTGTTCCTGCTCCAATTACCGCAATCTTTTTCATCTATTTATTTTTTGATTTATAATCACCACGTTTCCATGAATTAATGAAACTTCTCCATGCGCTTGGATTTAATATATTCATAGGAGGTAATTGCCCTGAATAATAATACCTTGAAGCTTGGTTTTGTAACGCTGCGCCCACTGCTTCTTTGCCATCTCTTGGTAAGCTGGATAAAATAATTCTTTTTTGTGCTGGGCTTGTATTTTTTCTTGCAGTTTCATATAGGTCGTCATCTACTTTAGAATTGACAAAGTCTCTTTCAAACTGCGCACGAGTAGGTCTTGGTTTTAAAATTGTTGCGGGTAAAAAATTGGTATCATTGACCATTAATTGAATCACACTATATTCATTCCCTGCTAAATTTGCAGGAATGACAATATTTCTATTTTTAAAGCCAACACAACTGAAAGTAATGGTTTCTCCTTTATTCACTGCAATAGAAAAAACACCATCGTTATTGGTGATCGTACCCCTGCCTTTTTTATTCACAACAATACTCGCTAAAGGGATTGCCTTTAAACTATCTGCAGTCATCACCACACCATACAATTGGACAACAGAGTCTCTATAAATATCCACTGTCTGAGCATTTAATTGTAATGTCATCAGTGAAAAAAGGATCAATAAAGGCAGGATCAGTTTCTTTTTCATGTAGCAGCAAATTTACACCTCAATGTTCAGAAATGGAGCACTTTTTTTGTTTCGAAATGGGTAGTTTTTTTTAAATAGACCCTATTTTAAGCCTTTTAAAAGGGCAAAATAAGCGCTATGAACGTTAACTTTGCCGGGATTAAATATTTTAACAAAAACTTTCATAATGACAACGGAGGAAATACTAAAAGCATTGAGTAATGTGCAAGAGCCAGACCTAGGAAAAGACTTAGTGACATTGAATATGATCCAAGATGTAAAAATTGATGGTGATGCTGTAAGCTTTACGATTGTGTTGACCACACCTGCTTGCCCAATGAAAGATTTGATGAAGAATGCTTCTGAAAATGCCATTAAATTATTAGTGAATCCAAAAGCACAGGTACAAGTCAATTTCACTTCCAATACAACCTCTTTAAGAAAAGACGAAAAGTCGGTCCTGTCTAAAGTGAAAAATATTATTGCAGTAGTGAGTGGAAAAGGCGGTGTAGGTAAAAGTACAGTTGCTGCTAACCTGGCTTTGGCATTGGCTGAAGGTGGTGCAAAAGTAGGATTGATGGACGCAGATATTTATGGGCCTAGTGTGCCTATCATGTTTGGTGTGAGAGGACAAAGACCATTGATGAAAGACGAAGGAGGGAAAGGGGTAATTATACCTTTGGATCAATACGGTATTAAGATAATGAGCATTGGATTATTGGTGGATGAAAAAGATGCCGTGGTTTGGAGAGGTCCAATGGCAAGCAGTGCCATTCGTCAATTCATTACTGATGTAGACTGGGGCGAGCTAGATTATTTAGTCATTGATATGCCACCAGGTACAGGAGATATTCATTTGACCATCATGCAAACCGTTCCTGTAACAGGTGTGGTGATTGTAACGACACCGCAACAAGTAGCTTTAGCGGATGCAAAAAAAGCAATCGCTATGTTTGGACAAGCAAATGTGAATGTGCCCATTATTGGATTAGTAGAAAACATGGCTTATTTCACACCAGCAGAATTGCCAGAAAATAAATATTATTTATTTGGAAAAGAAGGAGGCCTTAAATTGGCTTCAGAATATGACCTGTCCTTTTTGGGTCAAATTCCTTTGGTGCAAAGTATTAGAGAGGGAGGAGATGAAGGGGTGCCTGCCATGGTTGGACAAGATAAAGTCTCAAAAGATGCATTCAGGACTTTTGTGGGCAATGCAGTAAGACAAATCGCCATTCGAAATGCAAATTTACCTCAAACAGCAACCATCACCGTAGCACCATAATGGAAAAGAAAATCATCATAGCGATAGACGGCTTTTCATCCTGTGGAAAGAGTACGCTTGCAAAAGCAATGGCCAAGGCATTGGAATATGTTTTTGTTGATACGGGTGCAATGTATCGAGCCATCGCCTTATATTTTTTAAGAAACAATATAGCATTTAACGATACAGCTGCTCAAGATGCTTTGCAGGCAATTGAATTGAGATTTAAGTTCAATAGCGTAAGTCAAAAAAGTGACATGTATTTGAATGGTGAAAATGTAGAACAAGAAATTCGCGAAATGCAAGTAAGTCAAAAAGTGAGTGAAGTGGCATCAATTGCAGCGGTGAGAGATTTTGCAGTGGCACAACAACAAGCAATGGGGATAGACAAAGGGATTGTGATGGATGGGAGAGATATTGGAACAGTCGTTTTTCCAAATGCAGAACTTAAATTATTTGTTACGGCAGATCCTACCATTAGATTAGAGCGCAGGTTCCAAGAATTGTTACAAACCAATCCTGCAATTCAAAAAGAAGAAGTAGCTGCAAATTTACAACAAAGAGATTTAATGGATAGTACTAGAACACATAGTCCACTAAAGCAGGCGGAGGATGCTTTAGTATTAGACAATACAAATTTAGATAGAGCGCAGCAGTTCGCACTGGCCATGCAGTGGGCTATGGAGAAGATAAAGATGGTTTAGGCTTTCTAATTTAACCTTAATCGATCCAGCTGTCCTTTACTTTTTCAAACACATCATCTAATTGATAAAAGCTAAGAATTTTTTTTATAACAGATTCTACCACTGTGTCAGGGCAACTTGCGCCACTGGTCATTAAAATACGTATAGGACTTGCATCAGGCAAAAAATTAGTTACTATTTCAGATTGTTTATTTTTCCAATTCGTTTTTTCAATATGATTAGCATCTATAATTTTACTTACATCATCAATAAAATAAGTAGGTAATTTTCGTTCACATAATTCTACTAAGTGCGAACTATTGCTGCTGTTTTTTCCACCCATCACAATCGCTAAATCGGCTTCTGTTTCAAGCAGTCCAATCACTGCAGACTGGTTGTCATTGGTGGCATAACAAAGCGTGTCTCTTGTATCTGCAAAATGAGTAGCTAAATTTTCCGGTCCAAATTTTTTCAGAATGATTTGTTTTAAATAATCTGAAATTGCTTGGGTATCTGTGGCTAATTGAGTCGTTTGATTTACGACACCAATTTTGTCTAAATGAATCGTAGGATCAAATTCTGCAGAGAAACGGTTGATAAAAAAATCATAAAAATAGGCGGTAGGTAATTCGCCACTAATAATTTTCCCCAAGACTTTTGTTTCTTCGATATCGTTTACAATTAAAGTGGGCGTATGTGCAGATGTGTGAGAAAAAGTAGCCCTTGTTTCTTCATGTTTTGGTTTCCCATGTATGATAATGGAGTAGCCTTTTTGCGCAATCTGTTCACTGCGATTCCATACTTTTTCTACAAAAGGGCAAGTGGTATCATAGGATTCAATTGCAATTCCTTTTGCTCTTAATTTCTCCTCTAATTCTAGTGTGGTACCAAATGCTGGAATAATGACAATATCGTCTTTTGTTAATTCGGATAAAGGGATTAATTCTTTGCCCAATGTATCTTGTAAAAATCGAACGCCTTTGCTTGTTAAGTCATTGTTCACTTGAGGATTATGGATCATCTCACTCAATAAAAAAATTCTTTTGCCCTTATTTTCCTCAATGGTTCTATAGGCAATATCAATCGCATTTTCTACCCCATAACAAAATCCAAAATGCCTTGCTAAATAGATTTTAACCTTGCCAAAGTCGAGTTCAGTAGGGGTGAAATCCTTTTTGAGCTTATCGTCCAATTTGCGCTTTTGTTTAATGGCAACAATTAGGGGGCTTCTATAGCCTGATGGCACTTCAAAATTTTTCATCTATTTCGATATTAACGTCTACAAAAGTACAATCTTCATTGCTTTTTCCCCTATTTTAATTTAGTGCTTGTATCTTTGCGCCATGAATTATGTATCTGTAGAAAATCTGACTAAAAGTTATGGTATTATGCCCTTGTTTAAGGGGATCAGCTTTAATATCAATGAGGGCGACAGAATTGCCTTAGTGGCCAGAAATGGTATTGGTAAAACTACGCTTTTAAGAATCTTATCTGGTAAAGAAGTGCCAGACTCGGGGACTGCTAAAGTGCATAAAGACGTCCATTTGGTCTTATTTGAACAGGATCCACAATTTATTGAAACCGCATCGGTGACGCAGAACCTGTTCAATCAAGCACATCCCATCATGAAGGCCATTAGTAATTATGAAATGGCCATGGAGACAGAAGATGAAAATTTGATTACAGATGCCATCATGGAAATGGAGGAAAATAATGCATGGGACTTTGAATCAAAAGTAAAGACAATTTTAACTCAATTAAATATCCATCATTTAGAACAACCTGTTTCAAAATTAAGTGGTGGACAAAGAAAACGAGTATCCTTAGCAAAAACATTGATCCAAATTGGCTTTGAACCCAAACACGTTTTATTGTTAATGGATGAGCCAACCAACCACTTGGATTTAAATATGATTGAATGGCTGGAAAATTATTTGGAGCAAGAAAAAGTAACCTTATTACTTGTGTCGCATGATCGTTATTTCTTAGAAGCAGTGACAGATGAGATTTGGGAATTGGAAAGAGAGAAATTGTATAGCTATAAAGGAGATTATGAAAATTATTTGGAAAAGAAAGCTGCAAGAATAGAATCTGAATTAGCTAGTATTGATAAAGCAAAAAATACTTTTAGAAAAGAACTAGAGTGGATGCGTAAGCAACCAAAAGCAAGAACAACTAAAAGTAAAAGCAGGCAAGATAATTTTTACGAAGTAGAAGCTAGGGCAAAACAAAAAATTGAAGACACCAATTTGCAATTGGATATGAAGATGACCCGATTGGGGGGTAAGATTATCGAAGCCATCAAAGTTTATAAGTCTTATGGTGACCTAGTTGTGCTAAAAGGCTTTGATTATACCTTTAGTAAAGGAGAGCGTATTGGTATAGTTGGTAAGAATGGGGTAGGAAAGTCTACCTTCTTGCAAATTCTACAAGGATTGACCATGCCTGATAGTGGTAAAATCAATGTAGGCGACACCATTGTCTTTGGTCATTTTTCTCAAGAGGGGCTTACCTACAAAAAGGACATGCGTGTCATTGAATACTTAAAAACATTTGCCGAGCAGTTTCCCTTGGCTAGTGGCGGCACATTGAGCGCAGCACAATTCTTAGAATTATTTTTATTCACTCCAGATAAACAATACACTTATTTAAGTGCTTTAAGTGGTGGAGAGAAAAAAAGACTTCAGCTGTTAACTATTTTATTTAAAAATCCTAATTTTTTAATTCTAGATGAACCTACTAACGATTTAGACCTTCCAACCTTGGCTGTGTTAGAACAGTTTTTGATTGATTTTGCTGGTTGTGTATTATTGGTATCACATGATCGTTACTTCATGGATAAACTAGTTGACCACTTATTTATATTTGAAGGGGATGGTGTGATTCGTGACTATCCTGGTAATTATACACAGTTTAGGATTTTAGAAAAAAGCAAACAAAACTATGCTGCTGTAAGCTCAGATATCACCACACAAGTGGAGCATGAAGTTAAAGCTCCTGTTGCTGGGTCAGCTACGAAAGAAACAAATGAAATAGCAATAGACAACGCGCCAAAGAAAGTAGCTGAAAAAATGTCTTACAAAGAAAAATTAGAACTAGAACAGCTGAATAAGTCCATGCCTGAACTTGAAAGTAAAAAAGGGACACTCACTGATGAACTCAACAATAGTACGGGAGATTATACTGCCATCACCGCCTTAAGCGCAGCACTGGCTTCAGTTACAGCCGAATTAGAAGCATCAGAATTAAGATGGTTGGAATTGAGCGAAAAACTATAGTTCGTTCGTTTTTTCTAAAAAATGAGGCCTAGTTCTCAAATAAATGAGGCCTAAATTTTAGATATGATTTTATTGATAGGGGTAATTTAGTAATACGATACAGATAGAAACACTGTATCCAATTTAAATCTAAATCTTATTATCATGAAACCAATCGAACGAATCGCGATCTTCATTCATTTCAAAAAGATCTCACCACATGCTTTTGAGCAAAAAATTGAGTTGTCCAATGGCTATTTTTCAAAACAATTGAAACATTTAGGTTCTGTAGGGTCAGATATCCTAATTAGAATCCATCATACCTATACTGACCTAGATATTTTATGGGTTTTAACAGGTGAGGGGCAAATGCTAAAAGAAGAAGTGCTGCATAATGAACATATAGACAACTCTATTATAGAAGATTTTACAAATAAATACACCAATGAAAATAAAAAATTAAAAAAACTTGAAAATGATTTTGATAAATTACAAACTTCATTATCTGATAAGGAAAAAATCATTGGCTTATACGAGTTTATGTTAAATGGGAATCCTCCGATTACCAGTATTAGCAGTAGTAGTAGTGTAAAAAGGATGGATGCTTAGATAGGTATATGCTTTGGATTAAATTAGAGTGGCGCTTCAATTTGAAGCGCCACTCTAATTTGGGATCTATATAAATCTGTCAAACTTAATTAATCAATCTATTTCTATATTTATTTAAATCATTTATGCATAAGACGATACTGGCTCACAAGTACAAACAAGGTTTCTGTCTCCATGTGTATTGTTCACACGCGCTACTGTTGGCCAAAATTTATTCAACGCAACATAAGGCAGTGGGAATGCAGCTTCTTGTCTTGTATAACTATGAGTCCATTCATTGGCGCAAATCACATGTTGTGTATGTGGTGCATTTTTTAATGGGTTGTTTACCTTATCAAAACGGCCATTCTCAATGGCTACAATTTCTGTATGAATTGCTAACAATGCATCACAGAAACGATCTAATTCTGCCATATCCTCGCTTTCTGTAGGCTCAATCATGATGGTGCCAGCTACAGGGAAACTCATAGTTGGTGCATGGAATCCATAATCAATTAAACGTTTAGCCACATCTTCTGCTTCAATGCCTGCAGTTAATTTAAATGGTCTTAAGTCAATAATGAATTCGTGTGCGCATGTGCCATTCTTGCTAGTATATAAAATAGTGTATGCTTTTTCTAATCTTGATTTCATGTAGTTCGCATTCAAAATGGCATAGCTAGTGGCTAATTCCAATCCCTTTGCACCTAACATTTTAATGTATGCATAACTAATTAGTAAAATACTTGCAGATCCTAAAGGGGCACCACTTACTGCGTTGGTTGCATCTCCATTCTTGATATGACCTGGTAAGAAAGGTGCTAAATGATCATTCACACAAATTGGTCCAACACCTGGTCCACCTCCACCATGTGGAATGGCAAATGTTTTATGTAAATTCAAGTGACATACATCCGCACCAATATTTCCTGGACTTGTTAATCCAACCTGTGCATTCATATTAGCACCATCCATATACACCATACCACCATTTACGTGAATGGTATTACAGATGTCCATGATCGTTTCTTCGAACACACCATGTGTAGATGGATAAGTTACCATCAAAGCACCAAGATGGTCTTTATGCTGAATTGCTTTTTCTGTAAGGTCGGCAACATCAATATTACCAGCAGCATCACATGCTACTACCACTACTTTGAAGCCTGCCATCACCGCACTTGCAGGGTTGGTACCGTGTGCGCTAATTGGAATCAATACAATATTTCTATGTGGCTCATTTCGGGCAGCATGGTAAGAACGAATTGTCAATAGACCCGCATATTCACCTTGTGCACCACTGTTAGGTTGTAAACTACAAGCAGTGAATCCAGTCGTTTGACATAAGTAAGCACTTAATTCTTTTACAATCTCTTGATAGCCGATGGTTTGATTTGCTGGTGCAAATGGATGCAAGCCACCAAAACAAGGCCAGCTTACTGGAATCATTTCTGTTGCAGCATTCAATTTCATGGTACAACTACCAAGGCTAATCATGCTTGTATTTAATGAAAGGTCTTTATTTTCCAATTGCTTGATATAACGCATCATTTGTGTTTCACTATGATGTGTATTGAATACAGGATGCGTTAAGTAGTCGCTTGTTCTCAATAATTGTGCTGGGATAGCTGCGTTTTTGATATTTGCATTCAATGCATTCGCGCCTTTGCCTGTCAATGTTTCAAACAAGTGCACAATGGATTGAATGTCTTTTACAGATGTCGTTTCGTCAATACTAATTGAGACTGTGCCGTTCGTAAAATAATTGAAATTGATGGCTTGTTTATTCGCAAGCTCAAATAATTTATTCGCATCAAAACCTGTTAGGTGTAAGGTGTCGAAATAAAATTCATTTACTTGTTGAATACCTATACTTTCTAATTGTTGAGCAAGTCCTTGAGCCAATCCGTGTACTCTTGATGCGATGGCTTTTAATCCATCTGGTCCATGATATACTGCATACATCACTGCCATGTTCGCAAGTAATGCTTGAGCAGTACAAATATTAGAAGTTGCTTTTTCGCGTTTAATATGTTGCTCTCTAGTTTGCAATGCCATTCTTAGTGCACGGTTACCTTGTGCATCTATGCTTACTCCAATCAATCTTCCTGGCATCCCTCTTTTGAATGCATCTTTAGTTGCAAAATAAGCAGCATGTGGTCCACCAAATCCCATCGGCACACCAAATCTTTGTGTGTTACCTACAGCCACATCTGCATTGAGTTCACCTGGACTTTTTAGTACAGTCAACGAAAGTAAATCTGCTACTAAAATCACCATACCACCTGCTTGGTGCATTTGGTCTATAAAGCTTGTATAGTCTTGGATGGCACCATTGGCATTTGGATATTGAAGGATCGCTCCAAAGAAACTACCATCAATAGCAGCAGTCTTAAAATCACCTGTTACTAATTCCACACCAATTGGTGTTGCTCTAGTTTGTAAAACAGATTTTGTTTGTGCAAAGATGGCTTCGTCCACAAATAATTTAGGTTGACTAATCACATCTGATTTATTGATATGATTAAAAATCATCGCCATTGCTTCTGCAGCTGCAGTCGATTCGTCTAATAAAGACGCATTTGCAATATCCATTCCTGTCAAATCGGAGATCATAGTTTGAAAGTTCAATAAACTTTCTAAACGGCCTTGTGCAATCTCTGCTTGATAAGGCGTGTATTGCGTATACCAACCTGGATTTTCAAATATATTTCTAAGGATCACAGAAGGTGTGATGGTGCCATAATAACCTTGTCCGATAAAATTTTTCGCAACAATATTTTTCTCGCCGATTGCTTTAAGTGATTGCAACATTTCAAACTCGGTCAATCCTTCTGGAATCTCCATTGGTTTTGTTAAACGAATATTTGCTGGTACAATTTTGTCAATTAATGCTGCTAAATTATCAACACCAACTGCCTTCAACATTTTTGCACTATCTACTGGATTTGGACCAATATGTCTTTGAATAAATTCTGCGCCACTCTGATTCATTTCGACGGAATTGAAAAGGTTAAAAATTGCCACAAAGATAGGCTTTTAGCGCCGCCTTAAAAAGAGATCGGTGGTTAAATTGGCTCGAATGGGGAAAGCTTGTGGATGAGGCCTAAATAGTTTACTTTTGTTATCAATTATGCAAGCAAATACTGAACACTTATTTGATACGCCCGCCCCAGAGCAGCTTAAAAAATTCCAGAACTTTCTTAAAAGGGTGGATAAGCGTGTTATTTTAAAGCAATTGCCAGATTTGCACGAGGCTGCATTTGAAAAAATTGATTGTTTAGATTGTGCCAGATGTTGCAAAAATTATTCTCCAAGATTCAAGATGCCTGACATTAAAAGAATCAGTAAATACATGGGCATGAAAGAGACTGCTTTTATAGACCAGTATTTAAGTATGGATGAAGAAGGCGACTATGTTTCTAAAACAAGGCCTTGTCCTTTTTTAGGCAGTGACAATGCTTGTGGTATTTATGATCATCGCCCAACCGATTGTCAAAGGTTTCCTTATACAGACGAGGATGTTTTTTTTAAGCGCATTCCAATTACAATGAAAAATGCAGAGTTTTGTCCTATTGTGCATGATGTCATGAATGCACTCATTGCGAAATAATTAATATTCCATTTCTTTTAGTTTTGGCGCCTTGAACCAAGTAGTCAAAACCACTAAGATGGTCATCACACCACCAAATACCACCGATGGAATTACACCCATTGCTTTAGCCGCCAATCCACTTTCAAATTGTCCTAATTCGTTACTGCTATTGATGAACATCGAATTCACCGACATCACCCTGCCACGCATATGACTTGGTGTTTTGAGTTGAACAATGGTACCTCGAACAATCATACTAAATCCATCTAAAATACCACTCATTAATAATGCAGCAAATGAGATCCAAAATATTTTAGACAATGCAAAGACAATGATACAAACACCAAAACCGGCGACTGCAAGTAATAATTTTTTTCCTTGTTTTTGTGTAACAGGGAATAATGTAATCAATATAATAATCAGCATCGCACCTATATCAGTTGCTGCATTGAGCCAGCCAAAACCAATTGGTCCTACTTTTAAAATATCTCTTGCAAATACGGGCACCATTGCAACTGCACCACCAAAAAGGACAGCAAATAAGTCCAATGATAAGGCCCCTAATAATTCTTTCGTATTTAAAACAAAACGCAATCCTTCTTTCACACTCTCTAAAGGCTTTTGTTCCACCACAGTGGGGTGTGGGGGCTTAGCACTGATTTTTTGAATAAAGAAAAAGCCAATTGCGACTAAAGCAACTACCAGTATTAAAGAACCATGAATTCCAAAACCTGCAATCATAAAACCAACACTTGCGTGCCCTACCACAGAGGCGCTCAGCCACATGCCTTGACTCCAAGTAGTGGCATTTTGTAATAAATTTTTAGGCACAATTTCACCCACCAAAGTGCCAAATCCAGGTCCTGTAAAAGAACGAATGATACCAGTACAAAAGATGACAAAATAAATGACAATAGCTATTTGTAGATTGCCTAAATGTGCTTTCCCATAGGCCGAGGATAAGAGCAACAAGCTAATCGCACAAATAAAGTAGAGCACAACGCCTCTTAAAATGATTTTTCTTTTTTCGCTTTTATCAATCACATGGCCTGCATATAATGCTAGTGATACTGCAGGAATAACTTCTGCTAAACCAATCAATCCAATTGCAAAGGGCTCGTTGGTTAATTCATAGATCCACCAGCCAACCAATGTGCCCATCATCCTTAGTCCCATGATAAATAAAAAACGCCCAATCATTAAATTTCTAAACTCATTGATCCTTAAAGCGGCAAATGGATCTTTGGTTAGTTGTTGTGCATTTTGCTCCATAACAGTATTGATAAGTTGAACTTAGGGAAGTGTAAAATAATGTTGTCCTTCTTCTAGGTCTTTGTCTAGCACGTCAGTGATGACTTTAAAATGCTTTTCGTTGTATAAGAAGTCTGCATTACTAGCGTCTACAAAAATAGTTTTGATATTATGTTGTTTGATATAGCTAGTATAGGTCTCCTGTAATTTAAATAAGTATTCGTCCGGAATGGATTGTTCGAATTTTCTGTTCCTTTTTTTAATATTCCCTTGTAATTTATTGACTGGTGCGTGCAAATAAATCAGAATATCCGGCTGGGTCAATTGTTGTACAAAAACGTCAAACATTTTTTGATACAATCTAAATTCTTCCTCGGGCAAATTTACCTTAGCAAAGAGCAAGCATTTTGTAAAAATATAATCCGATACGGTTACATCTTGAAACAGGTCGTTGGTCTTCACCATCTCTTGTTGTTGCTTGAATCGTTCTGCTAAAAAGAACAGTTCCAAAGGGAAGGCGTATTGTTTTGGATTCTCATAAAACTTAGTCAAAAATGGATTGTCCGCAAATTCCTCTAAAACTAGTTTTGCATTATAATGTTGTGCGAGTAATTGTGACAGCGTCGTCTTTCCTGCACCAATATTCCCCTCAATTGCTATAAAATGATGCTTCATAATGCTTCTAATACTTGCGGACAAAGATAAGTTCTGGATCCTTTATAGGTTGGTTTTTTTATGCACAACAGAGGTATCTGTTGAGGCTTGGTAGAGCTGAAAATTCGTTTTTTTAAGTATAGGATGCTCAAAATCAGGTGCAATCTCTATCAATGGCGCCAAAACAAAGTTGCGCAATGCGAGTCTAGGATGTGGAATAATCAAACCTGGTGATTCAATAATTGTTTGGTTATAATAAATAATATCCAAATCGATGGTCCTTGGTCCAAGGGGGATCAATCTTTCACGACCCATCGAAACCTCAATAGCAAGGAGCATGGCCATTAAGTCTTGTGGGCTCAATGCGGTTTTGATGCAGAGTGCTTGGTTGTAAAATGCAGGCTGGTCTTTCATGCCCCAGGCTTCTGTTTCAAAAATGGAGGATTGCTTTTGTATTGGCCCACATTGTATGTTAATGCTATTTCGAGCATTTTCTAAATTGTCCAAACGGTTCCCTATATTGCCGCCTATCATGAGGTATACATGGTTCATAGAAGTATGCTGAAAATGAACGCAAATATCCATAATTTTACAAGGCAATCTTTATTTTTTTCTTGCTATTTTAGATTTCTTCACATTCAATCTTTTTTATGAAAAGCTTTTTTAGTTCATTCTTCGCTGCATTACTTGCAATAGTTGTTTTTTCAATTGGTGGCTTAATGCTATTAATTGGATCTGCAGCGGCATTCTCTTCGGATGAGCCTACAACTATCCCAACCAATGCAGTTTTAGTAATTGACCTTAATGATAATTTCACCGAAAAAGAAGTATCAGATCCATTTACTGAATTAATGAATCCGGGTACAGGGAAAATACCAAGTTTAACATCTGTGATTGGGTTGATTCAGCATGCAAAAAAAGATTCAAATATCAAAGGCATCTACATTAAATGTCAACAAAATTCAAATGGCTATGCGAGCTCAGAGGAACTTAGAAAGGCCTTGGTAGAATTTAAAAAAAGTAACAAATTTATTTTTGCATACGGTGAAACGATTTCTCAAAAAGGCTACTGGGTAGGCAATGTGGCCAATCAGATTTATACACATCCGCAAGGTGGATTGGAATTCAGCGGCTTTTCTTTAGAAACTGTTTTCTTAAAAGGGATGTTGGATAAATTGGATGTAGAAATGCAAGTGTTTTATGCAGGCAGGTTCAAAAGTGCAACAGAACCTTTTAGGTATACAAAAATGTCGGATGCCAATAAGCAACAAACAGGTGTATGGTTAAATGGTTTATACGATCATTTTATTAGTACAGTAGCAAGTGCAAGACAAATTGCACCCGAAAAGTTGAAAGCAATGGCAAACGAGGCAAAAATTCAATCAGCACAAGATGCTTTGTCAAATGGTTTGGTGGATGGATTAATCTATGACGACCAATTGAAGAAAATGATTGCAAAAAAATTAAAAGGGGTAAAAGAAAACGATATTCCATTTGTTTCTATTAAAGAGTATGCCAAGTCGGTGCCATTAAGAGGCACTGGTGCTGGCAAAATTGCAGTAGTATATGCAGACGGAGATATTGTAATGGGTAAAGGGGTGAAAGGTTCAATTGCAAGTGATGATTTTAGAATGTTGCTTCAAAAAATTAGAGCAGACGAATCGATTGATGCATTGGTATTAAGGGTGAATTCCCCAGGAGGAAGCGCCTTAGCAAGTGATATTATTTGGAGAGAAATAGAATTGATTAAAGGAAAGATGCCAGTGATAGTAAGTATGGGAGATGTCGCAGCATCTGGTGGATATTATATTGCAGCTGGTGCTGATTCTATTTATGCAGATGCCAATACGATTACAGGTTCGATAGGCGTGTTTACGGTGATTCCAAATATTTCAGGATTCATGAACAATAAATTAGGTATTAGTTTTGACGGCGTTAAAACTGCGCCTTATGCAGATGCGCCATCAGCAACAAGGCCTCTGAATACGATGGAGCAAAAAATGTTGCAATCTGGTGTAGACAGTATCTACCATACTTTTAAATCTAGGGTTGCGAAGGGCAGGAAAAAATCAATGGACTATGTGGATTCAATTGCGCAAGGTCGCGTTTGGTTAGGTTCGGATGCGATCAATGTAGGACTAGTGGATAGAATTGGTACATTAAATGATGCCCTTGCTTCTGCAGCTAAAATGGCGAAACTAAAAGGCTATAGCATTAAGCAGTATCCAGAATCAAAATCCTTTATCGAAGATTTAATTGAAGATTATAAAGATTATGTAAAAGTGAAATCGATTGAATCTGAAATTGGTGCAAGCCAATGGCAGATTTTCCAAAATTTGAAAACTGTACAACAAATGGTTGGTGCCCCTCAAGCACGAATGCCTATATTTGTGGTTAAACAGCCCTAGGTATCATGCATTCATACAGTCAAATTAAAGCGATGCTTGCTATTACAAGAGCAAGCCTGCGCTCTATCTTGAGAAGCCCATCTGCAGTTATTTTTAGTATTGCATTCCCGCTTATTTTCATTTTAGTATTTGGATTCTTAAGTAGCGGTGGGAATATCAATGTAAAAGCCGCATTAGCACCCAATGCGGATACCACCAATGCAGTGTATGCCAAAATAAAGTCCTTAGCAGGACTGAAATTTGTGACTGCCGATCAAGCCACCACGAATGCAGAATTAGCTAAGGGCAGAATCACAGCATTGATTGATATTCAGCCTACTCAAAATCCTAGCCAGCCTTATCAAATCCAATTAACAAGTTCAGCTGCTGCTAATCCACAAAATATTCAACTCATTAAGTCCATCTTAAATGCAGTGATTGCCAATATCAATGCCACTCAGTTTAAAGATGCACCTACGATTGCAGTAGTGAAGAACGAAGTGATTGAAGTGCCAGGCAGAACCTATAGAACAATCGATTTTATTTTGCCTGGACAACTTGGATTCTCCTTATTAAGTGCAGGGGTTTTTGGCGTGGCTTTTTTGTTTTTTAATTTAAGACAACAATTGGTTTTAAAAAGATTTTATGCCACACCTATTAGACGTTTGTATATTATTTTAGGCGAGGCCTTGAGTAGGGTTATTTTTCAATTGATGACTGCGGTAATTATTATTGGTATTGGTCATTTTGCTTTCAACTTCACATTGGTGCATGGTTGGATTACTTTTTTGAATATCATGGCACTTAGTTTTATTGCATTGATTTTATTTATGGGTTTTGGTTTTATTGTGAGTGGAGTAGCAAAAAACGAAAGTACCATTCCTCCTTTTGCGAATTTAATTACCCTGCCTCAATTTTTACTGGCTGGTACTTTCTTTTCGATTGATTCTTTTCCTAAATGGCTCCAACCATTTTGTAATATTTTACCATTAACGCATTTTAACAATGCCATGCGTGAAATTGCTTTTGAGGGTGCAAATATATTTTCGGTTGGAAATGAGATAGCGATACTTTTTGTTTGGATTGTAATAGTGTATGCAGCTGCATATAAATTATTTAAATGGGAATAAAATGAAACTAATCCGTTTTGCTATCATAAGTGTGTTAGTGATAAGTATTTTAATCACAGCTATAGCTAGCTTATTTCCTTCGGTTGTGATTACATCCAGGGCAGTAGAAGTCAATGCAACAAAATCTCAAATACAACATTGTGTAAAAGACCTATCCGCTTGGAAAGGCTGGATGAGTGATTGGAAAGATCAATCAGTTATTGTTCAAGATAGTATTATGCGAGTAGGTACGCAAACAATTCAAATGCTTTCAAGTACTGATAGTACTGTGCTTTTAAAATGGGAAGCAACAGGACAAGCGCCTTATCAGGTTCAAATAGAATGGCTGCCTTTAAAAGAGGGTACTTATGTAATTCACTGGTCATTTGAACAACATGTAAAATGGTATCCTTGGGAAAAATTTCAGACTTTATTGAATGAGAAGGTCTTAGGTGCAAAAATGGAAGAAGAATTACAACATTTAACAGCTTGTATTGTATCAAACAGTTCAGAAATAAAATAATTAGGTGCTGTTTATTGTTCTTGATTATTCAAGTATTCGATATTTCTTTTGATCCCATTTAATTTTGATCTAAGTAAAGGAGATTGTTTAAATCTTGCCTTAAAACTAGTTTCTTCCATTTCGAGCCAAGCATCTTTAGACATGGTTAACAAGCCTTCAATCGGTTTGAATTTTGCTTCTTGGTGGGGATGACTAAATCGATTCCAAGGACAAACTTCCTGACATATATCGCAGCCAAATGCCCAGTCTTGATAGGCTCTATCAGCACCGGTTTCGATGGTTTGTTTTTTCAGTTCAATCGTATAGTAACTAATGCAATGATTGGCTTCAATGGTTTTATTAGGTAAGATGGCTTGCGTTGGACAAGCGTCAATACATTTAGTACAAGTGCCACAATAATCTTTTGCTATGGGTTGATCGTAAACACATTCAAGGTCTACAATCAAACTAGCAATAAAAAAGTAGGAGCCCTTTTTAGGTTGAATCAAGTTGCCATTTTTCCCAATCCACCCAGCGCCCGAAAGCCAAGCCCAGGAACGCTCTAAGACAGGAGCGGAATCTACAAAACCTCTACCCTCAATAGGACCAATTTTTTGACGCATTTCATCCAACATCTGATTCAATGAAAGCTTAATCACTTCATGGTAATCTTGGCCGTATGCATATTTAGCAATTTTTGGAAAGCCGATTGGTTGCTCCTGTACCGGATAATAATTTTTTAAAAAAGTAATCACAGATTTTGCACCGGGTACTAATTTTTTTGGATTGATTCTTAAATCAAAATGTTTTTCCATGTACTGCATATCCCCATGAAAACCTTTTGCCAACCACTGTTCTAATCTAAATGCATCTTCGGTTAATTCTTTGGCTTCAGCGATTCCACAGAAGTCAAATCCATGTTGTAGGGCTAGCGCTTTGATGAGTTGCGTATGCTTAAATTGATTCACAGCATATTCATTTTAGTGAAGCATAAATTTCTTTTTTGTGCCATATTACTCCTTTTCGTCATCGTATGTAAATTTAGCAGAAAATACAAGCAATGACTGACTTTATTGCTCTTTTTTAACAAGTATTAAGACATAATTGCTGAATTCTAGGAATGGCTTTCTATTTGCGGGTATATAGTAAATACTAAAACTAGTACCATGAATTTAAATCAATATACCATCAAAGCGCAGGAAGCCATTCAGGCTGCACAGCAATTGGCTTACAATAACCAACATGCGAACATTGAAACTGCGCACTTGTTAAAAGCAATTCTTGGAGACAAAGACAGTCCAACCGATTTTTTATTGAAAAAAAATAATGTACAACCTAGCTGGGTTTTGCAAAAACTAGATGTTTTATTTGAAAAATTACCAAAACAACAAACTGGTGAACCTGCCTCTGCATTGAGTAGAGATTTGAATGCAGTTTTATTAAAAGCGACTGCGTCATTAAAGGATTTTGGTGACGACTTTGTAACTGTGGAGCATTTAATTGTGGGTATCCTTCAAGTGAATGATGCTGTTGCAAAAATTTTGAAAGATGCAGGCTTAACCGAAAAAGGTTTGAAAACGGCTATTACAGAATTAAGACAGGGTGAAACGATAAAGTCTGCTACACAAGAAACACAATTTCAAGCATTGAATAAATATGCAAAGAATTTAAACGAGATGGCCAATAAAGGGAAATTAGATCCTGTGATTGGTCGTGATGACGAAATAAGAAGAACATTACATATCCTAACAAGAAGAAGCAAGAATAATCCAATTTTAGTGGGTGAGCCTGGTGTTGGTAAAACAGCCATTGCAGAAGGTTTGGCGATGCGTATTGTGAATGGGGATGTGCCCGAAAATTTAAAGTCAAAAATTATTTATGCTTTAGATATGGGGCTATTGATTGCAGGTGCAAAATACAAAGGTGAATTTGAAGAAAGATTAAAAGGCGTCATTAAGGAAGTCACAGGTAGTGATGGAGATATTATTTTGTTCATTGATGAGATTCATACACTGGTTGGTGCTGGTGGAGGCGATGGTGCTATGGACGCTGCAAATATTTTGAAACCAGCATTAGCTAGAGGAGAGTTAAGGGCCATTGGAGCAACTACTTTAAATGAATATCAAAAATTTTTCGAAAAAGATAAAGCATTGGAAAGAAGATTCCAGAAAGTGATGATTGACGAGCCTTCCAAAGAAGATGCGATTTCAATTTTAAGGGGCTTGAAAGAAAGATATGAAACACATCACCATGTGCGTATTAAAGACGAGGCGATTGTGGCTGCTGTAGAACTTTCTTCCAGGTATATTACAGATCGTTTTTTACCAGACAAAGCGATTGATTTAATTGACGAAAGTGCTGCTAAGCTTAGATTGGAGATGAATTCTATGCCAGAGGACTTAGATTCTTTACAACGCCAAATTAGACAATTAGAAATTGAAAGAGAAGCCATTAAGCGAGAGAACAATCCGGATCAATTAAAACAATTGAATGTAGAGATAAGCAATATGATGGTGCAGCAAGATACCCTTACTGCTAAATGGAAAGTGGAGAAAGAATTGGTGGATAAAGTGCAGGATGCTAAAGGCAAAATGGAGCAATTAAAGCAAGCGGCAGAAGTAGCTGAACGTAATGGAGATTATGGACAGGTTGCAGAGATCCGTTATGGAAAATTAAAAGAACAAGAAACCTTGTTATTGGAATTTACGAATCAGTTAAATGATTTGGGCGAAGAAGGCAAGCGTTTAATGAAAGAGGAAGTGGATGCAGATGATATTGCAGAGAACATTGCAAAAGCAACAGGCATACCAGTGCATAAAATGATGCAGTCGGAAAGAGAAAAGTTATTGCATTTAGAAACGGCATTACATGAAAGGGTAGTTGGTCAGGAAGAAGCCATTACCGCAGTATCAGATGCGATTAGAAGAAGTAGGGCCGGATTACAAGATCCTAAAAAGCCAATTGGGTCATTTATCTTTTTAGGTACAACAGGTGTGGGAAAAACAGAATTGGCAAAAGCATTGGCCAATTATTTATTTGATGACGATAGTATGATGACAAGGATTGATATGAGTGAGTATCAGGAAAAACATACAGTTTCAAGATTGGTAGGAGCGCCTCCAGGATACGTGGGCTATGAGGAAGGTGGACAGTTGACTGAATCTGTTCGTCGAAAGCCTTATAGTGTTGTACTCTTGGATGAAATAGAAAAAGCGCATCCAGATGTTTGGAATATCTTATTACAAGTATTGGATGATGGAAGGTTAACTGATAATAAAGGAAGGGTGGTCAATTTTAAAAATACCATCATCATTATGACAAGTAATATTGGAAGTCATTTAATTCAGGATGCATTTGAAGATGTGACAGATAAGAACTTGGAAGAAAAAACTGCATTGGCAAAAACAGAAGTGATGGATTTGCTAAAACAAACAATTCGTCCTGAATTTTTAAACAGAGTAGACGATATCATCATGTTCTCTCCGTTATTGAGAAAGCAAATGGCATCAATTGTTCAAATTCAATTGAAACAATTAAAGTCTTTGGTGGCTGAAAATGGCATGCAAATTGAGTTTACAGATTACCTTGTCGAATACCTGTCTGAACAAGGCTTTGACATGCAGTTTGGGGCAAGGCCATTAAAGCGCTTAATTCAGAAATTGGTTGTGAATGAATTGAGTAAGCAAATTTTAAGTGGTGCCATTGATAAGTCCAAAAAAGTCTTAATTGATATTTTTGACGGGGTGGTTGTCTTTAGAAACGAGGGATAATTTAATAAAGGTTTCATGGTGAATCTTTCAAAAGGTTTTGAAGTCTTGAAAGGTACATGTATATTTGACGGATAGGCAAATTTGCACTATCCGTCAATTTATTTTATGGCAAACACAAAGAAGGCAGCAGTTGGTTTCATTTTTCTCACATTGGTGATTGATATTGTGGGCCTTGGTATCATTATTCCGGTCATTCCACAATTGATAAAGGGTTTGCTGCACACTGATGATTTAAGTAAGGCTTCCCTGTATGGCGGATGGATGACTTTTTTGTATGCGACCATGCAATTCATATTTGCACCTTTCATTGGGAGTCTGAGTGACAAATATGGAAGAAGGCCGGTGCTATTAATTTCGCTATTAGGTTTTGGTTTGGATTATTTGTTTTTAGCATTTGCGCCATCCATTCTTTGGTTATTTATAGGACGAACTATTTCAGGTATTACTGGTGCAAGTGTGACGACTGCATCGGCTTATATGGCGGATATCAGTGATGATTCAAATAGAGCTCAAAATTTTGGCATGATTGGCGCTGCCTTTGGAATAGGTTTTATTATTGGACCCATGCTAGGTGGATTTTTAGGAGAAATTAGCCCAAGGTTGCCTTTTTTTGTCGCTGCATCTTTAGCCTTGTTAAATGTGGTATATGGTTATTTTGTATTACCTGAATCCTTGCCAGTGGAAAATAGAAGGGCTTTTGATTGGAAGCGATCAAATCCTTTAGGTGCTCTTGTGCATTTAAAAAAATATCCTGCAGTATCCGGTTTGATTTTTGCTTTAGTCTTTATTTATTTAGCATCACATGCGGTTCAGAGCAATTGGAGTTTTGCCAATATGGAAAAATTCAAATGGTCTCCTAAAATGATTGGACTTTCCTTGGGAATGGTAGGGCTTTTGGTGGGTTTAGTTCAAGGCGTATTAATTCGTTATATCAATCCAAAAATAGGCAACGAAAAATCGGTGTATTTTGGCATTGCTTTATATGCATTGGGTTTGATCTTATTTGCTTTTGCAAGTAGCTCATGGATGATGTTTGTATTTTTAATCCCCTATTGTTTGGGTGGAATTTCTGGACCAGCATTGCAAGCTTTGATTTCTGTCCATGTGCCTAAAAATGAACAGGGCGAATTGCAGGGATCTTTAACAAGTATCATGAGTGTAACTTCCATTGCAGGACCATTGATCATGACTAGTTTATTTGCCTATTTTACCAAGCCTGGTAGTCCTATTTATTTTCCCGGAGCATCTTTTTTAATGGGTGCAGTATTTATGATCATTAGTGCTGTGATTGCCTATGCCGTTTTAAAGGGAGAAACTAAGTCAATTAAGGCTTAGAGTCCCTTACTGTTGTTATATTTGTGGCTCAATAAAGGCCAATTTATGTCTCCATTAATGCAACAGTTAGAAGCAACTGCAGGTTTCATTCAGTCAAAAATTACTACAAAAGCAAATACTGCTATCATATTAGGTAGTGGATTGGGCAATTTATCAAGTGTGATTGAAGCAGAATTCAGTATTCCATATAGTGAAATACCAAATTTTCCAGTGAGTACCGTTGAAGGACATAAAGGAAGATTGATTTTGGGCACATTGAATGGTAAAAAAGTTTGGGTCATGGAAGGCCGTTTCCATTTTTATGAGGGCTATACTGCTGAACAAGTTGTTTTCCCAATTCGCGTATTAAAATTACTAGGGGTAGAAAATCTTTTATTATCAAATGCCGCTGGTGGGGTCAACAAGGCTTATGAAGTGGGGGATTTAATGATCATCAAAGATCATATTAGTTTTTTCACACCCAATCCTTTATTGGGAAAAAATGAACCTGCGCTTGGGACACGTTTCCCAGACATGAGTGCGCCTTATGCCAATGTGTTTATTGAAAAAGCAAAACAAATTGCAGCAGCAAATAAAATTAAAGTACACGAAGGCGTATATGTGGGCGTGACAGGTCCAACTTTTGAAACAAGGGCTGAGTATCAACTCATCAAAATTTCAGGTGGAGATGTGGTGGGCATGAGTACAGTGCAAGAAAATATTGCTGCAGTGCATTGTGGCATGAAAGTTTTTGCAATGAGTGTGGTAACCGATTTAGGTATAAGAGAAGACAATAACGTCATCACACACGAAGAAGTGTTGGCAGCAGCAAATGCAGCCGAGCCTTTATTAACTGTAATTTTCAGTGCATTGGTAAAAGAAATCGCCGCATAAGGCGTTTGCTTTTTTCATAGCACTAATATAATAACGAACATGAGGACTAAGCGTATTTTAATCATCTGTTGTTTTGCAACTTGTCTATTGATTGGACAGTTGAGTGCACAGAATATGCGTTTTAATTCATTTGGTGGCGGGGGAGGAGGTGCAACAGACTCCTTACAAAAAAGAGATAAGGCAGAGGATTCAATAGCAATTTATTATCGATTGTACAATAGCTTGGCCATTCAGAATATGGATACAAGTGTAAATGATTTCTTTTCAAAATTCATCCTGCCTTATAGTAATTATCATTTAGGAAATTTAGGGAATGCTAGCAAATCCTTTTTGTTTAATCCTTTGCAGAGAGGCGGATGGGATCCTGGCTTTAGGTCCTATGAAGTGTACAATTACACATTAGAGCAAACCCCATTTTATCAAACTACCAAGCCGTATACCGAATTAGGGTATTTATTGGGAGGAAAAGGAGAACAATTGATAGAATTATTGCATACCCAAAATAAAACCAAGCAATTCAATTATTCTTTTGCCTATCGCTTTAGCAACGCACCAGGAAATTTAAAAAATCAACATGCGAATTTGAATAATATGCGCATTGCTGCAAATTATCAATCTAAACGTAAGCGCTATGCTTCTTATTGGGTCATGTTGTTGAATAAATCCGCGTCTTCGGAAAATGGAGGGTTAGTGAACAGTCAATTAATTGACAGTCTTTCATTAAACAACCCCTATGAGCTAGAAACAAGATTGGGGATTAGTGGTGCATCTTTTAGAAATCCATTCAATACGAATATTGCGACTGGTACAACCAATAAGGAACAAAACTTTGTATGGAAGCAGACCTATGATATTGGACAAAAAGATTCTGTAATGAAGGACACAGTGACCACTTATTTATTTTATCCTAGACTCCGATTCCAGAATGAAATAAAATACCAATCCAATCAATTTACTTTTGCTGACGCGAATCCTTTGGCCCTCAATTATGAGCAGTATTTTAATTACAAATTGCCAGTGGGAGATGCCATGTTGTTTCAAGATCAATGGAGAAGATTCTCGAATGAATTTAGCTTAGTTTCTTTCCCAGAGAAAACCAATCCCAATCAATTCCTTCAAGTTGGACTTGGTTACCAGCAATTGAATTTTAAAGACACCCTACAAAGCTGGTTCAATCATGATGTATATGGACTCGGTGTTTATAAAAATAAAACCAAGAACCTGCGATGGGATATTCAAGCATCTGGAAAATTATTTTTAAATGGCTATCATGCAGGAGATTATGAAGCATTGTTTTCTTTGACTAGTGTATTCAATAAAAAAGGGGATCAAGTTGCTTTATGGTTACAAAATTCAAATCGTACGCCTTCCTTTAATCGTCTAGGTATCACCGCATTCCCTATTTCCAAATTAAGTGGTATTGATAAAGAAAATATTATAGAGGCTGGTGCTATGTGGGATCAAAAAAGCCGAGGTCTAACTGCTTCGTTTCAGTACAAACTCATTCAAAATTTTCAATATTTTGCTTCAGGGTATCAACCATTGGTTTATGATAAGGCATTGAGTTATATTAAGGGTACGGTATCCAATCAATTGAAATTAAGTACGCATTGGAATTGGTACAATGAGCTAAGTTTACAGTTAGTAGATCCCAATGCGCCATTGCATTTGCCTGTTATTTTCACTAGACAGCGCCTTGCTTTTGAGGGCAATTTCTTTAAAAACTTATTCCTATCCACTGGCTTAGAATTGATCTATCACAGCGCTTTTCAACCCGACGCATATATGCCACTCACGGGACAGTTTTACCTGCAAGATCAATTTACAACCAATAATAGGCCTATTACCAATGCGTTTTTAAATTTCAGGATAAAAAGATTCAAAGGATTTATACGTATGGAACAGTTGAATACTTTGTTAGCCACTAGTAATCAACTAGGGACACGTTATCAATTTACTGCACCAAATTATCCAGGAACAGGGACTTGGTTAAGGATTGGGATTTGGTGGAATTTTATCAATTAGTACTACCTTTGTATTGTGAAACAATGCTTGACCATCCTACTTTTATTTGTGTACAGTTTTTCCAGCATTGGAGCAACTGTAAAAGCACATCTATGTGCTGGGAAAGTTCAAAAATGTTTATGTGGCAATGCATCTAAAAACAAGTCAACTAAAAAGGATACTTGTTGTTCAGAAAAAACAAGTTTTGTTAAAAAGCAAGACCTACATCAGTCTGCTGAATTTCAAACAGTAAAAAAGAGTTTATCAGTAACAAGTATTCCTGTATTTCATTTTACATACACAGTTCCTACTGTAGTTGTAAAGCATACTTCCATTCAATTACATTCTAAGAAGGGGCTGTTATTTACAGGTCTACCAATCTATGCCTTAGATTGTCTTTATTTAATTTGATTTTAATCTAGTTATGATGATGGAGTCGGCAAAATTATTTTGCTGTTTCCATGCTATTTGTATTTCTAGTATTTCAAAATCAAAATTATTTTATGAAAAAATTTATTCTATTTTCTGGCTTTATATTGGCCATTGTTTTCTCGGCAAATGCGCAAACTCCTACAAAATTAAAAGTATCAGGTAATTGTGGCATGTGCAAATCAAGTATCGAAAAAGCTGCAAAAACAGCTACAAAAGCAGCATATGACGCGTTGCATGAATGTTGTAAATATGATCGTGATTCAACTCAAGTTGCAGCAATCAAGAAAGTGACCCTTGTTGCTTCTGGTTTAACTTGTTCTATGTGTTCAAAAGCTATTTTCAAAGCATTATCTAAATTAGAATTTGTTGAAGAAGTGAAAGTAGACATTGAAAAGTCAATGTATATTTTAGCTTTTAAAACTGGGAAAAAAGTAGAGATAGATCAAATCAAATCAGCGGTGACAGATGCAGGATTTGGTGTACAAAGTTTGGTATATGAATAGGCGGCTTCTGCCAATTGGATTTTGTGGATTGATCATTGCCATCTTTGCTTTTTTACCCACGATTGCGCAAGAGCTTTATGTGTTTTCGGATCCAGCAAGTACAAAGCCTGCTAGGTCAATAGGCTTAAAGCATAGTTTTCAAAAAATGGGTGGGAACTCAAGTAGAAACAATCAATATACGCAGATGCAATTTGGACTAAGTAAAAAAGTATCCCTTTATCTAGGTACCAATTATAATGGAAAGGATGCCTATGTTCAATATCGATTCTATACCAAAGATGCGATGTATGCACATACAAGGTTTGCTTTTTATGCCAAATCCATCCAAACCAATCTTAAAGCAATCCATACCAGTGCTGTCTTATTGGATGGAGAAGAATCTGTCAATGGGTTAGGATTTATTGCAACACAATTAAAACATAAATGGGCGAGTTCGCTTAGTTTGGGTTATGTTGAAAAACAAAATTGGAGTCAACATTATGGCAGGGGTGCTTTTCAGTATAGTTTTTCCAATGGAATTTTAGTGTATCCCAAACGTTATTCCTCCTATGGTCAAACTAATGTGAATTTATATTTGGAACTACTAGGGCAAAAATTATTATCCGGAAGGGGACAATATTTAGATGCGGCACCTGCTATTCAAATGATTTTTAATAGCCAGTCAAAACTGAATCTAGGCTATCGATTTGCTTTACTAGAAAAAACCAATAGAATGACTAATAATAGCCTTTTCATTAGCTTGGATTACCTATTTTTTAATGCTTTACCCAAGCTAAAACAACGAAAAAAGCTGTAACTTTAAAAGGTGAAAAAAGTACTTACTATATTTTTGATGTCTCTGTATCTCTTAGGAGCTACAGAGGCTTATCAATTATTGAAGATACCGAATCTGATTGCGCATTATAAAACGCATCAACAAATCACAGAAGGTATTAGTTTTAGTCGATTTATTGATGTTCACTATTTTTCGGTACAAACGTATGATAGTGATTTTCAACAAGACATGGAATTGCCTTTTAAATCTTCCAATAGAACTATTTCGCTTTTAAATTTTGTGAGTGTTTTTGCTCCAAAAAATTTCACGATTCAGCCAATCGTATTTTCTATCAATCGAATCTATCCTGTGGTAGATGATCGATTTGATCTTTCTACCAAACTGAATGCCATCTTTCAGCCTCCAAGAGCATAATACTTTCATTTTTTTATTAATAATATACTTTATTGAGTAAATGTATATTCATTCTTTATTTTGAGTAAGAAATTAAATTATGCTATCAAAAATTATACAGTTTTCAATTAAGAATAAACTAGTTATTCTTTTAGGAGTTTTTGCGTTGATATTAGGAGGGATTTATTCCATTTCTAAATTACCTATTGATGCCGTTCCAGATATTACCAATAATCAGGTATTAATTATTACATCAGTTCCAAGTGCAGGTGCGCCCGATGTAGAACGATTAATCACAGTGCCAATTGAACAAGCGACAAGGAATATTCCAGGAATGATTGAGCAAAGAAGTTTTTCACGTTTTGGATTGAGTTTAGTGACTTTGGTGTTCAAAGATGATATTGATATTTATTGGGCCAGACAGCAGGTTTCTGAACGATTAGTTACTGTTAAGTCTCAAATGCCGGAGGGGATGGGCATTCCAGAACTTGGTCCTTTAACGACAGGGTTAGGTGAAATTTATCAATATGTTGTAAGACCTAAAAAAGGATATGAAGGAAAGTATAGCTTAACAGAATTAAGAACAATGCAAGACTGGATTGTTCGCAAGCAATTATTAGGCACCCCTGGGGTAGCGGATGTAAGTAGTTTTGGAGGCGCAGTAAAACAGTTTGAAGTAAGTGTGAATCCTGAGTTATTAAAGCAATATGATTTATCGGTGAATGATATTTATACTGCTTTAAACGACAACAATCAAAATGCTGGAGGTGCTTATATAGAACATGGACCTGGCGTTTTATTTATCAGAACAGAAGGGATGGTGGATAGCATGGATCAGATTTCAAGTATCCCGGTGAAGACTTTATCCAATGGGATGCCACTTTTGGTCAGAGATATTGCACAAGTTAAACTAGGCGAAGCAACAAAGTTTGGGGCCACTGCCTTTAATGCAGACGGAGAAGTTGCAGGTGCGGTAGTCATGATGTTGAAAGGGGAAAATAGTAAGCAGGTAATTGCGGATATTAAGACAAAAATTGCGACTATTCAGGAGACGCTGCCAGAAGGGGTGGTCATTGAGCCGTTTTTAGACCGAACGAAAATGGTAGACAATGCCATTGGTACCGTTTCAAAAAATTTATTGGAAGGGGCATTGATTGTGATTTTTATATTGATTTTATTTTTAGGTAATTTAAGAGCAGGATTGGTCGTGGCATCTGTCATACCACTTGCGATGTTATTTGCATTTATTTTAATGCATCTTTTTGGTGTAAGCGGAAACTTGATGAGTTTAGGAGCATTGGATTTTGGCTTGCTTGTAGACGGGGCGGTCATCATTGTAGAAGCAGTATTGCATCAATTGTACCATAGTTCAAAAAAAGAGGGGCATAATCAATTAGATAAAGTTGAAATGAATTCTATTGTGGGTCAGGTGTCTAATAAGATGATGGGTGCTGCTGCATTTGGTCAAATCATTATCCTGATTGTGTATCTACCTATCTTATCCTTAAGTGGTATTGAAGGAAAGATGTTTAAACCAATGGCGCAAACAGTTTCATTTGCATTGATTGGTGCATTTATTTTATCTATCACTTATGTTCCAATGATGAGTGCATGGGTATTGAATAGAAATAGGGTTCAAAAAGATACTTTGACAGATCGTTACATGCAAAAATTAGAAAATGTCTATGAACCTTTATTGATGAAGGCATTGAAGATGCCAAAACAAATTATTGGGTTCACCATTGTACTATTTGCAGGGGCCATTTTTTTATTAACAACATTAGGGGGAGAGTTTATCCCTAAATTAGAAGAAGGCGACTTTGCTGTTGATACTAGATTGTTGAGTGGAAGTTCATTGAACAGCACTTTAGATGCGACGCAGAAAGCCTCAAAATTATTGATAGATCGCTTTCCAGAGATCGAGAAAATTGTGACTAAAATTGGTGCTGGAGAAATACCAACAGATCCAATGTCGATGGAAGCTTCCGATTTAATGATCATTTTAAAGGATAAAAATGATTGGGTATCTGCCAATACTTTTGATGAATTAGCAGATACGATGGGCAAAGTGATGTCACAGGTGCCAGGGATTACATCTGGATTTCAATATCCTGTTCAAATGCGATTCAATGAATTAATGACAGGCTCAAGACAGGATGTTTCTTGTAAAATATTTGGCGAAAATTTAGATAGTTTGGCAAAGTATGCAGCTTTAATGGGCAATATCATTCACGATGTAGAAGGTGCAAAAGACTTATATACAGAAACCGTAACAGGTATTTCACAAGTAGTGATTCATTTTAACAGAACAGCCATAGCAAGGTATGGCGCCAATATTAAAGAAGTCAACCAAGTAATACAATCTGCTTACGCAGGGGGCGTTGCTGGTAAAGTATTTGAAGGAGACAGAAGATTTGATTTAGTTGTAAGACTTAATACAGTTCAAAAGCAGGATTGGCAACAAATTAAAAATTTAATGGTGACTGTGGGAAATGGGAAACAGGTTCCTTTGTATGAGCTAGCAGATGTAAAAATAGAAGAGGGGCCATATCAAATACAAAGAGAGGATGCAGGAAGAAGAATTGTAGTAGGGTTCAATGTAAGAGGGAAAGATGTAAAGACAGTGGTGACTGAGGTACAAGAAAAAGTTAAAAAGTCTATTCAATTTCCTCCTGGATATTATGTTGTTTATGGTGGACAATTTGAAAACTTAGAGCATGCAGTAAGTCGATTACAAATTGCTGTACCAGTCGCTTTATTATTGATTTTAGTGATGTTGTTTTTTGCTTTTAATAATTTAAAGCATTGTTTATTGATTTTCTCTGCCATTCCTTTTTCAGCCATTGGAGGTGTGCTTGCATTATGGTTAAGAGGGATGCCATTTAGTATATCAGCAGGCGTTGGATTCATTGCCTTATTTGGTGTAGCTGTTTTGAATGGCATTGTATTGTTAACAGAAATGAACAAATTAGCGATGGAACCTAATAGAACAATTTTAGACATTATTGCAACGGCCACTAAGACAAGGTTAAGACCTATTTTAATTACTGCAGCTGTAGCTTCTTTGGGCTTTATCCCTATGGCATTAAGTAGTGGTGCTGGAGCCGAAGTGCAAAAGCCATTAGCCACAGTGGTGATTGGCGGTTTGTTATCAGCAACGCTTTTAACCTTATTTGTCTTACCTATTTTTTATCAATTATTTGAGAAAAAACGTATAGGTCAAACTACGATGGCCATTCTTTTTTGCATCATTAGTTTGAATGCAACTGCTTTACAAGCACAGCAATTGGTAGTAAAAAAGCCTTTGGCAAAAGTGATTGAGCAGGCTATGCTAGTGTCTCCAACTTTAAAAACGACCGAAGCACAAGGTGCTTATTATCAAGCATTATCAAAATCAAGTTTTGATCCTGCAAAATTGGCGTTTAGAGGTGAATTGGGAAATGTAAATAGTAGTTTAAATGATTCTAAATATGCCGTTGAGCAAGTGTTTGATCTACCAAAGGTCTATCAAGCGCAAAAAAACTTAAATCTTTCTATTAGTCAAAATTATAGTTATCAAACTGTATTGGATCAAAAAATGATTCAACATGGGGTGGAGCAATTGTATATACAATTACAATTTCAAGTTGCCAAGGGCATCTTATTAAGTCAGCTCGACTCCATCTACGCCAAACAATTGGCTGCAGTGGATGCAAGATTTAAAGCTGGACAAGACAACGGATTGGAACAATTGAATATGCAGAACTGGGTAAGTCTACACAAGCAGTTAATGATAAAAAATTTAAACGAGCAGCTTGGATTGCAAAAGCAGTTTGTTATTTTGTTACAAGATCCATCCTTACTCATACCAGCAGAAAGCTTAAAATTTGAACCTAAATTATTAGATACTATAATTGATGCGGGCCATCCAATGAATTTGTTTTGGAAGCAAAAATTACAATCAGCTATCGCAGAGACCAATGTGGCTAAATCAAAAATTTTACCTCAGGTTGCAGTCGGCTATACCAACCAAAGTTTTAGAATGAATCCAAATGATCAAAACAGGTACAATTCAGTAAACCTTGGTCTAAATGTCCCATTGTTTAAAGCAGGATTAAAACAAAAGGTCAAAGCAAGTCAGGCGAATGAAACAGTCATGATACATGAAAAAGAAAAAGCAATACTTGACTTAAATATGCAAATTCAAAAAGCATGGTCTAATTATCAAGAAACAATGGATTTGTACCAGCATCTACAAAAAGGACTTATTCCAAATGCCACTAAGATGGCCAATATGGCGAATCTGTCTTTTAAAGAAGGGCAAATAAGTTATATTGAATGGTCCAATGCAATGAGTCAAGTGCAACAAATACAAATGCAAGCCTTAGAATCACTAGAAATATTTAATTTAAATCAATCCACATTGTATTATTTGTTGTCAAAATAATATATCAAAATAGTCTATCATGAAAACAGTTTATACCATCTTAATTAGTGCATTTATTTTAAGTAGTTGTGGAACCAGTCCAAAAACAACAATGACTAAGGAAGACTCAGTCGCTGATGTGGCATCCAATATGGTACAATTAACTAAAGAACAGGCAAGCCTCGCTCAATTAGAACTTGCGCCTATTGTACAAGGTAAAATGAAAGGCATGACGCATCTAAATGGCGTCATAGATGTGCCGCCAACAGGTATCGCGTCTGTTAGCATCCCAATGGGCGGTTATATACAAGACATTAATTTAATACCTGGCACATTTGTAAAAAAAGGACAGGTATTGGCTACGGTGAAAGATCCTGCTTATGTTCAGTTACAAGAAAATTATTTATCAACTAAAGCGAAGCTGAGTTATTTGCAACAAGATCTTGATCGTCAAAAAGCTTTATTGACACAGGAGGCAGTGAGTAAAAAATCATTCCAACAATTACAAGCAGATTTTAATACCAATGCAATTCAATTAAAGGCGTTGTCTGAACAATTGAAGCTCATTAACATACAACCAGAAAACTTAACAACCGAAAAAATGTCAAGTTTGGTGCAATTAGTGGCACCTATTGCTGGTTATATTAGTAAAGTAAATATCAATAGAGGTAAGTATGTTACTCCTTCGGATATCTTATTAGAAATCATTAATCCAAATGACATCCATGCGGCTATCACTATTTATGAAAAAGATATTGCAAATTTTAAGGTAGGCATGAAGGGGACAGTTACTTTAACGCAGGATCCTGCAAAAAAATATCCTGTTTCTGTACTTGCAGTTGCGCATAATATTAATGAAGATAAAACAGCGCTATTACATTGTCATTTTGATAAAATACCAGCAAATGTTTTACCAGGTATGTTTTTAACAGCAGATATGGTCGTTGAAACTAAGGATGCTGTATTAATACCAATCGCGTCGGTGCAAAGATTTCAAGGCAAGGATTATATTTTTATACAATCTGCAGAAAACACATTTGAGGCAATTGAGATTCAAGTAAGTCAATCCAACGAAGCTTTTGTAACAGTTACTAATGCAGATTCGAATACTTGGATAGGGAAACAAATTGTTGTAAAAAATGCCTTTAGCCTTTTGGGCAAATTGATGAATAAGTCTGAATAAAAAATTTATTGCTCAAAATAGCTAATACTGCCACCTATCCAGGTGGCAGTATTGTTATAGCTCACCCCAATCATTGTTCCTTTACTAATTCTTGTTAAGTTATTGGTGGCCACATAGCGACTTATCTCTTTATCCCAAAAATAAAATAACCTTATTTCTGCTTTAGAATCACCAGTAGGGGTTTCAATCGCAGCCGCGTAGGTTACTTTCTTTTGAAGGATCCAATTTTCTGGATCAATGATTGCATGGATGGTTTCGATGGTTGGATTGAGCATGACACCTTGACCTCCAAAAGAGAATAAAGGTTTACATATATAATCAGCTAAATTCAATACAGTGTCAATTCGATTATTTTTCCAATCAGCTAATAGATATGCTTCTGGAATAGATGCGTGTCTTAGTAGGGGTAATATAAATTTACTAATTCTAAAAAAATGATTCGGATGATTGACCCATTCTATATTTTCTGCTTGCTCAAGTAATTTGAATTGTTGCATAAAAATGGGTGCTTGTTGCATTAGCTCATCATACACCACACGATTATAAATGCGTTCAATTTTAAATTCAACACCATTTTTTTGATAGAAAAGGCTTTTGTCTTTTAAGTAAATTTGAGAAAGGCAAACTATAGGTACATTCAGCCACGCTTCGGTCAGCATTAGATCAGGCCTTGTCTTTTGTTCAAAAGGTTTGATCTCTAATAAAATGGTATGCTTCGTTTGATTTCCAGTTACTATAGACTTGAAAAAATCAAGGTAGCTTTTTTGGGTATATCCATTTAAAAATGGAGAAAAGTTTTTAGGTAAATGATACACTTTTTCCAATGCTTGTGCTTGTAATAATTCAAAAGCGAACAAAGAAGGGAAACCTTGCAATTCAATTAATTGAGGCATCATTTTTCCTTCTTGTCCTTCTGCTATTGCAAAATCAATCACGATACATTCAGGCAGGGCAGATTCATTAGGAATATGCAATCCTTTGGGTAGGGCATCTGTCGTCTTTGATGGGAAGGAAGGCGCTGTAATGAATTGACAAATGTACTCGCCAACATCCATTAATTGTGCTTTGAAAACTCGATCTATAAAAACAGGGGTTTCTGCAATTCTAAAGGGGATAGGGTCTTTAAAAGGTTCATTTAAAATAGCAAGGTATTGTTGATACTTAGCTTCTGTAAATTGCTCGTTGAATGCTGCCCTAATTGCTGGAATCATACAGGCAACATTTGGTTCAAGAAGTTGGGAATAAACCTGCTACAAGTATGTTTGATTTTAGCATCTTCTTCTAAGGATTGGATAATTTGATGCCACTTGTCTTCACTAAAATCTTCAACGACTGCTGTCTTAATGGCTTCTGTATTAAAGTAAATGGAAAGTCTTTCTTTGGTTGCTTCTGGATGAAATTGAACACCAATCATTTTGTCACTAAATGCCACTCCCATCAGTGCCCTTTCATAAGGTAGTTGAGGTCTTATTTTTTCTAATGCAATGATGGTGGCCCCCATAGATTCAATTTTTTCATCATTGGGTTCAGTAATCTGATACATACGACTCTCCAAAGCAAAAAATGGATCAGGTAATGCTTCAAAAATGGCGTGATGCGCAGTTGGATGAATAGGAAGAATGCCAAGCTGCTTAGATTTTCTTAAACCCACTTTTCCAATATCAAAATGTCTACAAGCTATTTGGAAACTATGACATATTAAAAGGACAGGTTTTTTTTGCGCATACATTTGGTCTAACCAATTGCAATAAGCCATATCCCATGCTGAAGTATGCGTGTCTATAGGAGAGCCAGGACCGCCAGAGGAAAGGTATAAATCATACGTATCGTCTGGTAATGCATGCTTAACTCGAACATCAAATACGGTCGTAATGATTGTGATTGATTGCTTTTTACTCCAATCATCTAGTATATCCATAATACAATCCATCCCTACATTAGCACTACCATCATAAAGGTCTAGTATAGCAATATGAATAGGATTGGATTGCGACATTATAAATAATTCAAATTAGTTTTTGGACTCAACTGTAATAAGGTTTCATACATTAATTGAATAGTGTCCACGATATCTTTTTTATGAATCATTTCTACCGTAGTGTGCATATACCTTAGTGGAATAGATATCAATACAGATGGACACCCGTCATTAGCATAAGCAAAACTGTCTGTATCAGTTCCTGTACTTCTGCTAAGTGTTCTAAATTGTACTGGAATTTTTTTATTTTTTGCTGTGGCTTCTACGATTGCTAATAATTTATTATGGATCGCAGGAGCGTATGCTAAAGAAGGGCCTTTGCCACATTGGATATCGCCTTCGATTGCTTTATTGATCATTGGGGTATGTGTATCGTGCGTCACATCTGTCACAATGGCTATATTGGGCTTAATTCTTCTAGCAATCATCTCGGCACCTCTTAATCCAATTTCTTCTTGTACTGCATTGACAATGTATAAGCCAAATGGTAATTTCTTTTTATTTTCTTTCAGCATTCTTGCCACTTCTGCAATCATGAATCCACCAATTCTATTATCAAATGCTCTACCAATGATAAAGTCATGCGCTAATTCATCAAAGCCTTCTTCATAGGTTACCACTGCACCAATATGAATACCTAATGCTTCCACTTCTTTTTTAGATCTTGCGCCACAATCTAATGTTAAATTATCTACTTTAGGTTGTGGTTCTTTTTGTTCTGGGTTACTCAATCTTGTGTGGATTGCAGGCCATCCAAACACTGCTTTTACTGGACCTTTTTTTCCATGAATCCAAACACGCATAGATGGGGCAATTTGATGGTCCACACCGCCATTGCGCTTAAGGTAGATCAATCCTTGGTCACTGACATAATTAACAAACCAACTGATTTCATCTGCATGTGCTTCAATCACCACTTTAAATGGTGCATCTGGATTGATCACACCCACTGCTGTACCATAAGGGTCCGAAAAAGTGGTATCCACATATTGTGTCAAATAGTTTAACCAGATTTTTTGGCCACTACTTTCAAAACCAACTGGTGAAGGATTGTTGATATACTCCTTTAAAAATTGGTATGCTTTTGGGTCTAGTAAATCTTTTTTCTTAGAGTTACTTACTTTATTCGTGCTTGCTTTTTTTGTTGTTGCTTTTGCCATAGTTCGTTTAATTATAACCCTTGCAAGATACTACATTCTGTATTTATTAATACATTTGTAGCAAACCTAGGTAGTATGCAAGGAGAAAGCTGGAACATAGAGGATTTAAAAGGATTGGAACCTTCCAATTTCTTGCCCAAGGCCTTGTCAATCATGCAATACCAAGCAACAAATAATGCAGTATATAGGGAGTGGGTTCAATCTATGAAGGTACCCTTAGACAAGGTAGAAAGTTTTGAACAAATCCCATTCTTGCCAATTGATTTTTTTAAGACGCATGCTATTTATACTGGATCGGAATGTCCAAGTTTTTATTTTGAAAGCAGTGGCACCACGCAAGATATGCTAAGTAAACATTTTGTAAAAGACCTTAGCGTATATGAACAAAGTTTTATGGATTGTTTTCAACAATTTTATGGGGCACCACAAGATTATTGCATACTTGGTTTATTACCCAATTATTTAGAGCGACAACATTCCTCTTTGGTGTATATGACCCAATATTTAATTCAAGCAAGTAAGGATGCAAGAAGTGGATTTTACTTGTATGATTTCGAAAAATTGAATCATACTTTGGCGACCCTGGAAAAGGAACAACAAAAAACTGTATTGATAGGGGTGAGTTTTGCCTTAATGGACTTTGTGGATGCCTATCCTCAAACATTGAAACATACCATGGTGATGGAGACGGGAGGGATGAAAGGAAGAAAGCAAGAATTAACCAAACCTGCTTTACATGCTTATTTAGCAGATGGATTCGGCGTTCAAATCATCCATTCGGAATATGGTATGACAGAATTATTAAGTCAAGCTTATTCTAAAGGAGCAGGGATCTATGTTTGTCCACCTTGGATGAAAGTATTCGTGGCAGATGAATCAGATCCAACAGCTTTGAGTACAACAGGCAGAGGTGTTTTGCATATCATTGACCTTGCAAATCATCATAGTTGTGCATTTATAGCCACAGAAGATATTGGAATGGTGCATCCAGACGGTAGTTTCGAAGTCATTGGTAGACTAGACCAAAGTGCAAGAAGGGGTTGTAGCTTATTGGTTGTTTAAAATCAATCCTTCAATTTGTTTTAAAAATTGGGGGTTGATATTATAGTTAAATTGTCTTTTATCAGATGCTTCTCTTTGTTTTGTAATAAGCAATTCTTTTGATCTGGTGGCTAATTTAAATTTTTGATTGATACGTAAAAAGTGGTCGCTTCTGCTTTTGTTCTGAGTAAGAATGTCTTTCTGTTGCACACCAATGATTTTATTGATCATTTTAATAGAGATATGTTCATTGTTCTTCTGGCATTGAAATATATTTTGAATCAATTCCTTTTCAACAATGGTAATAGCATCGTAAAAGTTTTTATATAGAATTGTTTGAATTTCGTCTGGGATCGTTTTTTTCTTTCGTTTATTTTGAATGAAATTGTAGATAAGTATTATGAATAAGACAATCAAGGCATTGCCAATAATTGGTTCCCCTGGTTCCAATACCTTCATCAGTTGGACAAATC
>JBILIU010000020.1:0-17842 GCA_044368905.1 Sediminibacterium sp. | reverse complement strand
CTCCAAGGTATATGGTTCCTAGTGAAAAAGAGAAAGTGGTTAAGGAACTCAAATCAATGACCAAGAAGGCAAAAGAAGTCTGGCTTGCATCGGATGAGGACCGTGAAGGAGAAAGTATCAGTTGGCATTTGGCGGAAGTACTGGGATTAGATCCAAAGAAAACAAAGCGCATTGTGTTCCACGAAATCACTGCTCCGGCCATTAAAAAAGCAGTGGCGAATCCTCGTTTAATCAATATGGATTTGGTAGATGCTCAACAAGCAAGAAGAATATTAGACAGAATAGTTGGATTTGAATTGAGCCCCGTATTATGGCGCAAAATTGGGATGCAAAAAAGTTTGAGTGCTGGTCGTGTGCAAAGTGTTGCAGTTCGATTGATTGCAGAAAGAGAAAGAGAGATCAACCATTTTATTCCTGAAAGTGTATTTAAAGTTTCGGCATTATTTTCTGCTTTAGATATCAATAAAAAGAAAGTTAAATTTAAAGCGGAAGGCCCTCAGAAATTAACCACTGCAGGCGCTGCTGAAAAGTTTTTAAACGAATGTAAGGGTGCAAAGTATACAGTAAAAGACATTACTGTAAAAGATGGCAAACGCACGCCATCCGCACCTTTCACAACTTCTACTTTACAACAAGAAGCTTCTAGAAAATTAGGCTATAGTGTGAGTAAAACAATGTTGCTTGCACAAAAATTATACGAGAGTGGTAAGATCACTTACATGAGAACAGATAGTATTAGCTTAAGTGAAACTGCTGTGGATGCCATCAAAGCAGAAATCAATTCTAGCTTTGGCGAAAAATACTATCAGCCAAGAAAGTTCAAGAATAAAAACGAAAATGCACAAGAAGCGCATGAAGCCATTCGACCATCTTACATGAACGAGTCTAAGGTAGATGATGCAGATACCAATCGTTTATATGAATTGATTTGGAAAAGAACCATTGCATCTCAAATGAGCGATGCCCAATTTGAAAAAACAACTGCTAAAATAGAAATCTCTACCAATAAAGAAACTTTAACTGCTAGTGGTGAAGTGATGAAATTTGATGGCTTTTTAAAAGTGTATTTAGAAGGAAAAGATGACGATGATTTGGATGAAGAAGCTGAATTAGGAGAAGGCGACGAAAGCTTATTGCCTCCTTTAGCAAAAGGACAGGTGCTTGAATTCCTTAGCATGACTGGGCTAGAAAGATTTAGCCGTCCAGCATCTAGATATACCGAGGCAAGTTTGGTGAAGAAACTAGAAGAATTAGGGATTGGAAGACCTTCTACCTATGCACCTACCATTACGACGATCATGAAACGTAATTATGTAGAGAAAAGAGAAAAAGAAGGTGTGAAAAGAATTTACCAAATCCTTTCCCTCAATCCAAAAGATGAAATTAAAACAGAGTCTGCTTCTGAAATCACTGGAGCTGAAAAAAATAAGTTATCTCCTACTGATTTAGGCTTAGTCGTGACTGACTTTTTGAAATTACATTTCGAAAAAGTAATGGACTTTGGATTTACGGCTAAAATTGAAGGCCAATTTGATGAAATTGCAGACGGAAAATTAAAGTGGAGTAAGATGTTGGAGAATTTCTACCAACCCTTCCATGAAACCATTGAACATACTTTAGAAACAGCTGAGCGCGCCAAAGGAGAACGTGAATTAGGTTTTGACCCTATCACTGGTAAGAAAGTGATTGCACGTATGGGAAGATATGGCCCAATGGTTCAAATTGGCCACCAGGATGAAGAAGAAAAACCAAAATTTGCAAAATTAAAGGCTTCTCAAAGTATTGAAACAATTAGTTACGATGAAGCGATGGAGTTATTCAAGCTTCCTAGAACCTTAGGTTTATTTGAGGAAGAAGAAGTCTCTGTTAATATAGGTCGATTTGGCCCTTATGCGGCCCATAGTAAGAAGTTCTACTCCTTGAACAAGGAAATGGACCCTTACACCGTTACGATTGAGGAATTGACACCTATGATTGCTGAAAAGCGCAAGGCAAAAGACGAACGTACAATTAAGGTATTTGAGAAAGAAAAGATCCAACTATTAAGAGGCCCATATGGCCCTTATATTAAGCAAGGCTTAAGAAATTTCAAACTCACAAAAGAGCAACAAGAAAAAGTAGAAACTTTGACGATCGAGGAAGTGAAGGAGATTATCGAAGAACTGAAAAAGAATCCTCCTCGTAAAACTGCAAGAAAAAAGAAAGCATAAAAAAAAGAGCGCATCAATGATGCGCTCTTTTTTTAAGTATAAAATACTAAGCTAATGATGGACTTGGATTTCCCATAGATTTTAAGAATTGAACATGTGCTTTAACAGCCTCTAAAACAGTTGGGTATTCAATATAATTCAATTTGAATTCTGCACATGCTTCTTTTACAATCTTGCTAATTGCAGGGTAATGCACATGTGAAATTTTTGGAAACAAGTGGTGTTCAATTTGAAAATTCAATCCACCTACTAGCCAAGAAATGATTTTACTTTTGGTTGCAAAATTTGCAGTCGTTTGAATTTGGTGTGCTGCAAACTCATCTGGCATTCTATTCTCTGGCTGAAGTGCAATTGGGAATTCAGTATGTTCTACTGTATGAGCCAACTGAAATACAATACTTAAAACAAAGCCAGCAAAAAATGTACTGATAGTGAATCCAACTAGCCAAGCTTGCCAGCCTAACATGAGGATTGGCACCACAACAAAGATTGCTGCATGGTATACCTTTACAATCCAGAATTCAAAATGGTCTGCAATAGACATTTTTTTCAAAGGAATAGAACCAATTTTACGTTTAAAATATTTATTGTAATCGGTAAAGAAAATCCAAAACACATACAATAACATATAAAGAATACTAAAATAAAGATGCTGAAAACGATGTAAAATATAATGTTTTTGTGTTGGCGCCATGCGCATTAAAACCCCTACTTCTATGTCGTCATCTACCCCATCAATATTGGTATAAGTATGGTGAATGGTCACGTGCTTCATACTCCACATAAAACGGCTTGCGCCCAGTATACTGATAGAGGAAGAAGCTAATTTATTCAACCATGCGTATTTACTAAAACTACCATGACTTCCATCATGCATGATATTGAATCCAATGGCTGCAATCAGGCCGCCAAAAAATAAACACTCCACAATAGCAATCACTGTAGGAGGGGTAAAAAATACCAAGTGGATATAGGTAATAAAAAATAAGCTAATAAGAATAACTGCTTTTGTAAACAATTTATAATTGCCAGTACCACGTATAGTATGCTCTTCTAGATATTGGTTCACCCTTCTTTTTAATTCAGCATGTAATGACTTCTGAACTAAAGGGAATTTAGGAACTGAAACAGGTTGGGTTTGCATAAGCTAGTTTAGAATTTAGTATACACAAATTACGCTTTAAATGCTTCAATTAAGCCTAAATAATGGTAAATATTGCATAATTATGTATTTATCACCTAAAATGCGAACGTAAAATCATTCTAAAAATTATACCTTGTATAGCCTTTTTATATCCACAAGGGTTGTATAACTTAAATCGTTTTTTTGACTTTTTTTTTGTCAATTTGAATAAGATAAAGCAAGTCCTTATTGACCATGTTGCCGAAAAACGAAGAAATAAAAGCCTTATTTACCCTCATTGACGACCCCGACGAGGAAGTATTTAGTACAATATCCAATAGGTTATTGGACTATGGCACGCCCATCATTCCCGACCTAGAAAATTTATGGGAAAATACTTTAGAGGAGACAACATTAGAGCGGATCGAAAAAATGATTTATCGACTTCGTTTAAAAGACACTCAGCAACAATTAACGGACTGGGCAGCCATGCCAAAGCCTTCTCTTTTTGAAGGTGCATTGATTTTGGTTAAATACCAGTTTCCGGAATTGGCATTGGATCCACTGAGACATCAACTAGAAAAGATTAGACGCAATACATGGCTTGAATTAAATAATTATTTAACGCCTTTAGAACAGGCCAACGTCATTCGAAATATTTTATTTAGCTATTATCAAATCAAAGGTGTCGAAGTGAGCTACGACAATCCGGAAGATTTTTTAGTATCCTCCCCGCTTCAAGCAAAACCAGGAAACGCATTTGCGAATTCTTTGATCTATGCAGAATTATGCCAACAATTAGAAATTCATGCAGAATGGATCAATATTCCAAAGCAATGTATCCTTGCTTATTTTAGTGCAGACTGGGAACCACATGAGATAGTCCCTAACCCTCAAGAATTCATACAATTTTATGTAGAAGGCACTTCTGGGCATCCTTTTTCACAAAAAGATATGGACCAGTATTTTTTAAGACATCATATTGAACCCAAAACAGTTTATTATAAGCGTCTTTCCAACCAAAGGGTGATTAAGAAATTGATCCTTGAATTTGCTAAATGTTTTCAGAGTCCAACACTTCAATTTAAGCAAGATGATTTAATTGAATTGGCAAAAATATTAGATTAATTTATTCGGTTAAATACCCAAAACAATAGATAATAATTGGGGGACCTAGGCGCTCCAACTTTATTTGCCTAAGATAGAACCTGTAAACCCAAATGGGATGATATTAGATGCAGAAGGTATCAACATTACCTTCCCTGTTTGACCAGCTAAAATAAGCTTGATTGGGCCTTTGTATCTTAACTCGTAATCTAATAAAGATTGTCGACACATTCCACATGGTGATAATGGATGATCTGATGCAACACCATTCGGAATATAACTGATGGCCATCGCTTGAATGGTTTCATTCGGAAATTGACTACCTATACTATTTAAAAGTGTTCTTTCAGCACAAATACCTACTGGATAGCTTGCACTCTCTTGATTGGATCCAAGAATGATTTGCCCATTTGATAATCTTGCAGCTGCGCCCACTTTGAATTTTGAATAGGGTGCAAAAGCGTTGTCCACTGCTTTAAAGGCAGCATTTAATAAAGCTAAATCCTCGGCACCTAACGCTTCTTTTGAATCCAATTCTTCGTATTCGAATTCGAATTTCTTGTGCATATTTTTATTTTATCAAATTAAAGAGCCTATTCCATCTTATGGATTGACTATAACTAAACCAAATCAAAGCTGCACGACCAACAATATGTGTCTCTGGCACAAAACCCCAGTAACGACTATCTTGGCTACGGTGGCGATTGTCTCCCATCATCCAATAATAATTTTCTCGAATCGTATAAGTACTCGTTGCTTTACCATTGATAAAATATTGTCCATTTTGACTGGTTAATTTTTGTTGCTCATACCCTTCAATCACTCTTCTATACAATTCTATGGTACTATCATTCAACTGTATTTGATCTCCTTTTTTTGGGATACGTATTGGTCCAAAATTATCTGCAGTCCATGGAAAATGAGTGATATCATTTGGGAAAGTATAACCTACATTTTGGTCTTCAAATAAGACAACCGATTTTACATTCGATAATCTTTTTAAGCTTGCTGCAGCGGATGCGGTGAGGTTTAATTTAAAAAAATTAGGTTGCCCTTCTACAAATTGAAAATCTGCTGTTGCTTCATTGATGTTAATGCCTAAACTGTCTTGGATAAAATCTTCTGCAAGAGGTCTTCCATCTGTTTCTACTAAATATTCTGTCTGCATAAATGGTGCAACCAATGCAGGTTTCCCATTCACCCATAATTGACTTTTTTTAATTTCAATCACATCGCCTGGAATACCAACACATCTTTTGATATAGTTATCGGTCTTATCCATTGGATGCACTAAGATTGGATAATCCGCCTGCAATTTTGCTCGGTCATTATTGTATTGAGGACTTCTTAACACATCATAGTAAGGAATCTTAGAACCAAATTCTGGCAGGTTAATTATGGTATCCCCTGCTGGAAAATTAAATACGACGACATCGTTTCTATTAACGGCTCTTAATTTAGGGAATCGTTTATAATCCAACTGAATCCATTTTAAATAGGAAGGCGTTGTTGGTGCACCAGGTAAGGTATTGTGCACAAAAGGAAACGATAAAGGCGTTTGTGGAATTCTTGCCCCATAGGTTACTTTATCTACGAATAAAAAATCATTCACTAATAAAGTCTTTTCCATACTCTCGGTAGGAATCACATATGCCTCAAATAAAAATGTTCTTATCAAGGTTGCTGCCACAATTGCAAACACACCTGCATCTACCCACTCTCTTGATGCTGGTTTATGGTAATGTGCCAATGCGGCATCTCCATGCCATTGTTCTTTTTGATTCAACCCTAGATAGGGTAAATATAAAAAAGGAACCAAAACGGTCAATGTATGATGAATAAAATTGACTCTTTTGAAATGCATCACAAATAAGATGGTGATCCATAAGCTTACAAATTGACCCACAATTGGAATGAATTGTATCCAAAACCAAATTTTTGGAATTTTACAAAGTTGGACAATTTCCCAGGTATTGTAAATTGGAATGATGGCTTTATTTGCTGGTACGCCTGCTTTTCTAAGCATAGTGTAGATACCAATATGCCAGCCCAACCAATAAAGAATAAAAAGAATCATGCCCATAATTGTAGAGTTATATAATACAAAAATATCCCTTTGTAAGGGATATTATAAAAATTATTTATTAGCTGTAAAGCCTTTGTATAAATGGTCAAATACAAGGATTTAGTGCTTACTTGTATTGCTGTAAGACTTCTTTCACCAATTTCACTGAACGGGTTACATCAGGGATGGCTAATGCTGTCAAATTAGGTGCATAGTGCATAGGCGCATCCGCACTTGTGATTCTTCTAATTGGCGCATCTAAATAGTCAAAACCTTCTTTTTGTATACGATAACTTAGCTCAGATGATACAGATGCAAATGGCCATTGTTCTTCTATAATCACCAAACGGTTGGTCTTCTTAACACTCTCTAAAACTGTCATCCAATCTAAAGGACGAATGGTTCTTAGATCAATCACCTCTGCACTGATCCCCTCTTTCTCTAATTCATCTGCAGTGGATAAAGCCACTTTCATCATTTTATTATAAGACACAATGGTAATGTCTCTACCTGGGCGCTTCACGTCGGCCTTACCCAATGGGATATAATATTCTTCCTCTGGCACATCACATTTATCTCCATACATCACTTCACTTTCCAAGAACATGATTGGATCTTCTTCGTAACGTATGGCTTGTTTCAATAAACCTTTTGCGTCATACCCATTTGATGGTGATACCACTTTGATCCCTGGGATATTCGCTAAATAACTTTCAAATGCGGTAGAGTGTTGCGCGCCTAATTGACCAGCACTTCCATTCGGCCCTCTCATGATAATTGGACAGCCAATTTGACCACCACTCATTGCCAACATCTTGCTAGCTGTATTTAAAATTTGGTCTAATGGTAAAACTGCAAAGTTCCATGTCATGAATTCTACAATAGGTCTTAATCCATTTTGTGCAGCACCCACTGCTACTGCGGTGAAACCTAATTCAGAAATAGGTGTATCAATGACTCTTTTTGGTCCAAATTCAGCCAACATACCTTGACTTACTTTGTAAGCACCATTGTATTCAGCTACTTCCTCTCCCATTAAAAATACGCGCTCGTCTCTTCTCATCTCTTCGTTCATTGCTTCACGTAATGCTTCTCTAAAGGCTATTGATCGCATGGAAAAATCGTTTTTTATTTTGAATTGCAAAAATAGCATTTTATAGAGGAAAAAAGTACGAATAGCGCCAAAAAAAATCCCCTCCCGAAAATCGGGAAGGGATTAGGAACTAACCCATCTGAGTAGCTTAAAACACGTTATAAGCAAAGCTTACATAGTACAATCCACCAATTTGTGGACTACCATGTGCTGTATTATAATAAGTGTTTGTAATATTGGTACCACCCGCTTTGATCAATGACTTGATTGCAGGTAATTTGTAAGTTAAAACAGCATCCAAAGTGTTGAAAGCAGTTACCTCACCTACGCCGAATGTTCCTTCGTAAGTAAAGCCTTCTTGGTAACGATAGATCGCACTAAATCCTAAACGTTTCTTTAATGCAAAACCGCTGTTATTCAATCCAACGTTCGCTCTCATACTAGGGGTATTGAAGTAAGAAATAAATCCTTCTTCTAATCCACCAATTTTATCTCCATAAATACTACTTGTTACTGTAAAGTTAGCTGGCAAGATATAGTCTAAAGAAAGACCCCATCCTGAAGTTTGCACTTTTTGAGTAGAATTGGTAGAGATAGAATAAGCAATACGCTTATCTGCACTTAATACATCTAATGGGCTAGGCGCTGCTGCGTTTCTAGATTGTAACACAGTCACACCACTGATGAAGTTATCATATGCACCAAAATAGTAATAGAAATCGATCAATAATTTTTTAGCAACTAAACCCTTGTAACCCACTTCAAAAGAAGTCATAGACTCCGGCTTGAATTCTGGGAAAGCTTGTACTTTAAGTAAACCTGGATTTGGAGCACCTGCTAATGCAGAAGCACCAAAGGCATTTACACTCGCTAAAGAATAAGCAGGATTGGTATTGAATTTGTAGAAATTTCTTAACTGTGGCAAACCACCCATTAATCTTGTACCACCTCCAACTAATAAGTTGATCCATTGGTTTTGAGTCGTTGGGAAACGGTAAGCTGATTGATAAGAAACACGCAAATTATGATCTTCTTCTAATTTAACAACCAAAGATGCTCTTGGTGTAAAACGACCTTCGAAGTTTTCATTTTTATCATAACGACCAGAGAATGAGAACTTAAATAAATCATCTAAGAAACGCTTAGACAATTGCGCATAAGCACCAGACTCATTAATGGTAATATTTCCAGCTGTATCCGCAAACAAAGTACCTTGAGAATTCAATATAAATTGTCTTGTGCTTCCACCTACTAATAAATCAGCATTGTACTTAGCTAGACCAAAAGCCTCTGTCAAATTGTATTGACCCTCAGCAGCACGCATAGACGTTTTTTCTAAGAACATCGCACCACCTTGAGAAATTGGAGTACTAACTAATGCTTTGAACATTGCATTATTACCAAGGTAACCTGTTGGTCTTCCAGCGTCCGCATTTGCTCTTGCACCTGCATGAGCCGCTTGTTGGCTCACACCATTACTTAACAAGGTAGAATAAGTAGCAGCATAAGTAGGATACCATGTTGTACTTGGCTTCCATGCTTCATTGAAATAACGTGCAGCAATTGTTGAGTTAAATGACGCACCTGAATTTTCTAAAGTTGTATAAGCTCTCAAATACCAGTTTCTAGCCTTTAACTCAAATTTATATTGTGCCATGCTAAAATCCTTAATGGAGTAACGGTCACTTCCTGTATACACCGTATTTCCAGAACCATTGTAGGCAGCAAGAGATGCTTCTACATTGTCATTGATTTTATAGTGAATAGACCCTTGGAATTTCACGTTCAATGCTGTAGGATCTACAACATCCTTTTCGGCATATCCAGTTCTACTTACATTCACATTATTGAAATAACCTCTTTTATCGCCCCATAAGAATGCAGCATTTGCACCTAAGGCAGCACCACCAGCACCAGTTAAGAATGCTTGGTAAGAAGCTAATGTTGGATACAAAGCAGCGGCATTGTATAAACTATTGAAAGTGGCTGTACCAACAGCAGATCCTAAAGAACCAACTAAAGAAGCTAATACACCGCTTTTAACTGCAGTACCAACACCAGCTAAATTACTTGTTGTTTCATCACCATAAAAGTTTACACCATCATAGTTTGGATCAGATGCTCTTGTTCCAGGAATGGTTTGACCATTTTGAGTACCAGTTGTTCTTGAATAGTTTTGATCACTAGTTGCTCTCCAGTCTTCTGCTTCTGTGTATTGCATACTGAATTTGTAAGCAAAACGATCTCCAATTTTCTTAGCAAAACGAACTGTCCAGTCTTTATAAGGAGCTAATGCACGTTGTTTATTATCAACGTGGTTGATACCTTGTTTTACTTGGAAACTTAAACCTTGGTATTTAAACGGATTTTTACTGTTAATCAAAACAGTACCGTTCATACCTCCTTGACCATATAATGCAGAAGATGCACCTGGTAATAATTCAATATTGTCAACGTCTAATTCTGTTAAACCAATAATACTTGCTACTGAGAAGTTTAAACCTGGCGCTTGGTTATCCATTCCATCAACGAATTGATTTAGACGGCTGTTACCACTACCATTGAAACCTCTTGTACTGATACTTTTAAAAGTTAAACTGGCAATGTTCACATCCACCCCTTTTAAAGTACCCAATAAGTCATAATAGTTAGACACTGGCGCATTCTTAATTGTAGCATTGCTGATTCTTTCAATCGTCACTGGAGATTCTAAAATACGCTCCGCAACTCTTGAAGCTGCAACAACAACTTCAGAACCTAAAGTAAAAGCTTGTTTTAAACTCACATCCACTTTAGATGTTCCAGCGTTCACCACCTGCTCTTGGTTTTCAAAACCTACCGAGCTAAAAACCAATGTATAAGGTGCTTTTTGAGCCACATTTAATCTGAAAGTTCCTTTATCATCTGTATAAGTTCCAACAGATGAGCCTTTCACTGTAACAGATACTGCAGTAATGGTTTCACCACTAGTTGCATTTTTTACAGTTCCTGTGATTGTTCCTGCATTTTGAGCCATTGCACTAATTGCTGTGAAAGCAACCGCACAAAAAAGGCTAAAACGAGTTAATAATCTTGTCATAATAAATTGTTTTAAATTGAATTGTACCTCAAAATACCAAATTGTTAGCAAATCAGAAAAAATTATCAAAATACTGTTAAAGTTTTTATTTTCGTAGCATGAATTCAAACACCATCCCCGGTCTTTTAAATACCTACCACGGCAAGGTTAGAGACGTCTATTACATTGAAAATGAACTACTTGTAATGATTGCAAGTGATCGAATCTCTGCATTTGACGTCATTTTACCAAAGCCAATCCCATTTAAGGGACAGGTTTTAAACCAAATTGCAGCCTATATGCTGGAAGCTACCAAGGATATTTGTCCAAATTGGCTCATTAGCACCCCTGCACCCAATGTGGCCATTGGTCAAAAATGTACCCCATTTAAGATCGAAATGGTGGTTAGAGGCAATTTAGTGGGACATGCTTGGCGTACTTATCAAGCTGGCGGAAGGACCCTTTGTGGTGTGGCGCTTCCAGAGGGATTAAAAGAAAATGATTTTTTCCCAAATCCGATCATCACCCCATCCACCAAAGCAAGTGAAGGGCATGATGAAGACATTTCAAAAGAAGCCATCATTGCCGAGGGGTTAGCATCGGCAGAAGATTGGGCCATTTTAGAAAAATATGCCCTAGCCCTATTTGCAAGAGGCAAGGAAATTGCTGCAAAAAGAGGCTTGATCTTAGTGGATACAAAATATGAGTTTGGAAAAATTGGAGATACCATTTATTTAATGGATGAAATTCATACGCCAGATTCTTCCAGGTATTTTTATGCAGATGGATTCGAAGCAAGACAAGCCAGTCAAGAAAAGCAAAAACAATTAAGTAAGGAATTTGTAAGAGAATGGTTGATTGAAAATAATTTTATGGGCAAGGAAGGACAAACTGTTCCAGACATGTCTGAGAATTGGATTCAAACCATCTCTAAAAGATATATTGAATTGTATGAACAAATAATTGGCCAGGCATTTAAACCTGAATCAAAAACTGAAGCAGAAACTTTTCAACTGATTCGCACTAATTTGAATACTTTAGGAATACAATAAAAAAATCCCGGCCTTGGTCGGGATTTTTTTATTCATTTAATTTTTTATTTCACTTCAATATCAATACCTAGTCTTGGCCTTAATCTTTCTTTGGCTTTATTAAATACCTGCATCCCCTTCTTAACCCCTTTTCTCAAAGCTTCTTGGGCTTCTAAAGGTAAATGATAGACTTCCATACATGCAGTGGTGCAACATCCATCAAAGGATTTTGCACAGGCTTCACATTGTATAAAAAGCAGATGACAAGCATCGTTCTTGCAATTAGTGTGGGTATCTGCAGGCTTGCCACACTGATGGCAGCTCGCAATAATATCATCTGTTATTTTTTCACCAAGACGATCATCGAACACGAAATTTTTACCTTTGAATTTGCTTTCTAATCCCGATGCTTTTATTTCATTGGCATAATGAATCACACCTCCTTCTAAATGAAATACATTTTTAAATCCCTCATGTAACATATACGCACTCGCTTTCTCGCAGCGTATTCCTCCAGTGCAATACATGATAATATTTTTATCCTTATGCGGTTGCATCATTTCTGCTGCCATCGGCAATTGATCTCTAAATGTATCCGAAGGAATTTCAATGGCATTGTCAAAATGGCCTACTTCGTATTCATAATGATTACGCATATCTATCACAATGGTATCAGGCGATGCTAGTAATTGATTCATTTGTTCCGCATTCACATACTTGCCTTTGTTCTCCATACTAAAATTGGGATCTTCAATGCCATCGGCCACTACTTTTTCTCTGACTTTAATTTTCAATACCCAAAAACTTTTTCCATTGTCATTCACGGCTTTGTTCAATCGAACACCATTCAATGCCTCAATAGAAAAAAGATAGGTTTTGAAAACTTCGAATAAATGAGTAGGCACACTCATTTGTGCATTGATCCCTTCTGTAGCAATATAGATACGGCCAAATACCTGCATCGCATTCAATGCTTGGTACATTTCATCTCTAAATTTAGCTGGATCTGGAATTGGAAAATACTGGTAAAAACTAATTGTCGTTCTATCAAAAGCCTCTTTGTAGAGTTTTTGTTTCAACTCCTTATTTGAAACACGGTTGTGCAGCTGTGCCATATGGATTTAATTTAAGCTCAATTACAGATTAAGCAAATTGACCACAAAGGTAAACTTATTCAGGCTTCCTAACAAAAGATCCAGTTAGAGAAGCCAATCCACCTAATAGCGCACCTACAAATGCTGTAACAATGATTAAAGCAATATAAGAACCTCCTAATGGAAGAATCTGAGCTACTTTGGTGGATAGGATGTGGTTATTTGCCAAATCAATCCCAAAAGCCAATCCAGCCCATAAAGCACCAACACCCAATGCACCTGCAATAAATGATTGCAAAGGTTTAATAGGCAATGCAATGGCGATGATTAGATTGGTTACCACAAAACTCCACCACGGCAAGGTTCCATAAATGCCGATGGCGTATGTTACTAATGCTACTAATACTATTGAAAGAATAAATTTCATAAAATGTTTTTAAGTTGATCTGAAAATTTAAAATGAATTAAGCAACCCCTTTTTTAAATTGTATATGCCATTTTGTGCGCTCATGTTGCTTTAATTTTTCTTTAGGTAAGAATAACAATCTATAATATTTACCTGCAGCCCAATAATCAATAAAGCTGTCATAATAAGGACTACCCGGATTCCCACTCTGTCCTCCTGGGTACAATCCATAAGCCTCAATTTCATCTGTTAAATGCACCACCATTCTCCAACTTGGACCATTGTTTTCTCTAGTGGCATTAATGATATGCTCTCCACCTCCGATGGGTAAATTTAATCTACTCAATGCTGGAGTTTTAGTAAGGTGTAAAACCCTTGTTGCTTTAAATGCTTCCCAGCTTAATTTATTTTCTTTTTCTAATGCAAGGCATTTTAAGGTCGCTTTTTCAATGCCCAATCTTACTTGATCTTTCAGACTTTCTACTTTGTCTTTTGTTCTAATATCATCTGCAACACTAAAATTAGAATCACGATTCATTTGCTCTAATAAAACAAATGACTCAGGATCAGTCAATGGAATCAATGAACCGGCTAATTCATCTCCCCACACTGCGTTCTCCACACTATCCCAAATCAATTTAAATATAGTGATGCCTTTTTCTGAAGGATCATTGTATAAATTCCACTGATTCATTGTCCCAACCATTCTTTGCGCTTCCTTGCTTAATTTATTCAACTCCACAAACTTCATTAAAGCAGGTCTTGCTTGCTGCGCAAATACATTGTAATTATTGGTTTGTAGTGCTTGCATGTCTTGTGCAGTGATTTGTGTCTTACCAGCTAATTGTTGGTTAACACTGATCCCTCTGTACAAAGGAAAAGAACTTGCGGTACCTAAATAATAAGGATAACTTGCATCGGTAGATTTTTGATTGGCACTACTTACAAAACCTCGTTCAGGATTCAATATCATTGGATTTTCTTCAAAAGGAATGATGCCCTGCCATTCATACACACTATCTATTCCTGGCATAATAAAGTCCCCTTGTCGATCCCATCTAGCTACAAAATCACCTTGTTGTTTAATGGCGATATCACCCGTTTTAGTAGCTACTACAAAGTTCTGTCCAGGGCATTTCCATAATTGAATCGCTTTGGAATAATCATCTATATTTTTTGCACGATTTAATTGATAAAAAGTTTCAACCCCTGTGGATGCATTATGTGCAGTCCATTTTACTGCAAGGTTTTTGCCATTGGATTGTGGATTTTGATAATAGGCATCAAACATCACAGGTCCATAATGACTCATCGAAATATTTTCAATCACATCTGCACTGTCTTTTACTTTAATCACTTCTACTCTTTTGGTCATCGACTTCCATGCGCCATTATACCAATATTCATTTTGTGTAGTGTCCTTGAATTTCAATTCATAATAATCCAATACATCACGGCCTGCATTGGTGACACCCCAAGCTAAACTATCATTGAATCCTATGATCACAGCAGGTGAACCCGGGAAGCTTGCACCATAAGTGCTATGTGTAGGTGTCGTAATTTGAACCTCGTACCATAATGAAGGTAAATTCAAACCCAAATGCGGATCACTCGCTAAGATTGGTCTACCAGACTTGGTCATTGTTCCACCAACTGCCCAGTTATTACTTCCATTATTAGGATCTGGTGCTGCTGGCGTTTCAACCAGTTTTGCGATATCTACTTGCTGTGTTTTTTTCAGGTAAACCATATCAGATGACATTGGCTTCACTGGAACAATACTTGGTTCGGCATAGGCAGTCCCTATTGGAATAATTGGATCCAAAGAATCTTGTTGGTTGGTATACAATTGATCAAATAAATCATAGCCTAGATAATCTCTTGTATTGGTCAATTGTAAATCTGCACTAGCAGATCTGCCTGTCAAATCATAAGACATAAACATTAAGAATAAATAAGTCTTTTTGGGGGTCCAGCTTTCTGGTTCAAAATTCATCAACTTGTATTCAAATGGAAGATCTTCTGGTGCTAATTGTTTTAAATACGCATTCACACCAGCAGTGTAGGCATCCACCGTCGCTTTCATCACTGGATTTTTTTCATTGATATACGCTTCTGTTTGTTCCGCCCCATAAACCATACCTAATCTTCTGAAAAAACGATCTATAGATAATTTATCCGCACCTGCGATTTCGCTCAATCTTCCTGCAGCCACTCTTGTTTGAAAGTCCATCTGCCATAGTCTGTATTTTGCATGTAAATAGCCTTGCACATAATACGCATCTTCATCATTGTCTGCATAAATATGTGGGACTAGTCGGTCATCCATATACACATCTACATCTCCTTTCAAATCATTCGCAAGGATGGTGGCATCAAAATTGGTATTCAATTTTTCTGCGCTTTTCCAAAACCCATGTTGAGGCGATAAAAAATAGCCCAATCTTGGCGCTTTAGTCCCTCCTAATTTTAATTGGATATTGAGCGTAAATACAAGTCCAGCTGTTACAGTCGCTGACACTAAAAATGGTACAATGCGCATGGCAGTAATTTAGACCACTAATGTAGCAATTATTTGCTTAAGCTGGCCTTAAAAAAGGCTAAATGGTCTTGTAAGGAAAGTACAGGATGTTTATCCAACAAAGCTTCTGTTTTCTGGATACAAGATTCGAGGAATTTTTGATGTTCTGCAGAACCTGTGAAAAAAGGTTTATGATTCATTGCCAATTGAAGCTCCGCAACTTGTTTCATAATAGCTTGCGTTTTGTGATCCATATAAGTCTCCACCAATTTATCCCATACATAGCCAGAAGCGGCAAAATTTGGATGCACTAGGTCTTCTGCGTAAAAACGGTAATCTCTTAAATCATCCATCACATATTCATATGCAGGAAAATAATCCACCCCATTGGATTGATGCACTAACTCATGTACTGCATGGATTAAGACCGCTTTACTTCTATTATTCTCTACCAAGCCCTCTCTTAAATGTCGGACAGGACTAATGGTAAATGTGATATGTAAGGATGGATTAAAAGCATGCAAGCGTTTAACCAAATCATGTAGATTTTCTAATAAAGTATTGGGCTGCATCAAGGATTTATAAAACCAATTGATTGGTCCTTTATGATTGTTGGCAACCACTTGACCTTGACCCAAAGGCGCTTCATTGGTCAAATGATACAACCATGCAGACCCTAAAGTAATCACCAATCGATTCGCTGATTTTAAAAAATCATGCGCATTCAAAATTGTATTATTGATGTTATCCAATGCCTCCCCCTGCGCTATCGCAGAAAAACGACTATGATGGTTCCAGCTATGCCAAAGTTCATTGTGTTGAAATAAATCATCCGCCTTATAGAGCCTCTTATCCATAATCTCAGTCAATGTATTTAAAACACTTACAGGATTGAATAAGATACCGTATGGATTTTCGGACAATTCAAATAAATGTGTCTTAAATTTTGCACCAATATTTTCTGTGAAACATGAACCAATTAACATGAGCTTATCCCCATATTCGATGGGATATTTAGAGGGTTTTGCGTCTAATGTTAATTTGAATTTCATTTAAACAATCTTTGTTTCATTGATTCGTATAGAACAATACCAGCAGCAACGGAGACATTAAAGGAATCGAAATTTGTTGCCATCGGAATCTTGAAAAAATAATCTGCGGCTTTGGCTAAATAAGGCTGAACGCCTTTCCCCTCGTCACCCATGATAATACAACTTGGAATAGTTAAATCTAATTCATGCACATTTTTATCTGCACGCATTTCACTTGTAAAAACCTGAATACCATTCATGTGTAAATCATCCACTGCTTTTAGTAAGCTTGTCACACGAACAACATGGATATGTTCCAATGCACCTGCACTACTTTTAAATGCTTCTTCATTCAATGCACCTACTCCTTTGTCTGGAATAATCAATGCTTGTGCACCACAACAATGTATACTTCTACTAATGGCCCCAATATTTCGCACGTCTGTCACACCATCCAACATCATAAACAAAGGAACCTCTCCTTTTGCAACTACAAAGTCTATCACTTCTTGCAGGTCTAAGTATTTGACATTGGATATAAATGCAAGAACCCCTTGATGATTTGCTTTGGTCATACCATTGAGTTTTTCAATGGGCACTAATTGAACCGGAATAGTATTTTTTTTTGCAAATTGCTTTATCTCATCCAAGCCTTCCCCTTGTGCATTTTTTTGTAGTAAGATTTTTTCAATATTCGCACCAGATGATAATGCCTCAATCAATGGTTGACGACCAATGATGAATTTACGTTCTGTTGTAAAACTTGGCCTAGGGCTAAATCTTCTTTGTCCTGTAAATTTACGTTCTGGCCTGCCAGATCGCTCTGGTCGTTCCGGTCTATTGTTTCTTTCCTGCATAGGTCAAAGTTATGGATTAAAATAAAAATCCCGTCCCAATTTGTGTCGAGACGGGATTTTCATTCAATCAATGATTTATTTTAAACCAAAGGCTTTTTTAACCTTGGCAACATAATCTAATTTTTCCCAAGTAAACAATTCCACTTTCATGGTCTTTGATTTACCGTCTGGAGTCGTGAATGTTTTAGTCACTGTTTCGTTCTTACGACCCATATGGCCATAAGCTGCAGTCTCACTATACATTGG
>JBILIU010000095.1:0-4838 GCA_044368905.1 Sediminibacterium sp. | reverse complement strand
AAAAATACAATTCTAATCGCAAAATGGGCTATATTAGTACCATAAACAATTAGATATGGCATTGAATATCATCTGGATCGCATTTTTTGTAATTGCTTTTGTTGTGGCGCTCTTTAAATTGATCTTTTTAGGAGATACAGAGATATTTAAGCTTTTAGCGGATGGCTTATTTGATTCAGCAAAATCCTCGGTAATAGATGTTGCTTTTCCTCTAGCTGGAACCATGGTTTTCTTTTTAGGATTGATGAATATTGCTGAAAAAGCAGGAGCCATTCAGAAATTAGCCAAATGGATGAATCCATTTTTAAGTCGTTTATTCCCTGAAGTACCACAAAATCATCCTGCCATGGGGCAAATGGTGATGAATTTTAGTGCCAATATGTTGGGTTTAGACAATGCCGCCACGCCATTTGGTTTAAAAGCCATGGAAAGCCTACAAACTTTAAATCCTGAGAAAGAAAAAGCAACCAATGCACAGATCATGTTTTTGGTACTGCACACAAGTGGATTGACTATCATTCCGCTTACAATTATATCCTATCGGTTAGCGGCAGGTTCTCTAGATGCTGCAAGTATTTTTATTCCATGTGTTTTGGCAACCATAGGCACCACATTAGCTTCGATCATTGTGGTTGGAGTATACCAAAAATTGAAATGGGATAGGGTATTGATTAGTTGGTTATTGGGACTAGTGCTATTTATGGGTACTGTTTTATTTGCAGTCAATAGTCTTTCACCTATTCAAAAAGAATTGTTTTCTAAAATCGCTGGATCAAGTATTTTAATTGGGATAGTGGTTGCTATAATTTTAGGAGGTGCCTATAAAAAAGTATCTGTATTTGATGCGTTTATTGAAGGTGCAAAGAATGGGTTTGATGTGATTGTGAAAATCATCCCATATTTAGTAGCCATGTTAGTTGCTATTCGTGTATTTAGAGATAGCGGAGCGATGGTTTATGTATTGAATGGTATCAGTTTTTTAATACAGCTTACTGGAATGAATACCGATTTTGTAGGCGCGCTACCAGTAGCCATTATGAAACCATTGAGTGGGAGTGGCGCTAGGGGCATAATGCTTGATATATTTCAAACACAGGGGCCAGATTCATTTGTAGGTAAATTAGCTTCTATCTTTCAAGGTTCAGCTGATACCACTTTTTATATCATTGCCTTGTATTTTGGCAGTGTTGGCATCAAGAAAGTTAGGTATGCTGTTTGGGCAGGGTTATTTGCAGATTTAATAGGCGTGGTGATTGCCATATTTATTGGCTATTCATTCTTTCACTAAGAAGTAAGATCAGAAAAAGATCTTTTAAAAGATATTATTTCCCTAAGCTCATTTTCATCACTTCTTCCCACTCAGCATCCGTAACGGGCTGAACAGATAGTCTTCCTAATCTTACCAATGCCATATCTTTCAAATTGGTATTGGCTTTTACATCTGCTAAAGTCACTGGGTGTTTTAATTTTTTATGGGGCGCAAAATCGACTGCCAACCATGCAGTTTCTTCGGTAGTAGGGTCTTGGTATGCTTCTTTAACCACTTTTGCAATACCTACAATCTCCATGCCTTCGTTGCTATGGTACCAAAATGCAAGATCTCCTTTTTTCATGGATCTTAAATTGTTTCTTGCACCATAATTTCTTACACCATCCCAAAAAGTTCTTTTGTCTTTATTGAATTGATCCCAAGAATATTTAAAAGGTTCAGATTTGATTAACCAATAGGCCATAAAAAGATATTTTTGTTATAACAATAGTGCATAAAAAATGTTGAATAGAGATCTGAAAATAGATAAATAAATTAATAGCCACTTGCAAGCACATCGGCTAAATGAATGACTTTAATCTTTTGTCCATTGTGATTGATACGCCCATCAATATGCATCAAACAACTCATGTCTGTACTTATTATGTATTCAGCTTCAGTAGCAACTGCGTTATCTATTTTTTGATCCGCCATAGCCACACTAATGGTATCATATTTAACTGCAAAGCTTCCACCAAAACCACAACATGTTTCGTTGTCATTCATCTCGACTAATTCGAGTCCATTCACTTGACTCAATAATGCTCTAGGTTCTGCTTTAATATTACATTCTCTAAGTCCTGCACAACTGTCATGGTAAGTTGCTTTACCGTTAAAGTTTGCTCCTAGATCAGTCACATTCAAAATTTTCACTAAGAATTCAGATAATTCAAAAATTTGTGAGGCCACTTTTTTTGCTGGACTTTGAAAAGCATTGTTTTCAAAAAGTTTACCATAATTATTTCTAATGAACCCAGCGCAACTTGCACTTGGACTTACAATATAATCTGCGCCATCAAAGTCTTGCACAAATTTTGTACAAACATCTTTAGACTCACCCCAAAATCCTGCGTTAAATGCTGGCTGACCGCAACATGTTTGTTGTGTATTATACTTTACGGTACATCCAGCTTTCTCTAATATTTTAACCGTATTAAATGCAACCTGAGGGTACAATTGATCTATAAAACAGGGTATAAAGAGTTGAACTTGCATGGTCTAAATTAAGGATTTCTTTCCAATAAAATAAAAAGGCATCCTTAAAGAAAGAATGCCTTTTAAATATTTTAAGCAACCTTTAAGGTTGAACTTGTAGTCTGTTGATGTATTTATCTATGCTAAAACCTTTCTCAGATTTTGGGTAATCTTTCTTGATTTGCTTGTAGATCTCTATAGCAGCATCATTTTTACCATTTAACTCTAGGAATGAAGCAGCACGGAATAAATATTCAGATGAAATAGCTTCGTCCTCTGGAAAATGTGTTCCAGCTTTTTTGTAGTATTCAATTGCTTCGTCGTTCTTCTTTAATTCAGAATACGCGTCGCCAATAGAACCATAGGCAACTGCTTGAACTTGTTTTGCATTGGTTGAAAAATCTTTCAAGTAGTCAATTGCTTTATTATAGTCTTTCAATCTATAATAGCTCATACCTGCATAATATTTTGCAAGATTAGCCGCTTTTGTCCCACTAAATTCTTTGATAATGTATAGAACACCTTTGCTAGTGCCATCACCATTCAATACTAATTCTGATGAATCATTCGCAAAATATTTTTCTGCAACATACATTGCATCAGCTGCTTTTGCTTCTAATGGTTTTTGGTATACTTCTGTATAACCAAAATAGCCTACAACAGCAATGATGATTGCTGCAAACAAATAAATGATTTGCTTTTGGTTTATTTTTTTAATTGCTACTGTTGCTGGTGATTGTTCTTCTTGTAATTCGCTCATATGGTTTGGTTAAAATAATTAGTCTACAATAAATGGATAATTTTGATCAATATATACATCCTTCAATACTTCGCTATCATCTGGCCAAGGACTATCCTCAGCAAATTTTACAGAGGCTTCTACAATCCCATTGATTTTTTCATCAATCTCTTGTAATGTTGCTTCTGTTGCAAAATTATTTTCTATGATGGTCTTTCTAACTTTGATGATTGGATCTTGATCCTTGTATTCTTCTACTTCGTCTTTTGATCTATATTTTTGAGGATCAGATACAGAGTGTCCTCTGTAACGATAGGTTTTCATTTCTAACAAAGTAGGGCCTTCGCCATCTCTCGCTCTTTTAACAGCTCTAGCAACACCTTCGTGCACTATTTCTGGCGTCATGCCATCTAATTTATCAGAAGGCATTTCATAGGCGTCCGCTAATTTATAAATATCAATCACATTACTTGTTCTTTCGATAGAAGTACCCATGGCGTAGTTATTGTTTTCACAGATAAATACAACAGGTAATTTCCATAACATAGCAAGATTGAATACTTCGTGCAACATACCTTGTCTTGCGGCACCGTCTCCAAAGAAACACAATACCACATTTTTAGACCCTCTATATTGTTCTGCAAATGCCAAGCCAGCACCTGTACCAATTTGAGCACCTACAATACCATGTCCACCAAAAAAGTAGTTTGCTTTATCAAAAAGGTGCATACTACCACCTTTACCCTTAGAACACCCTGTTGCTTTACCATATAATTCGGCCATCGCAGCATTGGGACTCATCCCTTTAGCAAGTGCTAAACCGTGGTCGCGGTAACCGGTGATAAATGGATCTTCATGATTGGTGGCAGTCATACAACCTGCAGCAATTGCTTCCTGGCCATTGTAAACGTGAAAAAAACCACGGATTTTACCCGCCATTTTATACATTTCCTCTGATTTTGATTCAAACTGACGTATTAATTGCATCAATTCGTACCAATATAGATAGGTTTCTTTAGAAAATTTTTGCGCCACAGTCCTTATTTTTTGAGTAGCAAATATAGTATTTTAAGACTATAATTTGGCCTTATGCTTCGTTTAAAAATGGATACTTGTAATCGGTAGGAGGGTTAAAAGTTTCTTTAATTGTTCTAGCACTTAGCCATCGGTATAAATTTAAAGCACTTCCAGCTTTGTCATTTGTACCAGATCCTCTTGCACCACCAAATGGTTGTTGTCCAACAACAGCTCCAGTAGGCTTATCATTGATATAAAAATTACCAGCTGAATGACGTAGAACATTGGTAGCCAATTCAATAGAAGCTCTATCTTGAGAAATTATTGAACCTGTTAAAGCATACTTAGACGTACTATCCAATAATTTCAAGGTCTTCTCGAATTGAGCAGCAGGGTAAGTGTAAATAGTCAATACTGGCCCAAATATCTCTTCACACATCGTAAGGGATTTTGCGTTCTTAGTATCAATCACAGTTGGCTCAACAAACCAACCATTTGATTTGTTTAAGTTGCCTCCAACTAAAATCTTTGATTGCTTGTCTTTCTTCACAGCTGCAATGAATTTTGAGATATTGTTGA
>JBILIU010000019.1:0-18115 GCA_044368905.1 Sediminibacterium sp. | reverse complement strand
TAAAATACCTACCTTCATAAAGCTAATTTTGATAGGGCAAATATAAGTTAGTTAGGTTATTTTTGCTAAAGAACGATTTAATACAAGTATTCATGAAAGAACCCATCATTCAGGTAAAGGATTTAACCAAGTCCTACGGCGACTTTGAAGCAGTAAGAGGCATCAGTTTTGATGTGTATAAAGGAGAGATATTTGGCTTATTAGGGCCTAATGGTGCTGGGAAATCCACCACTTTAGAAATCATTGAAACCCTAAGACAAAAATCTGGAGGGACAGTGATCGTAGACGGGATGAATTTAGATACAGATCCAGAAGCCATTAAAAAAATCATTGGGGTGCAATTGCAGACTGCAGGGTTTTATCCAAATTTGAATTTAACTGAGCTTATACATTTATTTGTTGGATTATATCAAATGCAGATGGATCCGATGGAACTTTTGGCTAAAGTAGATTTAGTAGATAAAGCAAAAGCAAAATTCAAGGAACTGAGTGGGGGACAGAAGCAAAGATTTTCTATCGCCACCACACTCATCAATCGTCCAAAAATTATTTTCTTAGATGAACCCACCACTGGTTTAGATCCTCAAGCAAGAAGGAATCTTTGGGACCTGATCCTAGAAATTAGAAACAATGGCACCACTGTTATTATCACCACACATTATATGGACGAAGCGGAAGTATTATGTGATAGAGTTGCGATCATAGATAGTGGTAAAATTATTGGCATCAATTCACCGAATCAATTGATAGACGAATTAGTGGAGAGTGGATTTGAAAAAGTAAAAGAAGTGAAGAAGGCCAATTTGGAAGATGTATTTATTCATATGACAGGAAAACAATTAAGAGAAGCATAAATATCAACGTATGACAACAGACCCTAGGTATCCCATTGGGAAGTATGAAATGAAACCTTATTCAGAAGCCACTAAAAACGAATGGATCAATGCGATCAGACATTTACCAAAAGATGTGGAAATGGCTGTATTGAATTTGGATAAAGTACATTTAGACACGCCCTATAGAGAAGGAGGATGGACAGTACAACAATTAGTGCATCATATTGCGGACAGTCATATGAATGCCTTTGCAAGATTTAAATTAGGATTGACCGAGGAAGTACCAACAATAAAAGCGTATGATGAAAATAAATGGGTGTCGACGGCAGATGCTTTGGATACACCAATTAATTATTCAATGACCTTATTGCATGCATTGCATGAAAGGTGGGCTAATTTATTAGCAAGTTTAACGGAAGAGCAATGGCAAAGAAAATTATTTCATCCTGGAAGAAATGCCGAAGTAAGCCTTTGGGATTTATTTGCCATCTATGCATGGCATGGTAAACATCATGTAGCGCATATCACTACTTTAAGAGCCAACAAAGGATGGTAATTTTATAAAAATATAGTTCTGTCTACTTCAGCGACTAAAAACACACTGCCAATCACAAGGATCAAATCTTGCTGGTTGGCATTTTTTATGGCAGCATCTAAAGCGATATTCACATCTTCAAAGGAATGTCCATTTAATCCAACTGAACCTGCTTGTTCTGCCAATTCTTTGACAGGTAATGCCCTTGGAATATGAGATTGTGTGAAATAATACAATGCATTTTTAGGAAGTAATTGAAGCACGGCTTGCACATCTTTGTCCTTTACCATCCCGGTAACAATATGTAATTGTGGATAATGTAAGGAGGCCAATTGCTCTAATAATGCATGAATACCATGTTCGTTATGGGCCACATCCAATATGACTCTTGGGCTATCTTGAATGCATTCCCATCTGCCCATTAAGCCATTATTTTTTTTAACCTGTGACAATCCTTTTAATACTTTACTCGCTGCAAGCTTCCAGCCCATGGTTGAAAGCAATTGCGTGGCTACCAATACTGCTTTTAAATTTTTAGCTTGGTATTTTGCCGGAAGGTCGCAAGTGATGGTAAAGTTTTTTGGAAATAGCGGAGCGTCTAATGAATGAATAAGGGGTTGATTAAATTCAAATAAAGCATTCTGCCAATTGTTTTGGAAACTTTTGAATTCAATATAATCTTCTGCAAAATAAATGGGTGCATTTTCTTTGCTAGCCTTGTCCTCAAATACTTTTTTTGTATCAGGATCTAATACGCCTATCACAACGGGGGTAGCATTTTTAATGATCCCCGCTTTTTCCGATGCAATGGCTTCTAATGTATTTCCAAGCAAAGCCATATGATCGAATCCAATATTGGTAATGATAGAAAGTTCTGGCCTAATTACATTCGTGCTGTCTAGTCGGCCTCCTAAACCTGTTTCAATGATAGCGATATCCACTTTTTCTTGCGCAAAATAATCAAAAGCCATACCCACCGTAATTTCAAAAAAAGAGGGCTCTATTTTTTCGATACAAGGTTTTATTTTATTGGTAAAGTCAATTACAAAATCTTGACTACACATTTGACCATTGACTTTGATACGCTCTCTAAAATCATATAGATGTGGTGAAGTGTACAATCCGGTTTTATATCCAGCTTCTTGAAAAATGGATGCAAGCATATGACTCGTGGAACCTTTACCATTGGTGCCTGCTATATGTATCGTTTTTATTTTCTTTTCAGGATGTTCAAGAAATTTACAAATAGCAATGGTATTGTCTAAATTCGGTTTGATTGCAGCAGCACCAATCCTACTAAACATAGGTAGCCTAGCATATAAATAGTCAATCGTTTCTTGATACCGCATACAAATTGGGTGGCTTATTGAAGATCAAATTTGAATTTCACCGTCACAATTGAACTATGATCAGCCGAATTGAAATTAATTTTTGTCAAGTATTCAACAATTGCTCTTTTGTATTTTGAGTCATTGGAGGAGGAGCCTCTTGAAATTTGGATAAACCTTCCAACGCCATTTGGATTCACTTCTATTTCTGCGTAAATGGTTGCAGGAGGCACATCCCCATTAAATGAATAGGTTTTTGTAACCCTTCGGTCGCCTTTGGTTACAAAAGGTCCGCCACTGCCAGTATAGGCTTTACCATTGATGGATCCATTTGACACACCTTGATCGCCTTTGCCACCAGCAATGCCTTGATCTTTCACAGCATTATAACTGTCTTGATTGTTTCCACCAGCGCCATTTCCACCTGCATATTTTCCCATTAAAGCTTTAGGCTTAGAGGGGATCGGAACAGGATTATTTTTTGTAGCAGTTTTTACTTTGCCCGAACGAATCGCTTCGTCGCTTGGGTCATTTGAAACCGTATTTATTTTTGAAGCATTACTAGCAGCTAGTTTAGTGGATCTTGTAGTGGAACCTTGTTCTGGGGCAGGCGCAGCTTTGCTCTTAGGAGGGATTGCTCCAGCACCTGTATTGCTATTGCCTAAGTTCACTTCCATATATTCTGGTAAAGGGGGAATTACTGTAGGTGCGGGTTCCTGCCATTTTGTAACAAAAAAAATCAATGAGAGTCCAAGACAGATTAGTCCAGTATACACTGCAGCTTTAATATTCTTTTCTTGTTCAAAACTCAATTCCATAGTTTAAAATTAATGGAAAAAAACGTCATATCCCAATCTAAGCAAGGTGGCTACGATCACTATTAAGAAAATTTTACGAATAAATTGGTTGCCCTTCTTTAAGGCCATTCTAGAACCAAAAAATCCACCTGCTGCATTACAAATAGACATAGGGATGGCTACCGGCCAAAGGATCACGCCCTTACCAATGAATAAGATCAAAGATCCAAGGTTGGTAGCAAGGTTTACAATTTTTGCATGGGCACTGGCATGTAAGAAGTCGTATCCCAAAATGGATATAAATGCCAATACAAATAAACTTCCAGCACCAGGACCAATGAAGCCGTCATAAAATCCAATGAAAAGACAAATCATGACGCCTTTGAGTGTAGCATACTTTATATCCTCTTTTTGTAAAGATTGACCAAGGTCTTTTTTTGTAAATGTATAGATGGCCATTACAAGTAATACAAAAAAGATGACTGGTTTCATAAACTGACTACTCATTCTAGTGAGTAATAAAGAACCAGAAAAAGCGGCTGTAAATGCGATGCTTGTAAAAAAAAGGATTCTTAAAAGTGGAATTTTAACTCTTTGTAAATATTGATAGGTCGCAAAACAAGTCCCAATGAAAGAAGGTACTTTAAGTGTGCCAATGACTGTTGATACTGCTTGCGTCGGCATCATAATCAATCCCGCAGGAACTTGGATTAATCCACCACCGCCCACTACAGCGTCTACATAGCCTGCTAAAAAGGCAATCAAACATAAAAATAGAATCGTACTAAGCTCCATGCTTTATTTTTGATGGCCAGGTGTTGATCACGATTCCAGAGACAATAATCACACCACTAATGATTTGAAAAATATTAAATTGTTCATTTAAAATAAAGAGTGCTTCAATAGAACTCAGAAATGGAATTAAAGTACCAAATAAGGCCGTCTTTGCAGATCCCATTCTGTGAATAGCATTATTCCATAATAAATAAGCGATAGTGGAATTGCCGATTCCTAAATATAAAATAATCAACAAAAACTGTTTGTTAAAATGAACGGGTTGGATGTAATTCATTTCATAAATTGCAAATGGGCATAATAAAATAGTACCAATCGCAAAAAGCACAAGTAAAAAACTATTGTTTGAAATACCAATTGGTTTTTTACGAACAAATACATTATAAGTTCCAAAACATAATCCGGCACCTATCATCCATAAGTCACCTGTTGCAATTTGAAAACGCAGCAAAGTATTAAGGTCGCCTTTACTTAATAAAACTAAAATCCCAATAATGCCTAAAATAATTCCTGCGATACTTTTCCAATTCAATTTTTCTTGCACTAGCCATGCTGCCAATAAAGTAGCAACAATTGGATGAATCGTTGATCCAAACAATGCCATATTGATGGCTGTGGTGGAATGTCCAGCTTGGTAGATCATCGTATTGTATAAAGCAACACCCACCAGTGCCATCCAGAAAAAATAACTAAAATTGTTTTTGAACAATTGCTTTTCTCTTTTGAAGTTATTGATCGCAAAGGGAAGCATGGTAATAGTTGCAATAGACCATCTAAAAAATGCAAGACTAATTGGGCCAGCCAATTGAATTGCATACCTAGAAACAATAAAATTTCCTGACCAGATGATACATGCAGTAATGGCAAGTATCGTGCCTATTTGAACTTCTTTGTTGTAATGTCTTTTCAAAATTGATCCATATTAATGATGTGCAAATTCAGTCGTATAATCTCCTTTGATACGTTCAATAGGAGGATTAAAATAGCCAAATTTTAAATCAGGAAATTCTTCTCTAATTAATTCCATCATTTGTTTTACGCCCATGATCTCTCCTGGTTCGGTCACACCAATCTTTCCAAGGTACCAATCAGGGTCAATATTGAAATTACGCCATTGAATCATTTTCAATCCAGTGTCTTTGATCAATTGTCTAAGTGCTTCATATTCTGAAACAGTATCTGTCATACCAGGGAAAACAAAATAATTGATGCTTGTCCATTTGCCTGCGGCAGACATGACTTTTAAACTTTCAACAATATCTTGGAAAGTGTAATTGTTTGGTCGGTAATAAGCATTGTAAATTTCAGGTCTTGCAGAATTCGTACTGACTCTTAAACTATCCAAGCCAACAGCAGCCAATGCAGCGACTGCAACAGGATTAGAACCATTTGAATTGATATTGATACTGCCTTTATCTGTATGTTTTCTGATTTCAATAATCGCTTCTTTGATCGTCTCCCACATTAATAAAGGTTCACCCTCACAACCTTGGCCAAAGCTTACAATTGGGAATGGTGCCGACATTAAATGTGGCACCGTATATTCTACCACTTCGGCAGCAGTTGGTTTAAAAGACAATCGTTCTTGGTTGGAAACAATTTCTTCCTCGATTGGTTGGAAGGAAATACATCCAATGCAATTCGCATTACAAGCTGGTGAAATAGGAATTGGACATTCCCATCTGCCCATCGCAAAATTTCTTGCTGCAGGACAATGATAGGTCATACAACAGTTTTGCATCAGGTGTTGCACCAATCTATTCTCGCCATATGTTTTTAATAAATGTGCTGCGCCATAGTCAATCGTTTCTTGGTCATAGCCTTCACAATCTTGGCGAATATCTTGTTCGATTCTAACAGCAGGTACATAATTGATACCATCTAACCAACCTACAGCGGTATAACAGAATAAGGGCAACAATGGGGCTTCAGGTAAAGACTCATAAGCGGCGATATACAATCCTGTATGCGCAGGAGGGATAAAGGCAGCAACTGCCCATCCTTTTTCACATAAACGCATTTCACCACTATCTACATCAATACCAATCCCTCTTCGGCCTGGTAATTCATACAAGCTTCCACCTTCTGGTAAGGGGATCCAGTCTTCCTCTGGAATGGGATAGGCATCCCATCCAGCCCTGCCTACTACATATAAGGTCTCATCTTCAAAGATGTTGCCTTCGCCGTCAGAATACAATAAATAAGGGGACTCTGTTAATGCCATAATTAGTTGGTTTTAGCTAGATGCTCGGCGCAAAAAGCGTTGAATTCATTTTTGATTGTTTCAGTGACAGGCTCATTGATTTGTTTTTGGATCAATTTATTGTTCTTGAAATCGATTGTAATAAAATCGTCTTTAATCAGCATATTATTGATTTCTGCCCATGGGTATAATTTTTTTGGGAAGGTGTTTACTAAGACACCAGCAGGGTCTACCGCTAATTCATATGGAAATTTCACTTGACGCTCAAAAAGCGCTGCAATAAGGAACACGCCAGCTATCAACAAAGCGTTTGGTAGTAGAAACCATCCCCATGAAGCAAATACCAAACCTAATCGGTAATAAGGGACGCCTCCTTTTATCTTCTGGTAAACGCAAAATATCCACCAACTAGCCACGGAAGTCATGATGGCAATTAAAAGGGCAGGACTTGGATATAAGCCCGCATAGAGTGCATAAGAAAGTGCCATTAGGGTGATCAGAAGCATCAATTGACTGACACGGTCTACGTTCTTGAAATCGGGACTTTTGCAAACAATGATATAGTCAAAAAGGCGCATAATTGAAGTTTATGAGATGCGTAAAATTTGATGCAATTTAAGGCCATTTAGTTAACTTTGCGGTATGAAGAAAACACATCTTATTTTATTGGTCTTAATTGCTGCAGCAATTGTAGTGTTAATAAGCTATACAGGCGATTTAAGTAGCTATGAAACAGTTGCTTCAGCAAAGCAAAAAGAAGGGAAATATGTGAATTTGATCGTAAAAATGGATAAATCTGTGCCTGTTCAATACGATCCAGTAAAAGACCCGAATTTATTAAAGTTTAACGTAGAAGATAGCTTAGGGGGTAAAATAGCCGTGGTTTATCGCAATACCATGCCCACCGATATGGAAAAATCAGAACGTTTGGTATTAAAGGGACGAGTTCAAGGAGATGCATTTGAATGCAGCTCAATTGTGATGAAATGTCCGTCCAAATACAAGGACAATCCAGATGCAATGAAAGAGCAACCGGTAACCATTACCAACTAATCAAAATTACAACATGCAGCCAACTGAGTTTATAGGGGAACATTTGTTACCTGGTCAAATAGGTTATTTTTTATCCATCTTATCTTTTGTAGCTTCTTTGGTGGCTACATTTTCTTTTGCTAAAGCATTTTATGCTAAAGAAATGGTGGTAGAAGCGAGTTGGAAAAAATTAGCAAGGACTGCTTTTGTCATTGAGGCTTTGACAGTGGTTGGAAGTTTTGTGGTCTTGTTTTATGTGATTTACAATCATTTGTTTGAGTATAAATATGCTTATACACATAGCGATAAAAACTTGCCCTTTGAATATTTATTGAGTTGTTTTTGGGAAGGACAGGAAGGCAGTTTTTTATTGTGGAGTTTTTGGCATGCAGTGTTGGGTTTGATTTTGATTAAGCGTGCCAATGCACATGAAGCTGGGGTAATGATGGTGATTAGCTTTGCGCAGTTAATGCTTGCTTCCATGGTGATTGGCTTATATGTATTTGATGTAAAAATTGGATCTAGTCCATTTATATTATTGAGACATGAAATGGATTGGCCTATATTATCCAGACCAGATTATGTGCAATTATTAAAAGATGGCACAGGCTTAAATACTTTATTACAGAATTATTGGATGGTGATACATCCGCCGATTTTATTTTTAGGATTTGCATCCACCATCGTGCCATTTGCTTACGCAGTAGCAGGCTTATTAAAGAAAGAACATAACTGGGTTAAATCTGCATTACCTTGGGCTAATTTTTCTGCAGGAATACTCGGCTTAGGTATTATGATGGGCGCTGCCTGGGCTTATGAGAGTTTGACTTTTGGTGGTTATTGGGCATGGGATCCAGTAGAGAATGCCTCTTTAGTGCCGTGGTTGACTTTAGTGGCGGGTATTCATACGGCCATGATTTATACTAGAACAGGCGCAAGTTTAAAAGCCACTTATTTATTCCTTGGAATTAGCTTTTTATTAATTGTGTATTCTACTTTCTTAACTCGAAGTGGCATTTTGGGAGATACTTCTGTACATGCATTCACCGATTTAGGGATGAATGGACAGTTGTTATTTTTCTTATTCATCTTTGTGATTCCTTTCTTTGTTTTATATTTTGTTCGATACAAACAAATGCTAGAACCTGTGAAGGAGGATGCAATTGATAGCAGGGAATTTTGGATGTTGATTGGTTCTTTGGTGTTAGTGCTTTCTGCAGTGGTGATTATTCTAAAGACTTCTACACCGGTGTTCAATAAAATATTCGATACTAAAATTGCACCACCAGAAGATCCAGAATTTGCACACAACCAGGTGCAAATATTTGTAGCCATCATCATTGGTACATTGACAGCAATCGGTCAGTTTTTGAAATACAAAACAACGCCATTGGCTTATTTCAAAAAACAAATGATCTGGCCACTGATCATCACTATCATAATTAGTGCTGTCATTTTTGTTTTTGTTGGCGTTGCTTACGATGACAAAGGCGCAGGATTCTTAGGTGCTATTTATATTGCTATAGTGACTTCTGTTTTTGCGATCGTTGGAAATATTGCTTATTGGTCTGTAGTACTTAAAGGAAAATTAAAATCAGCAAGTTCATCCATTGGACATATTGGGTTTGGTTTGGTCTTGGCAGGTATTTTTATTTCTTCAGCCAACAAAACCACCTTGAGCTACAATACAACAGGGATAAGTCCTTTGAGAGTGGACTCCACCCAGAAAAATAGTCCAGTAGGCGACCCAAGAGAAAACCTGACTTTATTTGAGACCATCGAAACCGATATGGGTAAATACAACGTGACTTATGTAAGAGACACTTTTGATGCTTTAGGAAAAAGATATTTTGAATTGAATTTTAAAGAAAAGAAAACAGGAGAGACTTTTAATTTATATCCAGATGTATTAAAAAACAACAAGGGTATGGAAGGATTCTCTGCCAATCCATCTTCAAAGCATTATTTGCACAAAGACATTTTTGTGTACGTGACTTCATTCCAAGACCATACAGAAGAAGATACTACAAGTTTTAAGCCTGTTAATATTACTGTAGGTGATTCTATTTTTTATAGCAATGGATATATTAAACTAGAGAAAGTGAATGTCAATCCTCCTGGGGATCGACCTGTTGGTGTGAACGAATTAAGATTGCAATTGAATGTAGTTTCAAAAGAAGGATTAAAGTACGTGGCAGAACCAGGTATTTTATTGGAAGGCTTGAACCTAACTTCAAAAGTGGATACAGTGAAGGCGCAAAATTTAGTATTGAGTTTTAATAAAGTCATTGACCAAGAAAAAGGCATTTTAGAAATTGGGGTGAAAGAGTCGACTGCCCTAACCAATCTCATTACTTTAAAAGTCTATGAATTCCCATGGATCAATTTGTTATGGTTGGGGGTCATTGTGACGACCATTGGTTTTATGATGGGAGCTTATTATCGATTTAAGAAATAGGGTTACTTTTTGTATCTTAGAGTATCAATGAATATGAGAACCATTTTTTGTATACTACTAATCGTCTTGACAACAAGCTTGCCAAAGCAGCTTTTTGCACAAACGAGTCAGTATGATACAGTAAGGGTGGAGGCTTATATTACACCAGAGGGAGATACCATTCCTCAGTCTTGGTTGCCTACAGTGATGGTGTCTGCTGTTCAAACAAATGCTTTAAAAAACTACTGGAAAAATTGGACAAGATTGCGCAATGCGGTGTATGTGACTTATCCATATGCTGTAACAGCAAGTAAAGTCATACGATCAGTGAATGCACAATTGGCAGGTGTACAGGATGAAAAATTAAGAAAGCAGATAATTAAGTCTAGAGAAAAAGAATTGAAAAGGGATTTTGCGGATAAGGTGACCAATTTATCTGTTTATCAAGGTAAGGTTCTTATGAAGTTAATCAATCGAGAAACGGGTAATAATTGTTACCAGTTAATCAAGGAATACAAAGGGGGATTGAATGCTGGTTTATGGCAAACCGTTGCCTTTGTCTTTGGAAGTAGTTTAAAGCAACCCTATAGCCCAAATGGGGATGACCAAGAGATTGAAAAATTGGTCTTAGAAGTACAAAAAGTATATGGCACAAAGGGGTAATTTACAATACTAAAATGGGATAGGTTTTTGGGGCAGGTTTTTGTACCTTTACTCGAATAGATACTATCCTATGAGCGACGAAAAAAGTTTAAATTTTATTGAAGAAATCATTTCCCAAGACCTTGCAACCGGGAAACACAAAAGTATATTGACTAGGTTCCCTCCAGAGCCGAATGGTTATTTACATATTGGTCATGCAAAAAGTATTTGTTTAAATTTTGGCCTTGCTGAAACATTTGGGGGTGCGACGAATTTAAGATTTGATGACACCAATCCAGTTACAGAAGACACTGAATATGTAGAAAGTATCAAGGCCGACTTAAAATGGTTGGGTTTTAATTGGATCAAAGAATGTTATGCGTCTGATTATTTTGATCAATTATATGCTTTCGCTGTTCAATTGATTGAAAAAGGATTGGCTTATGTGGATGACAGTTCTGCCGAGGAAATTGCACAACAAAAAGGCACACCTACCCAGCCTGGAACAGGAAATGCTTTTAGAAATAGAAGCATACAAGAGAACATAGAATTGTTTGCTGCAATGAAAGCAGGAAAGTACAATGATGGCGAAAAAGTATTGCGCGCTAAAATTGATTTAGCAAGTCCCAATATGCATATGCGTGATCCTTTGTTATATCGCATTAAAAAAGCACATCACCACCGCACAGGAGACCAATGGTGCATTTATCCAATGTACGATTTTGCCCATGGACAAAGTGATTCTATCGAAAATATTACCCATTCTATCTGCACCCTAGAATTTATCCCACACAGGGCTTTATATGATTGGTGTATCGAACAATTAGGCATCTTCCCATCGCATCAATATGAATTTGCGCGTTTGAATATGACGTATACGGTTATGAGTAAACGTAAATTATTACAGTTGGTGCAAGAAGGACATGTGCAAAGTTGGGATGATCCAAGGATGCCTACCATCAGTGGTATGCGCAGAAGAGGCTATACTGCAGAAAGTATTCGTGATTTCTGTGATCGTATAGGGATTGCCAAGAGAGAAAATATCATTGATTTTAGTTTACTAGAATTTTGTGTTCGTGAGCATTTGAATAAAATTGCACAAAGAAGAATGGTGGTGACTGATCCAATTAAATTAATCATTACCAACTACGAGCAAGCCGAAGAAATATTAGATTCAGAAAACAATCCAGAAGATCCAAATGGCGGCACAAGACCTGTTCCTTTTAGTAAGGAATTATGGATTCAAGCGGATGATTTTATGGAAGAACCAACTAAAAAATATTTTAGATTAGGGCCAGGATTGTCAGTGAGATTAAAGAGTGCTTACATTATCGAATGTGAAGGTTTTGATAAAGATGCCGACGGAAAAGTAACGACCGTCTATGCAAAATATTTTCCTAATTCTAAATCAGGTTCAGACACATCGGGTATTCATGTAAAAGGCACACTGCATTGGGTAAGTGCGAAGCATGCTATTCCGGTTGAATTAAACGAGTATGATCGTTTGTTCAATGTGGAAGACCCAAGTAGTGCTGAAGGTGATTTTAAATCTTATATCAATCCACATTCATTGCATACCGTAACAACTGCTTGGGGAGAGCCCGCATTGTTGAATGATGCATTAGAAGCGCGCTTCCAATTTTTAAGAAAAGGCTATTTTTATCAGGATACCAATAGTACAAAAGACAAGTTGGTATTCAATAGAACGGTGACCCTTAAAGACACTTGGGCGAAGGAACAAAAGAAATAATTTAAACAGCAACGATGTTATTGGACTTGGAACAATTTAAAAGCCATTGGGCAACTACTTTTCCAGGTATCCCTACCCACAACACGCATTTTATCATTGCAGTGAGTGGTGGCGTGGACAGTATGGTGCTTGCAGCATTGATGCAGCAAATGGGTGCAAATTGTTCCATCGCACATGCGAATTTTCAATTAAGAGGAGATGAAAGTAACAGGGACGAAAGTTTTGTGCAAGCATTTGCCACAAAAATGAGCATGCCTTTTTTGACAAAACGATTTGATACATTGTCTTTTGCGGAACAATATAAAATGGGCATCCAACAAGCTGCTAGAGAAATTAGATATGCTTGGTTTGAAAGTTTGATCAAGGAAATGGATGTTCAAGCGAAAGATAAAGTGGTTTTGCTTACGGCACACCATGCAGATGACCAAGTAGAGACGGTACTCATGCAATTTTTCAGAGGCACAGGCTTGCATGGATTGACTGGGATTCCAGCAATTAGAACACATCAACAAAATCCACTCGGCACAGATCATATTGATTTAATTAGACCATTACTGCCATTTAGTAAAGCAAGTATCAAAGATTTTGCAAAATTAAACGGACTAGCCTTTGTAGAAGATAGTTCTAATTTAAAAAATGATTACACCAGAAATTTAATCCGTAATCAATTGATTCCACAGATGGAAACGATTTATCCAAATGTCAATCAACAAGTACTGGATACCATTTTGAGATTAAAAGAAGCAGAAGCCATTGTAGATGCTTCGGTTTCAGCCTATTGGAAAAAACATATCAGTCTTCCTAAAGGGATTCCAACGATAGAGTTATCAAAATGGAATCAATTGAAAGGCAATGCCACTTATATCTGGGGATTGGTGCAAGCATACGGATTTAAAGCCACACAATTAAAAGAGATGCATAAAATCGCTGGTGCGAATAAGGGTGCGTTTATAGCATCTGCTACCCATCGATTGATTAAATGGGATAACCAAATTCAAATTGTATCCAACCAAGAAGACAAAGTATATGAGACCATTTCAAAAGATCAATTGATTGTGGATACCTTATTTGGGAAATTGCAATTGGAATGGATAGACAACATGGAAGTACTTAAAGTAGACACCAGTGTTAACATGGCTTATTTGGATGCGGATCTATTAAGTTGGCCTTTATTAAATCGTTCATGGGTTGCGACAGATTATTTTTATCCATTAGGGCTGCGTAAGAAAAAGAAACTCAATCATTTTTTGGGTAACTTAAAATTAAGTCCAGCAATCAAGTCAAGGACAACTGTACTTTGTTCTGATAGCAAAATTACATGGGTAGTAGGTCAACGTATAGATGATCGTTTTAAAATCACACCACAAACAAAACGTGTTGTTAAGATTACATTCCTAAGTAAATCCTAATCTGTTCTATAAAGCTTGCGACTACATTAAACTGTGCAATAAAGTAAGCAGCAACTATCAAGAATACAACTCCGTAAAGCGATCCCCAAAGATGCGCACTATGGTTGATGCCGCCTTGTCCTTGCTTTGCTAAATAAGCTGTAATCCCTAAATAGATGGGGCCAAATATAAATCCAGGAATGATGGGAGGGATAATGAAAAAGCCAATTTGAATGGTAGGCATTAAAAAGATACCTGCAAACACAATGGCAGATACAGCTCCAGATGCACCTAAACTATTGTAATTGTAACGGTCTTTTTGTTGAAGGTAGGTTGGAATTAAACATACCGCTAAGGCCGATAAGTATAAAAATAAATAAAGTAGTTTTCCATTTTGACCAAAGAGCATATTAAAATATTGCTCTACATAATCTCCAAACATATAAAAGGAGAACATGTTAAATGCTAAGTGCATAAAATCGGCATGGATGAATCCGCAACTAATAAAACGATACCACTCATTGTCTCTACCTACGGAATAGGGGTGGAAAATTAATTTATCCATGAGTGCTGCATTGTAAAATGCTAAGACGGATACAATGACTGTAACGACTGTGATATATAAAGTTATGCTCATTATTCGTGGTGGTATTTTTCGTTGGCTAAGATACTACAAGCACGGTAGATTTGTTCGGCAAGTATCAATCGAACGAGCATATGTGGGAAAACGAGATCAGATATGCTCCAGGTGAAATTGGCTCTTTGCTGTATGGTTTCATCCACACCATAGGCACCTCCAATTAGGAAAATGATTTTTTGTGCACTTTGATTGGCTTTTTGTTGGATTAAATTGGCTAGACCGGGGGAGCTTAGCATTTTACCTTTTTCATCTAAAAGAATTAATACATCTGTTGGGGTGATTGCTTTTAAGATACTCGCTGCTTCTGCTTTTTTAATTTGTGCTGGTTCGGTTAGTTTGGATGGGGTGATTAATTGCCAGTCGATAGGGTAGTAATGCCCAATTCTTTTAGTGAATTGTTCTACGCCTTCTTTAATATAGGATTCGTTGGCTTTGCCAACGGAGTAGATGGAGAGTTTCATTTTATTTAAAATAAATTTTAATCATTTCATATACTTTTTTACTTGTGGCATCGTCAATGGTACCAAGCTTTTTAATAAGTCTAATTTTATCTATAGTTCTAATTTGATCTATCACAATTTGCCCATTTTTGTTTTGAAATGTACAATTAACTCTAGAAGGAAAATCTTTTAATTTAGAGGTAAGGGGGATAATCACTACACTCTTTTTATTATTGTTTGCTACATCTGGTGAAACAATAATACAAGGCCTTGTTTTGTTAATCTCGCTACCTAAAGTTGGCTCTAGTTTGGTCATCCAAACTTCGTTCTTTAAAACTACCATGTCCAGTCCTCCTCATCAAATTCATTTTCAAATTCCATCCAATCTTTATCTTCTTGTGTAAGGGTATGTTCCATTTTTTTATAGATTTCATCCCATCCTGCTCTTGGATCTAACTCGACAGGTTTAATTACAATACAGTCCTCACGAAGTTCTAGTGTAACTTCTTCGTCAAGCTTATATTCTTTAATTATTTCATTGGGGAGTCGGATGCCCTTAGAATTGCCTATTTTAATGATTTTTGCCTTCATATAATTGTTATTACAATGTAATTACTTTTACAAATGTAGGATATTATTTGAAATGGAGGCGGGTATTTTTACTTGGATTGGGTCTTTTTTGGATGGTTGCTTTGCAACATCCTCTTCGCTTTGGTCTTACTCAAAGCCCTTTAAAAACATCAGCTGTGCTGATGTTTTTGCTTTTTTGCACCTATCCGCAAAATCAAGCGAGCTTGTTTCGCGTCTATGTACAAAAAAGCCCGCACTGTTCGTGCGGGCTTTGTGACCCCGTCAGGATTCAAACCTGAAACCTTTTGATCCGTAGTCAAATACTCTATTCAGTTGAGCTACGGGGCCATTCCACTTACTAACCCAAATCAATAAGGGGTGCAAATATACCTCAAAATACCATTTTACCAAAGGAAAAGGGCAAATAAAACTTCTAAAACCAGCAATTAATAGTGCCAGCGGACAAAGGCTTCCATTGCTGCATACTTAGTTAAACCAAGTTTAGCATACAAATTTGCCGTGTTGGCGTTGCGTATCTCTGCTCTTTGCCAGAACTCTCTAGAATCGCTGCCCTGGAAAGGAACACTGTCTTTTTGAGATTGATGGATGAATATGCCAAAGCGTTTTTTCATTACCTGGTCAGGGCTCATTGGAACAGCCATCTCGATTTCAGAAATATCCCATTCTTGCCAAGCGCCTTTATACAACCAAACCCAACAATCTTTTACCCAAGCATCACCTGCAGTTTTTAATCGACGCATACTTTCCAAAACCACCTCTAAACAAACTTTATGCGTACCATGAGGATCTGCTAAATCACCTGCACAAAACACTTGGTGTGGTTGAATTTTGCGTAACAATGCCATTGTAATTTCAATATCTTTTTCGCTCAAAGGTTTTTTATCAATCATGCCTGTTTCATAAAAAGGCAAATCCATAAAATGATAATTATTTTCTGCGATACCCACATACCTACATGTAGCTTTGGCTTCACATCTTCTAATTAAACCTTTGATGGCTCTAATTTCGGCGCTATCTAAATGATTACTTGCTTTGTTTGATAAAAAAGCCCTTGCATTGGTAAGGATCTCTTGGCTCTTTTTATTATCAATTCCAAATAGGTCTTCGAATCCTACAGCAAAATCTAAAAATCGAGTCACAAATTCATCTGTAACTGCAATATTGCCGCTGGTTTGGTAAGCCACATGTACATCGTGCCCTTGATCATGTAAACGCATGAATGTACCACCCATACTGATAATGTCATCGTCTGGATGTGGAGAGAAAATCAATACTTTCTTACTATGTGGTTCACTACGTTCAGGGTGCGCAGGAATGACTGCATTTGGTTTACCCCCAGGCCATCCTGTGATGGAATCACGTAACATATAAAACACTTGCAGATTGATATCGTACACTGATTCTTTTAGCACCAATAAATCAGATAAGCTGTTCTCTTTATAATCATCAGAAGTTAAGCTTAAGACTGTTTTATTTAATTTCAATGCTAAATCTATCACTGCTTTTTTAATCATCTGTGGTGTCCAATCGTTCGCACCAGTTAACCAAGGTGATTTATGTCTTGTAAGTTCTGTTGCAGCTAATTCGTCAATTACAAAAGTACAGTCATCATGGTTTTGTAAAACACTAGCAGGGATTTGTTCTGTGATCGTTCCTTCCACAGCTTTTGCAACAATATCCGCTTTATTGCTCCATGCAAGCAATACAATTTTTTTAGCTTTCATGATACTACTGATGCCTACTGTGATTGCTAATTGAGGTACTTTATTTAAATCATGCCATTCATATACATTGGCCATTCTAGTTAATTGATCTAAATGTATCACTCTTGTTTTAGAGTGAAAACTAGAACCAGGCTCGTTAAAACCAATATGCCCATTTTTACCAATTCCTAAAATTTGTAAATCTATCCCACCTAATTTTTCGATCGTTTGTTCGTAGGCAACACATTTTTCCTTTAACTCATCCATATCCCATTCTGAACTTGGTATGTGAATATTTTTTGGATCAATATCTATATGATTGAATAAATGGCGATGCATAAAACTCCAATAACTTTGGTAGGCATCTCTTGGAATAGGGTAGTATTCATCCAAATTCACAGTAATTACATTCTTAAAACTAAGACCTTCTTCCTTATGTAATCTTACTAATTCTTTATACAATAAAATAGGAGTAGCACCTGTCGCCATGCCCAAAACACATGGTAGGCCTTGTGCTTGTTTTTCTTTAATTAATTTTGCAATTTGAGCAGCAACTGCGTTTGATCCAGTGGCTACATCTTTGTAAATTTTAACTGGAATTTTCTCAAATGATTCAAGCATAATTATGAGTTGTGAATTTGAATATTAAAGTTATAAAAAGGCCTCAATAATGAGGCCTAAATTTTAATCAACTTTATTGATTTTAATAATATTAGTTGGTAAGTGTAATTGAATTGGGGTACTGCCTGTATTGATCACTACATCACCCGTATGAACAAATCCTTGCGCTTTCAAAACTTGGATTTGATCTTTAATAATTTCATCTAAACTTTCTTCCTTATTATAATAGAGCGCCTTCACACCCCAGCTTAATGACAATTGGTTCACTAAGCTTTGTTTTTTTGTGAAGATGAATAAGGGAGATCTAGGGCGGAAACTGCTTAACATAAATGCAGTATAACCACTTTGGGTCATACCTACAAGTGCATTTGCATTGC
>JBILIU010000094.1:0-4920 GCA_044368905.1 Sediminibacterium sp. | reverse complement strand
GAGCAAGTGAACCAATTTGTAGAACAATTAGTTGGATAATATGGTTTTAAGCTTAGCTCAATTTTTATCTTTATCTCAAGATGAATCGGTACAAATTATTGATACCCGAATTGATGCTGAATTTTTACAAGGTTATATTCCAGGATCAATCTATGTCGCATTAGACGAAATCAAAACATTGAATGCACTCAAAATAATTGAACAAGATTGTCCCATTATTTTGGTCTGCGATCAAGGCACCGAAGAGATCTTGATAAAACGTTTTGAATTATTAGGATATACCCAGGTGAAAGGTTATTTAGAAGGTGGTTTTTCCACCTGGTCAGCTGCTGGAGAAAAAATAGATTTAATCATTGAAGTAGAAGTGGATGAACTTGCTATGGATATCCCATTCGACGAATACCTAATGATTTTAGATATTCGAACGGAAGATGTGTATGATCAAGCCCATATCAAAGACTCCATCAATCTTCCATTGATTGAATTTGGTGACCCAGGTGCGATGTCAGAACTAGATGAACATTTTAATATTTATCTTATAGACGATTTAGGCAAGCAGTTATTACTTGCAGCCTCTGTATTAAAGAAACAAGGTATTCACAATATTAGAATAGTGCAGGATGGATGGGACGCAGTAGAATTTTTGAAAGATAAATTCACTATTGTTGCATCGCCCAAGAAAGACGCTAATTCCGAAAGTTTTTTGGATAACTAATCTAGGAGATTCAAAAAAATGAATGAGCGTAATTATTCCACTACCAAATGTCCATAAGTCGCTGCATCATAGGGATAGCGCCATCTACGGTGACTCCATAAATAATTAGCAGGTTCTTTTTTAATCTTATCCTCTAAGGTTTTTACAAACAGTGCGGTCAATTGCCCGTCTTTAAAATAATTAGGGACTGTGGTCATGAGTTCATAATGTGAATGATAATGACCACGCTTAGTACTATAAAAATGAACAAATACTTGAGCCGTATTATTTAGTTTAGCGCCTTTCTCTGGACCTTTCACAAATGGCGTCAATTGCCCAAAAAATGGAATCCAAAAAGCAGATTTAGGATTGCCTGGATTTTGGTCTGCCGCCAGCGCCATGGCATATTTTCCGCTACTAGCATATTGATGGAATTGATTTTTAAAATTAGTAGCAGGAATCATGATGCTTCCATATCTTTTGCGCATATCTAAAATTAAACGATCAAAAAATCGATTACTTAATGGCATATACACACCTATAAAAGGATATTTGCCATATTTAGCTGCACCCCAATTGGCAAATTCCCAATTGAAAAAATGTCCCGCCATAATTTGCACATTCTGCCCTGTAGGATATAAGTCATTCAGCACTTCTGCATTGGATGTGAATCGCTTGTTAAAACTTGCATCAGACATAGAGATCAACTTAATAGTCTCAAAAAACGAGTCTGCAAATTTTTGGTAAAATGCTTTTGCAATTTGATGACGCTCTTGGATGGTTTTATTTGGAAAAGCAATGGCTAAATTATGATGCACCACATCCAGTCTATATTTTAAAATTTTCCTCAATAAAAAAGCCACCCCATCACTTAATAGGTATACCACAGGCCATGGAATCAATGAGATCAAATAAAAAATTGCATAGATAATGGAATACATAAAATGATTATTTACTTGGCTCAATCCAAGCATTGTGTTCTTTAAGTAATAATATTAATTCATCTACTGCCACATTGCTATCGATATTACGCTTCATTACTTCTTTGCCTTTGTATAAAGTAATCTTGCCTACCCCACTTCCCACATAACCAAAATCAGCGTCTGCCATTTCACCAGGACCATTCACAATACAGCCCATGATAGCAATTTTCAACCCTTTTAAATGATTGGTCACTGCTCTAATTTTAGCCGTTGTTTCTTGTAGCTCAAACAAAGTCCTACCACAACTTGGGCATGAAATATATTCAGTTTTAGAAATCCTAGTTCTAGTTGCTTGTAAAATACCGAATGCGGTTGTATTTAATAATTGTTCGATGCTTGCATTGTTAAAATAATTACGGCCAGATACATTCGATCCATGCACACTTGCATCATATGCATCCTTGCTCAATCCCAAACAAATACCATCTCCAATCCCTTCTAATAACAATGCGCCGGTTTCAATAGCGAAATGAATTAAATGTTCGTCCGTGGTTTTCCATGCACTATCCGTGACTAAAATAATAGGCTGACGAATATCTAATTGCATCAACTTGATAGCCATTCTTCTCACAGCTTGCATGGCATTATTACATTGACTACTCAAGCATAACACCACAGAAGGATCTTTTGCAATTTGTAATAATAATTCATCTGCAATAGGTGAAAGATCACTGTAACAATCTATTTGTACAAAATTAAGTTGGGGATGTTTTGCATCCAAAGCGATAAAAGAAGCGGCATCTATGATTGGATGGTACTTTTCGGTATTATTGGCTAGTGCGCAAACCGCGGGCGTTGCTACAATGCTAAGGGTTCCAGGCAAATTAAAATCTAAAGGTTGATTGCCAATAAAAACATAATCTGCGGCAGCATCTGATATTGCCCATTTATCGGTAGTTGCATCATAGGTATATCCAATCGCAACTAAATCGGTTGTTTGAATAGTAGAAAGATGGCTTAAGTCTGCAATCACCACAGGCACTTGTTTACCACCAATATTTTTAACAGCTGTTGTGCTGCGTCTTGCATATTCAAAAGGACTATAAGGCAACTGTGTCAATTCGGGCACCATTGCTTTATTCACTTCTGACAACTGATTGTATCTTTTAACTAAGTCCAAACATACTGGAATTTCCAATTCAGGGTCTTCTGTTAAACTCACTCTAATCGTATCACCAATACCATCTTCTAATAAGGTACCAATACCAATCGCGCTTTTAATTCTTCCGTCCTCTCCATCACCAGCTTCTGTTACGCCTAAGTGCAAAGGATATAATTCATTGAACTCTTGTTGCATTTGTTGAATCAATAATCGATAAGCTTGCACCATCACTTGAGGATTGCTTGATTTCATACTCAAAATAATTTGGTGGTAATCCAAACTTCTCGCAATTCTTAAAAACTCCATGGCACTTTCCACCATCCCAATGGCTGTATCGCCATATCGACTCATGATTCGATCGCTTAATGAACCATGGTTGGTGCCAATGCGCATTGCAGTACCTTGTTCTTTACAAATAAGCACCAAGGGTGAAAATCTTTCTCTAATGCGTTCAATTTCTTCAACATATTCCGCATCGGTATAATCTATTTGTTCAAACTTCTTTTTGTCAACATAATTTCCTGGATTCACTCTCACTTTTTCTACGATTCTTGCTGCAATTTCTGCTGCATTGGGCGTGAAGTGAATATCCGCAACCAGCGGTGTAGTATATCCTTTTGAATGAAGAATCGCTTTGATATTCGCTAAATTTTCTGCTTCTTTTTTACTGGGGGCTGTTACACGAACCAATTCTGCACCAGCTTCAATACAACGAATAACTTGTGCAACAGTCGCATCCGTATCCATGGTGTCTGTGGTGGTCATGGTTTGAACACGAATTGGATGTCCTCCGCCAATGATTAAATCCCCCACTTTAACAGGTCTTGTTTGGATGCGCTTATAAGATGTCAATGATTCAGAATAGTATTGCATAAAGCTTGCTTATAATAATGAATAGAGATTAAATTTAACGAACTCCTTTGAAGAAGCCTTCTTTAATCAATATAGATTTTAATAAATTAACATTTCTGTTCTTAAGATCCTTGCCATCTGTTGCACTTGTATGCAAGACAAAGAAATAAGGATGTAAGTTTTCTTCGATGTACCCTAATACCCAAGCTTGATTACCAAGCGCAGTATCAGTAGCCACTAAATAACTTAATTGATAATTAGAGTTCTGCTCTTTTAAAATCATTTTTTTAAAAAGCTCTTGGCTACGTTTTTGAAAAGGCAATCCTTTAAAATACAATCTTTTGATAAAACCAAGTTGTTCGTCTGCAGTGATCAATAAGGATTCATCCTTCCAAAAACCATCCATATTCGCACTTACAATGCCTTTACCATAATGAATAGAATCAATTTCTTGTAAAATGGTCGTTCTTCCAATTTGTTGCACTAATTGCTGATAATACATAGAAGAATCTAGCGATACCCAAGTATTGGTGTCTGCATTAAGTTGACCTTGATCAAAACCAATTAATATCGGTAAAGCAAAAAATGTATTCAAAGGCGCATAGCCAGAATCCTTGTAGGCGGATAAATTAAAAACAGTAAAAGCTTCGCTACTATTTTCCATCAAAGCAAAACTACCTTGCATACCTGCACTATCAATCTGTTGACCAATCGTCGCACTTGTTTTTACATTGTTTGGCGTACAAGCAAATGCGCTTATACCAAGAAGGATGATTACAAAAATCTTTTGCATAATAAAAATTGAAAAGGCTATGAAACAAAATACACTCCACAAGTAGATGTGAAGTGTATTGTATTATAAATGATGTAGTACAAATATTATTGTATACCCAATAACTCCACTTCAAAAATCAAAGTAGATCCTGGTCCAATCACTGGTCCAGCAGAACGTTCGCCATAAGCCAATTCAGAAGGAATGAATAATTTCCACTTACTTCCAACAGTCATCAACTGTAAAGCTTCCTGCCATCCTTTAATTACTCCATTTAAAGGGAAACTAATTGGCTCGCCTCTATTTACTGAACTGTCAAAAATTTCTCCACTGATTAAAGTGCCATGGTAATGACATTTAACTGTGTTTTTTAAAGTAGGCTTTGTGGTATCTGTACCAGCAACCATTACTTCATATTGTAAGCCATTGCTTAAACGAACCACACCTGGTCTTTTTGCGTTTTCTGCTAAAAATGCAGCGCCTGCTGCACGATTGATAGCGATTTTTTCTGTACTCA
>JBILIU010000018.1:0-18536 GCA_044368905.1 Sediminibacterium sp. | reverse complement strand
TCGTGACAAGCTTTGTGAACTGGCTGGGACTCGAACCCAGGGCCCATACATTAAAAGTGTATTGCTCTACCAACTGAGCTACCAATTCTAACCCGTTTCCCTTTTGAGGAGTGCAAAAATAGGGATTAATTGAATTAAAACAAATAAAAAGGGAACTTTATTTCCCCAAAATAGCTCCTAAGTGGTTCATCTTCAAATAACAATTACTTTTGTACAAACACATTTTTATGTCTGTATTCAATAATCAAGTAGTGGTCATAACAGGTGGGTCCGATGGCATCGGAAAGGCTTTGGTAGAGCAGTTTTTAGCCTTGGGTGCTAAAGTGGCTACCTGCGGAAGAAGTCAGGATAAATTAAATCAATTGCAAGTGCAGCATCCAGGTGCATCTTTGTTTTTGAAAGGTTTAGATGTTAGTAAAGAAGAAGAATGTGCACAATTTATCGCAGATGTTATAAGTACTTGGGGGCAGATTGATGTGCTAATTAATAATGCTGGAATCAGCATGAGGGCATTGATCACGGAAACTACCACCGAAACCTTGAAGCAAGTGATGGATATCAACTTTTGGGGCACGGTCTACACCACTAAGGCGGCTTTGCCGGCCATCTTGAAGCAAAAGGGAGTGATTGTGGGCGTATCTTCTATAGCAGGGTATCGAGGGTTACCTGGAAGAAGTGGCTATTCTGCGTCTAAATTTGCCTTAAATGGATGGCTGGAATCCATTAAGACCGAATTATTGCATACTGGCACCCATGTGATGTGGGTTTGTCCAGGCTTTACAAGTTCCAATATCCGCAATGCTGCCTTGAATAAGGATGCAAAATCACAAGGCGAGTCGCCGATGGACGAAGGTGTGATGATGTCTTCCGAGGAATGTGCGGGCCATATCATCCATGCGATTGAAAAACGCAAACGTACCTTGGTACTGACTTTTACAGGCAACCGTGCTGTTTTTATGAATAAATTTTTTCCGGGTTTGGCGGATAAGCTGACTTTCAATTTTTTCTTTAAAAACGGACAGCTTGTTAAATAGGGGCAATTGCTTTAAAGTATTGATACTCATTTAAAAAATAGGGCTTAACCATAAAATAAAGGACTTATTTTTTCGTTTAAGATTAAATATGCCATTAATAACTTTAACATCGGATATTGGCCAAGAGGATTTTATCATTGGTGCTGTTAAAGGGCAGATATTGTCAATGATTCCAGGTTGTGTGATTGCAGATATCACGCACTATTTATCTAGTAAGAATTACCAACAAGGGGCCTATATTTTCAACAATGCAGCAAAGTATTATCCAGCAGGCACCGTTCATGTGGTGATGGTGAATGCCTTTCAGTTTCCTTCGGATCATTTATTATTTGCCCAGTACAATGGGCATTTTTTTATCACACCTGACAATGGTTTTTTAACCATGATGTTGGGTTTGAAGCCAAAGGAAATTGTCAGGATCGATTGTAAAGGGGCGGGCACATTCATTCAAATGACCGAGCGCATGGTAGAAGCCATTGCGTATTTCTTTGCTTCTGGCAGTTTAGAGGAAGCGGGGGAGAGAACCGATACGATTCAAGAAATCTATCCAATGCAGCCAACTTTAGGGCCAGATTGGATGGAGGGACAAATTTTATTCATCGATCAGTTTGAGAATGTGGTGGTGAATATTCGGAAGGAGGAGTTTGATTTTCATGCCAAGGGCAGGTCCTTTAAGATTGTGTTTACCCGAAATGAGACCATAGAAGCATTGAGTCAAAACTACGGATCTGTCCCTGTGGCCGATAAGATGGCTTGGTTTAACTCTGCTGGGTATTTAGAGATCGCAGTGAGAGGGGGTAATATGGCGGGTTTATTTGGTTTGAGTAAATACGACGAAAACCAGTCCAGTAAGCAACGTCCGAACGACAATAAGTGGTTTTTCCAGATGGTGCGTGTTTTCTTTGAATAGTTGGTTATTTGTTTTTTCATTTGCTTTTTTGGGGGTATTTTTGCACCCTAATAAACACTTAAAATAGAACTATATGGCATACGACGTAATCGTTATTGGTAGTGGTCCTGGTGGATATCCTGCTGCTATTCGCGCTTCTCAATTAGGCTTAAAAGTGGCTGTGATTGAAAAAGAAAGCTTGGGTGGAGTTTGTTTAAACTGGGGTTGTATCCCAACCAAAGCATTGATCAAGAGTGCGCAAGTGTATGATTATGTAAAGCATAGTGCAGATTATGGTATCACTACAACAGGTGTGAACCACGATTTTGGTGCAGTGGTAAAGCGTAGCCGTGGCGTAGCAGATAAAATGAGTAAAGGCGTTCAGTTCTTAATGAAGAAGAATAAGATTGATGTGATTATGGGTTACGGTAAAGTACAATCAAAAGGCAAGGTAGAAGTAAAAGCTGCGGATGGTACAACACAAGTCATCGACACAAAATATATTGTCCTTGCAACAGGTGGTCGTTCAAGAGAATTGCCAAACTTAAAGCAAGATGGTAAGAAAGTTATGGGTTACAGAGAAGCAATGGTGATGGAGCAACAACCAAAGAGCATGATCATTGTGGGTAGTGGTGCGATAGGTGTTGAGTTTGCGTATGTCTATAATAGCATGGGCACTAAAGTGACGATTGTTGAGTTTGCACCAAGAATTGTTCCAGTAGAAGACGAAGATATTTCTAAAGAATTAGAGAAGCAATATAAGAAGCAAGGCATCGAGATCATGACCAATGCATCGGTTGAGTCAGTAGACACGACTGGCGCTGGAGTAAAAGCCTTGGTTAAAAAATCAGATGGCACTACAATGACTTTAGAAGCAGATGTGCTTTTGAGTGCTGCAGGTGTAGTTGCAAATATCGAGAATATTGGATTAGAGCAAAACGGTATCAAAGTAGATAAAGGAAGAGTCGTAGTAGATAAGTTTGGACAAACTGCTGTTCCAGGTATTTATGCCATTGGTGATTGTTCTCCTGGTCAAGCCTTAGCGCATGTGGCTGCAAAAGAAGGGATCAATGCTGCAGAACATATTGCATACATGGAAAAGAAGCATGCACATCTGCCAGAAGGTATTGACTACAACAACGTTCCAGGATGTACTTACTGTATTCCTGAAATCTCTAGCGTAGGCTATACAGAAAAAGCAGCGAAGGAAGCAGGATATGAAATCAAAGTTGGTAAGTTCCCATTTGTAGCAAGCGGTAAAGCTTCTGCAGCGGGTGCGACTGAAGGTTTTGTGAAAGTAATCTTTGATGCAAAATATGGTGAGTTCTTAGGATGTCATATGATTGGTATGCATGTAACTGAAATGATTGCTGAAGCTGTGGTAGCTCGTAAATTAGAAACCACTGCGCATGAAATTTTAAATGCAATTCATCCACACCCAACAATGAGTGAAGGCTTGAAGGAAGCAACTGCTGCTGCTTATGGCGAAGCAATTGATATCTAACTAGCTTGGAATAAAATACAGAATGGCTCGTGCTTCAAATGATTTTGAATGCGGGCCATTTTTAATAAGGTTGAATATATAAACGGATTTTAAGGAACAACGCACAATGAAGTACGAAAAAGAAATAAATAGAAGAAAAAGCTTTGCCATCATCTCTCACCCAGATGCGGGTAAGACGACCTTGACAGAAAAATTATTGTTATTCGGTGGTGCCATTCAAACTGCAGGTGCTGTAAAGAGCAATAAGATCAAGAAGCATGCCACTTCGGATTTTATGGAGATTGAGCGTCAAAGAGGTATCTCTGTGGCGACATCGGTGATGTCTTTTGAATACAAAGGCAATTTGATTAATTTATTAGATACGCCAGGTCACAAGGACTTCGCAGAAGATACTTACAGAACCTTAACCGCAGTGGACAGTGTAATATTGGTGATTGATTCTGTGAATGGGGTAGAGCCGCAAACCAGAAGATTGATGGAAGTGTGTAGCATGCGTGCGACACCGGTAATTGTGTTCATTAATAAGATGGATCGCGACGGTAAAAACAGATTTGATTTATTAGAAGAGATAGAAGCGGAATTAAAAATTTCTTTACACCCAATGACTTGGCCTATTAATAGTGGTAAAGAATTTAAGGGCGTGTATAATTTGCATGATAAAAGTTTACGTTTATTTACTGCAAGCACAAAAGCAGATGATGAAGATGTCGTAGCGATTGGTGATTTATCTAGCCCAGTCTTACAACAAAAAGTGGGTGACCGTGATGCCGATTTATTAAGAGAAGACGTTGAATTGATTGATGGCGTATATGGCGCATTGAATCCTGCAGATTATTTATCAGGTTCTATTGCCCCCGTATTTTTTGGTTCTGCTGTGAATAATTTTGGGGTCCAAGAAATGTTGGACACTTTCATTCAGATTGCACCTACTCCGCGTGACAGAGAAACAAGTGTTCGAAAAGTGCAAGCGGGCGAAGATAAGTTCAGCGGATTTATTTTTAAGATCCATGCCAATTTAGATCCTAAGCACCGAGATAGGATTGCTTTTATGCGTGTTTGTAGTGGCAGGTTTGAGCGCAATACATATTATAAACATGTACGCCTAGATAAGGATGTACGATTTACCAATCCCTATACTTTCTTAGCACGCAGTAAGGATATCGTGGAAGATGCTTATCCTGGTGATGTGGTGGGTCTTTTTGATACAGGTAATTTTAAGATTGGAGATACTTTAACCGAAGGGGAGAAGTTTTATTTTACAGGTATTCCAACATTCTCTCCAGAGATTTTTAAAGAATTGGTGAACAAGGATCCAATGAAGACCAAGCAATTGGAAAAAGGCATTCAACAGTTAACAGACGAAGGGGTGGCACAGTTGTTCACGCAGTTTGGTGGGAATAAAAAAATCATTGGTTGCGTAGGTGACTTACAGTTTGAAGTGATTCAATATCGTTTGCTTCAAGAGTATGGGGCTGCTTGTGAATTTAGAACACTTCCTTTTTATAAAGCTTGTTGGTTGACATCTACGGATAAAAATAAACTGAACGACTTCTTACGTTATAAGCAACAAAATGCTGCCGAAGATAAAGATGGTTCACCCGTGTATTTGGCACAAAGTGAATGGTTCTTAAATACAGAGATTACCAACAACCCAGACATTACATTCCACTTTACCAACGAAGTCAATAAATAAAAAAACCAATCGAATTATTTTCGTCAAACATCATTTATGAAGTCAAAAACTTTAAAGCAGAACAAGGTCAATATCATCACACTAGGTTGTAGTAAAAACTTGGTGGATAGTGAAATGCTGAGTGGTCAATTGGTGGCCAATGATATTGACGTGGTGCATGAAAATAAAAAGTTAGACCATAATATTGTGGTAGTGAATACCTGTGGATTCATTGACAAAGCAAAAGAGGAGAGTGTGAACACCATCTTAGACCAAGTGGCTTTAAAGAAGAAAGGTAAATTAGATAAGGTTTATGTGACGGGTTGTTTAAGTGAAAGATACAGAGGCGACTTAGCTGCAGAAATACCAGAAGTAGATGCTTGGTTTGGTACCATGGAATTGCCTTTGATCTTGAATCAATTGAATGCCGACTATAAGGCGGAACTTTTGGGAGAACGTTTATTAAGCACCCCACAACATTATGCTTATTTAAAAATTAGTGAAGGTTGTAATCGTACTTGTTCATTTTGTGCGATTCCTTTAATGCGCGGGCAGCACGTAAGTAAAACCATCGAGCAATTGGTGGACGAAGCAAAAGGTTTGGTGAAGAAAGGAGTGAAAGAGTTGATGTTAATTGCCCAGGAATTAACTTATTACGGATTGGATATTTATAAGGAGCGCGCCTTGCCTAAATTATTACACGCCCTGGCCGATGTAGAAGGCGTGAAGTGGATCCGTTTACACTATGCTTATCCTTCTAAGTTCCCTTTAGACATTTTAGATGCCATACGTGAGCGTGATAATATTTGCAACTATATTGATATTCCATTGCAGCATGCGAGCAATAATATGCTCAAAGCCATGCGTCGTAATATTACGAGAGAGGAGATGACGGAATTGATTCATGAAATTAGAAAGCGCGTGCCGGGTATTGCCATTCGTACCACATTGATTGCTGGCTTCCCTGGAGAAACATTGGAAGACATCGAAGAATTAAAGGCATTTTTACAATTGCATAAATTCGATCGCGTGGGCATCTTCACTTATAGCCACGAAGAAAATACAAGCGCACATGATTTAGTAGACGATGTGCCTGCAGCAGAGAAACAACGCCGTGCCGAAGAGATCATGGAAGTGCAACAGGAGATCAGCCTTGAAATCAACCAATCCAAAGAAGGGCAGATCTTAAAAGTATTGGTCGATAAAAAAGAAGCTGGTCGTTATTTAGGCCGCACTGAATTTGATAGTGTGGAAGTAGACAACGAAGTAGTAATCAATACCAATAAAAGATTGAAGCCAGGTGATTTTGTAATGGTCAAAATTACGAAAGCGTACGACTATGATTTAGAGGGCGATTTAGTTGACTAGTAAATGCAGCCACAGTGGCTGTGCTAACAAAAAAATACCCCATCAAAATATAGCTACTCGCGCCAAAATAGTTTTGTAGTCCAAACCATCCTCCATAATAAAGGATGCCTCCAACACAAATCATATTTTTTACAACCTCATAGATCAAAGCCCTTGGATTGCGATCCATGAATTCCGTTAAAGCATATACTTGTGCAAATATGAATAAGCCATAGTACATCATATTGGTAAGTCCTATACTAGCTACATTGCCAAACAAATAACTTACAATTAAGAGCAAGCAAAATAGTTGAATCCATAAATAAATGATCATCCCCTTTGGCGCAGGAGTGTCGTATTTTTCAAAATGATAGACGTCTTCGATTTTATAGACAGGATATTTTTCAATCACATCTGCCGGTCTCCAACCTAGTGGCATCAACCAAACACGTAATTTATCTTTCCAGCTTTGTGTATGCCAAGCATCTTGCATCAATAACCATAGATGCATAAAATTAATTTTGATGGGATTCCAAGTACGCACTGGTCTTGTAACACCATACACTGCAGGTATAGCTGGCGTTTCTTCTTGAAATGTGCCAAATAAACGATCCCAGAAAATAAATATTTGACCATAATTTTTATCTAAGTATTCTGGGTTGATAGCGTGGTGCACACGGTGATGTGCTGGTGTAACTATAACGTATTCAAGCCAGCCCATTTTATTGATATGTTGTGTATGGTACCAGAACTGAGCAAATAAATGTAAAGGCGCTACGACAGCAATCACTTGTTGTGGTACACCCAACATGGCTGCAGGAATTAATAGAAATGCATAGATTCTAAAGTACACAGAAATACTTTGTCTCAATGCACAGGCTAAATTAAATTCTTCACTACTATGATGTACGATATGGTTGTTCCAGAAAAAGTTTACGGTATGTGCTAAACGGTGCACCCAATAGCCAGCAAAATCTAAAGCCAAAAATGCAATCACATATAATAACCAGCTGGACTGTACTTGATAAATTGTAAGGTTTTCCACCAACCAACTATAACTAATAATTGCAAGGCTAAGGCCTAAAACATCCTTCGTTGAATTAGTCACCCCCGAGCTTAAACTCGATATCATATCCATCGTTCTAACGGTATCATTGCCCTTGCGCCAGCCGTACCATTTTTCCAATAGTACTAAAAGCAGAAATAGGGGCATAGCAATAATCAGAATCTTACCGTAGGTTTCCATAGGGGCTTGTTTTAGAGCGCAATCTTTTGCCCTATAAAAGTATTATTTTTCTTTCAATATCGAATAAAATGCCTTTATCAATGCATTTTTCCCGAAATTTGCCCACGATGTCTCAAAGCAGTATGCATATCCCATTTAGTTCAACCCATGTATTCTCTAAACTAATCAATGATTATTTAGAGGGTAAAAGCAAGGCGATTGATTTTGTGCAATACGCGCCTAATGTAGACGGTTATAAAGCAGCGATTGAAGGCCGAAAAAAACATCCAATTAACCGAAGCTTATTGTTTGATGTATTGACAAAACAATACAGCAATCTTCCACAAGAAAAAGCGGTCAATGATCAACTAGCGTTGCTGAAAAAAGATTCCACTTTTGTGGTGACTACTGCACATCAACCTAATTTATTTACCGGGCCTTTGTATTTTTTTTATAAAATCATTCATGCTATTCAATTAGCTGCCAGTTTAAAGACAGCATTTCCTGAATATAATTTTGTACCGGTGTATTATATGGGTTCCGAAGATGCGGACTTAGATGAAGTAGGTGCATTTAATTTAGACCAAAAAAAATGCCAATGGGTGACCAAACAAACTGGCGCCATTGGAAGAATGCAGGTAGATGATAATTTACTAAAATTAGTACAGCAATTAGAAAGCTATTGGACGATACTTCCTCAAGGTCAACAAGCTTTAGAGATTTTAAAAGAAGCCTATCAAAAAGGCAAAACAATTAGTGAGGCTACTTTGTCTTTTGTGCATGCATTTTTTGGATCAAAAGGATTATTGGTGTTACAGCCGGATGATGCTGCGCTTAAAGCGGCATATATTCCTGTGATGGAAAAAGAATTACTGACAGGATTTTCTCATGAAGCCATACAGCCAACGATTGCGGCTTTATCCAAAGACTATCATGTGCAATCTGAGGGTCGATCTATCAATTTATTTTATTTAAAAGACAATATAAGAGCAAGGATCGAAAAGCAAGGTGAACAATTTATAGTAGTGGATACGGATATTCAATTTACACAAGCCGAAATCATTGCAGAACTGCATCAATATCCTGAAAGGTTCAGTCCTAATGTAATTTTAAGAGGGGTGTTTCAAGAAACTATTTTACCAGGCGTTGTTTTTGTGGGTGGAGGAGGAGAGTTGGCCTATTGGATGGAATTGAAAAATGTATTTCATCAAGTTAGTGTGCATTATCCATTATTGCAATTAAGAAACTCTTTTTTATTGATGTCTCAAAGACAAGCGGAGCAATGGGCAGCCATGCAGTTTGAGGAACAAGACTTATTCAAGCCAACCCATGATTTAGAAATTGCTTATGTAAAAAAACATGCAACTCAAGCATTGGATTTACAGGAACAAATCAATCACTTAACTGCTTTGTATACCAATATAAAAAATGAAGCAGTAAAAGTAGACCCTACTTTAGGGGCGCACACCGAAAATATAGCGAGTCAAGCAAAAGCGAAATTATTAGCACTAGAAAAGAAAATGCTGCGTGCCGAAAGACGCAAGCAATCAGTCGCTATCCAACGCATACATCGTATTAAAAAAGAATTATTTCCGCAAGATAATTTACAAGAACGCGAAGAACATTTTTCTAAATGGGTAGGTCAATATGGGTTATCCTGGATAGACACCATGATGGAACATTCTAAAGGCTTGGAGTCTAGATTCAGTATCATCAAATTTGACTAAGCGTCAAATTGATTGTCCCAATTCGTTTTCAATTGGTTTACTTTTCCCATTACCTCAGTCTCCATTTGTAATTTGTAATCGGCCATTGCCAAAGCAATCGTTTCGTTATGGGTACCTAAAATTTGTGCAGCCAATAAACCAGCGTTCTTTGCAGCGTTCAATGCAACTGTTGCAACAGGCACACCATTAGGCATTTGTAAGATGGATAAAATAGAATCCCATCCATCTATAGAATTGGAAGATTTGATTGGAACACCAATGACTGGAAGGGTGGTGATGGATGCAATCATCCCTGGTAAATGCGCTGCACCTCCTGCACCTGCAATAATTACTTTTAGACCTCTTGACTTTGCTTGTTTAGCATATTCAACCATACGCTCTGGTGTTCTATGTGCCGAAACCACAGTTAATTCAAAAGCAATATTGAATGTTTTAAGGATATCTGCAGCAGCTTGCATGATATTTAAATCACTGTCACTTCCCATGATAATCCCTACAATTGGTTGGTTGGCCATAAAATGTATTTGATGCAAGATACAAATTCATGTTTAAATAGGAATCAAATAGACCTTTATTGCTGAAATTATAAGGTAATTTGGATACTATAAATTATCCTAAAGCACGCTTATAGAGTTGGATCGTGTTTTCTAGACCAAGGTATAATGCATCGCAGATGAGGGCATGCCCAATACTTACTTCGTCAATACTAGGAATAGATTGTATTAAATAAGGTAGGTTGAATCTATCTAAATCATGTCCAGCATTGATCCCTAGTCCTAATTTTTTTGCCAATGCTGCAGCGCTTATATAGGGCGCAATGGCAATTTCTTTATTTCCTGCAGCAAACTGCTTTGCATACATTTCGGTATATAATTCTATGCGATCAGTCCCTGTTGTTGCAGCAGCTTCTACCATTTTTTCATTCGGATCTACAAAAATAGAGACACGAATGCCTGCTATTTTAAACACCGCAATGATCTCTTTTAAAAAAGATTGTTCTTTAATGGTATCCCAACCATGATCGCTGGTTAATTGCCCCAAAGTGTCTGGCACCAAGGTCACCTGATGCGGTTTGGTAGCCAAGACTAGGTCAACAAATTTTTGTTCTTTGGGATTGCCTTCTATGTTGAACTCTGTATGTATATTTTCCTTTAAATCATAAACGTCTTGATAGCGAATATGACGTTCGTCTGGTCTTGGGTGCACCGTAATACCTTCTGCCCCAAAACGCTCACAATCCAGTGCTACTTTTAATAGGTCAGGATTGTTGCCTCCACGACTATTTCTTAGCGTAGCGATCTTATTTATGTTTACACTTAAACGAGTCATGAGCAAATTTAAGTTAATTTTGCATCTTAATTATCACCTGATGGCTTATTCTAATTTAGAAGCTTGTTTATTGGATTTAGAGCGTAATGGACAATTGCTCAGAATCAAAGAAGAAGTAGACCCGCATCTTGAAATGGCAGCAATCCATTTGCGCATCCATAAACAAAAAGGGCCAGCCATCTTATTTGAAAAAGTAAAAGGTTCTAAGTTCAGGGCCGCATCCAATATTTTTGGCACATTAGAAAGAAGCGAATTTATTTTTAGGGATACTTTGCCTCAGGTGAAAAAATTAATTGAAATAAAAATTGATCCTGTCGCTGCAATAAAAAATCCTTTGGCTGCATTAAGTGCATTACCAGCAGCCATCAACGCCTTGCCGAAAAAAAATCCAATCAGTCAACCTGTTACTTACGAAGAAATAAATATTAGTGATTTGCCATTGATCAAACATTGGTCTATGGATGGTGGTGCCTATGTCACTTTACCACAAGTGTATACAGAAGATGCAGACAAGCCAGGTATTGCCAATAGTAATCTAGGCATGTATAGGATTCAATTAACTGGTAATGAGTATGAGCTAAATAAAGAAATTGGGTTGCACTATCAATTGCATAGAGGGATTGGCGTGCATCAAACAAAGGCCAATAAAAAAGGGATGCCTTTGAAAGTAAGTTGTTTTGTGGGTGGACCACCTGCACATAGTGTGGCTGCAGTGATGCCACTACCAGAAGGATTAAGTGAAATGAACTTTGCGGGGGTACTTGCAGGAAAAAGATTTGGATATACGTATAAAGACGGATTTTGTTTGAGCACAGATGCGGACTTTGTGATTACTGGAGAAGTATTCCCAGGAGAGAATAAACCAGAGGGTCCTTTTGGAGATCATTTAGGTTATTATAGTCTTGAACATAGTTTTCCATTAATGCGTGTACATAAAGTGTATGCACGTAAAAATGCCATCTGGGCATTCACTGTGGTAGGAAGACCGCCACAAGAGGATACTAGTTTTGGACAATTGATTCATGCGATGACGGGTGCTGCAGTATCCAATGAAATTCCAGGATTGAAAGAAGTGCATGCAGTAGATGCAGCAGGCGTGCATCCATTATTGTTAGCGATAGGTAGCGAAAGATACACGCCCTATTTAACGACCAAACAACCGGCAGAGATTTTAACCATTGCCAATCATATTTTAGGAACAGGTCAATTGAGTTTAGCCAAATTTGTATTCATTACTGCAGACGATACCAATCAATTATCAACACATCGTGTGCAGGAATATTTTGAATACATTTTATCAAGATTAGATCTGAGTAATGATATCCATTTTTATACGAAAACTACCATGGATACTTTGGATTATTCAGGGGAAGGTTTAAATGCAGGATCAAAAGTGGTGATCGCTGCTTATGGTGATGTAAAAAGAAATTTAGCAACAACTGTTCCAACTAGATTATTGGATTTAAACATGGATGCAAGCATAGTCATGCCAGGTGTGATTGCAGTGAACGCGTCCACTTATACCACAGCTGCTTTGCAAAATGCATTTGTAGGGCAGGGAGAAGCATTATTAGCCCAGGAAGGTGTTGTGTTCATTATTAGAACAGAAGATCCAACATGGATGGCAAGTGATTTAAATAATTTCTTATGGGCTGCATTTACAAGAACCAATCCTTCACACGATATAGAAGCAATCGATGCTTTTACTGTCAATAAGCATTGGGGTGCAAAAGGTCCATTGGTATTTGATGCGACTATAAAACCACATCATGCGCCACCAGTATTGAAAGATGCAGAGGTTGAAAAAAGGGTAGATGCCATTTTAGAAAAGTACGGGTATTAAATCTAAGAAATTTTCAATGAAGTAATTAGCTTATAATACTAAATTATTAAGCTGCAACTTCAATCCAAGTATGGTCTGCAAGTAATTTTACGGTAGCAATAAATTGTGCGAAAGGTCCTGCGCCACCGCCCCATTCATGAGGTGCGACCATCGACAACACATGCGAACCATCTTGCTTTTCATAGACATGGTACACTTGACCTATCTGTGGTTTGAAAGTAATTTTTGCTTCGTAAATCATCATGCTTAATTCTTTTCTTTTACGAATTTCCTGAGCTTGTCTTGCAAGTAATTCAATTTGCTCTTTAATTTGATTGAGCTGCATATTGGTTTGATCCTCCATCGCAGAGAGTGCCTTATGTTTGATGACGCCTTCTTTGGTAGGACGAATGGCCACACTACCTGCAGAGGAGGCATAAGGCAATACACTTAATTGCTTGTGGTATACTTCGATGTTTCTGAAAGGACTTTGATCTTCTTTGAAACCTTCTTGTGTTACTTTTAAAAATCCGTTCGCCAAAATTTCATGTACTACTTTTAGGCTTAGTGCATCCTCCTTATAAAAATGCACCGTTAAACAAGAAGCATTGTTAATTTCTGCGCTAATGGTATTGGCTAATTCGATATTGTCAAATGCCATAGGTTGACCATTGGGATTCACTTGGTATTGTGCATAGAATGCATCGTTTTCTAAGTTGACCCAATTGTGGCTAAAACTCAATAAATGTCCATTTTGAACAGTCTCAATTTTGTAATTACCCGATTTTGGAACTGTCTGGTATTCGAAATCACATTTCTCTGGAAATAACTGCCAACTCGCTAAAAAATTATATGCTTGAACCATACATAAAATAACAATTTTCGACCTAAATGGTTGAGTAAATAGGGCTAAAATTTAGTTTATTTCAACATAATTTGGCTTCTCAACGATATTTGAATTGTACTTGTACCTGAGGTTGGTAATAAGGCTAAAATTCCAAGGGCTTAGCTGTTGATTTGTTCTTGGAAAATAGCATCCTTTTAGTTCAATCGTCCCAAAAACAAGGTTTTCGTTTCTAACCCTCATGCCGGAACCAATAGCTGTATAGATATCTCCTTTTAGGATGGGATCGCCCATGGTACGGATATAAGTAATATTCCCAAATACAAATGGGGCAGATTTAAAACCCCAGAATGCACGGTTATTGTAGATCACCGATTCCCAATTACCAGAAATTCTAGTACCACCTTTAATTTGCTCTCTATTCAATTGAGGAATACCATAAATACTATTGATTCTTAATGCTTCATTGTATTTATTCTTTAAGGTTTGTGTAAAACTGAAATTTAAAATTTGTCTATAGCCATAACCATTATTGAGGTACTTTAATTTACTAAATTGTTCTAAGCTTACTAAAAATCTAAAGTCTTGTAAAGCTTTATCCATATAACTACTTGCTAAATTTGTTATGATATGCGTGTAGTTATCTTTTTTTGAAAGTTTAAATTGTTCAAACTTAAATCCTAAATAGGGTGCCTTATCCCCTTCAATAGTATACCTTCCGGTTGTCCATGTCAAGGATCGACCAATTGGCAAATCCTCATACCTGCCTAAGCCATATAAATACCTTGTTCGATAAACGGATTGTCTAACAATGGTGTAGGATAAAAAATCTGCTTTTAGATTTTGATAATTCCTGTCTAATTGAAATAAATAGTCAATGGGTCTTTCTTTAAAAATATTTTCAAGATGTCTATATTGTATAAACTGTCTATCCTCATTTATTTTGATAAGCTTTTTTTTCTTAGTCAGTTGGTATCCAATCCAAATATCTTTATGCTTTAAATTATAGTTTAACTGCTGGTCAAAAATAGAGTCCCATTTACCAGGAAAAACATTTTCATTCACAGTTTCCAAGTATTCCAATCCACCAAGCCATTTGCTATTGGGGTGGAGAATCGGTCTTTGCACACTGATATAATTTTTTCTGGCAGATAAAACGTTATTGGCTAAGTTATTCCCAAATTGATTAATGCCAGCATTCACCGAAATGAATGTCCCTAAAATATTACTCAATCCAACATCATATCCCCATCCCGATTTCGGATTTCTTTTATTTTCAAAATTTTGAACAACTTGAACGCTATTCCCGCTCCCTAAAAAATTTATATTATTAAGCTTTGCGGCATAGGCATCTTTATTATTAATTAGCACTTCTCCACCATAGGAAAATAGGTCTTTAGTCACCACAATGATATCAACCTGGTTGGTATCATAAGGAGTAATTATTGCCACTATTTTAGCATCTTGTATGTAATTCAAGTCTCTTAGCCATTTTTCGTTGTAGGCGATGACAGAAGGGTCAAATAATTCCCATTCTTTAAAAAATATATTCTCTCTAATAGCCCTGCTTTTGGAGTTGGATTGTAGCTTATTACCAAGTTTAGAAAAAACATCCTTTAAGTTTGATTCCCTTGAATCAATACTTGTTAAGAAATTATGTTGTTCAATGGTAATGCTATTGATTCTTTTTCCTGCATAGGATTTGAGGGTAGCAATATTATTGAATAAATAGATCCTATTACTATCAGTCATAGATAAGGATTTGCCTGTGATGGCATTTTTTACCTTATCTATTAATTTCGTTTGCGCAAAAATAGTTGGGGCAAAAATGATTTGCAATAAAAGGTTGAATACAATCAATAAGGCAATCCCTTTTTTATACATTTTTGTTTACAAGACTTTAACAGCTCTTTGCTTTAGGGAACTCATTGGAATATTCAACAGCTTGCCAATTGGCTTGCCATTTTGATAACTGATGATTCTCATTACAGTTACATCTTCTGGTATGAATACAGGACCACTAAAATGATTGCTATAATTGTCTGGCATAGACTCATCTATCGTGTAATAAAAATCTAATCCAGCTACTTCTCCTTCCATATTTGCAAAATAGTCACCCTTTGTATTTAAAGTGGTTGTCACAATAGGGTCATAGATGCTTTTTGCATATTTAATTTTAAGGGTATCTAATATGGCAAAATGACCTTCTACTTTTTTAGAAAATTTATTCCAGTCTTTACTTGCTTTTGGAGACCATGCTACTTCAGCAATCGCCATTAATCTTGGCCATGCCATGTATTCTAGGTTTCTAATGTTTTGTAATTGCTCGCTCCATAAATTACCCTGATTGCCCAAAATATATTTTTCATCCACACCCTCTGGTACGGGTTCAAAACTATAAGTCTTCTTCATTCTTAATCCGGCATACACAGCACCTTCTGCAGTGGCTTCACCTTGGTAATAATCCAAGTAATTATGTGAACTAGGGCTCATTACTACAGGATGTTTTTGTTTGGCAGCTTCAGCGCCACCTTTGATACCTCTCCAGCTCATCACTGCCGCTTCTGGTGCCAATCCGCCTTCTAGTATTTCATCCCATCCCATTAATTTTTTTCCCTTGGATTGCATGATCTTTTCTACACGACGAACAAAATAGCTTTGTACTTCCTCTTGATTTTTCAAATTTTCTTTTTGCATCAATGCTTTAATATCCTCGCTTTTTTCCCAATTGTTTTTTGCAGTTTCATCACCACCCATATGCATGTATTCAAAAGGGAATAGGGTAGCCAACTCGCCAAAAATGATCTCTAGTTTTTCGTAGACTTCTTTTTTAGATGGATCTAAGTTATTATCAATTTTTGCTGTGATATGTCCATTCATGCCAGACCAATCTATAAAATCATCTCCAGCATTCACTTGATAAGGATAATTTGGGGTCGTGCTAAGTTGAGGATAGGCTGCTAAAAAGGCCATGCTATGTCCAGGTATATCAATCTCTGGCATAATTTCGATGTTCTTTGTTTTTGCATAAGCTACTAATGCCTTGATATCTTCTTGTGTGTAAAATCCACCGTAGGTTTTTGGTTCTTCTAAAGCAGGCTTGGAGATATTATGCCATTTGCCAATTCGATGCACTCTCCATGCGCCTACTTCTGTTAATTTTGGCAAGGCTTTAATTTCAACCCTCCATCCATTGTCATCGGTTAAATGAAAATGTAATCTGTTTAATTTATACATCGCCATTTCATCCATCATCTTTTTCACTTCTGCCACTGTAAAAAAATGTCTGCTCACATCCAACATAAATCCTCTCCATTTGAATCTTGGGACATCACTGATTTGAACATAGGGGATTGCCCAGTTAATTTGTTTATCTATTTGATTGCCATAAATAGCTGGAGGACATAATTGTAAAATACTCTGCCACGCATACAATGCCCCTGCATAAGTTTGTGACTTTACTTGTATACCTTTTTCGTTCACTATTAATTGATAGCCCTCTTTGCCTAATGTATTGTCTTGAACTTGTTCAAAACGGATGGTGGCATTTTTTTGATTTGAAAGGACTGCTTTTTTCCCTGTCACTGCATTCAATCTTGCACTTATTGATTTACCAATCTCTTCAAACGCAGTAGGTACTTGAATGGAAATTGTATTGGGCAACTTGAAATTGCCATTGCCAATTTGTATTGAACTAGGTTCTGGAATGATTTGTATTTGTTGCGTTTGTTGTGCATGTATACTGCATGTAGACAATGCAGCTATAAAAAAGAGGCTAATTTTTTTGAATGTCATAATCATGATTTTTCGTTCCTTAAAGGTACTGAAAATAAAAAACCCATGCTGATAAAATCAACATGGGTAATTAGGGAGAAATTGTTATTTCTTTTTGTCTTAAAGACTAGTATCTGTAAGCGTCAGACTTAAATGGACCTGCTACAGGTATACCTAAATAAGCTGCTTGCTCAGTAGTTAATTCGTCTAATTGTGCACCAACTTTAGCTAAGTGTAAACGTGCTACCTTCTCATCCAAATGCTTAGGTAATACATACACTTTGTTTTCGTAGTTCTTATGGTTCATCCACAATTCAATTTGAGCTAATGTTTGGTTAGAGAAAGAGTTACTCATCACAAATGATGGGTGACCAGTTGCACAACCTAAATTCACTAAACGTCCTTCTGCTAAAACGATCACATCTTTACCATCAATATTGTATAAATCAACTTGCGGTTTGATGGTATCTTTTGTATGACCATAATTTTGGTTCAACCAAGCCATATCAATTTCAATATCAAAGTGACCGATATTACATACAATTGCTTTATCCTTCATCACTCTAAAATGCTTTTCGTTGATCAAGTCTCTACAGCCAGATGCAGTTACGATGATATCCGCTTCTTTTACCGCATCAATCATACGCTTCACTTCAAAACCATCCATTGCAGCTTGTAAAGCACAAATTGGATCAATCTCAGTAACAATCACACGGCAACCAGCACCACGTAAAGAAGCGGCAGAACCTTTTCCTACGTCACCGTAAGAACCAACCACAGCTACCTTACCAGCCATCATCACATCAGTCGCACGACGAATCGCATCCACCAATGATTCTTGACAACCGTATTTATTATCGAACTTAGATTTAGTTACTGAATCATTTACATTGATTGCAGGCATTGGCAATGTGCCTTTCGCCATACGCTCATATAAACGGTGCACACCTGTTGTAGTCTCTTCACTCAAACCTTTAATACCTGCTACAAATTGAGGATATTTATCTAATACCATGTTTGTTAAATCACCACCATCATCCAAGATCATATTTAAAGGACGATCTTCACCGCCGAAAAATAATGTTTGCTCAATACACCAGTCACCTTCTTCGATAGATTGACCTTTCCAAGCAAATACACCCACACCTGTTGCAGCAATCGCAGCAGCAGCTTGGTCCTGTGTAGAGAAGATATTACAAGAACTCCACTTTACTTCCGCACCTAATGCAGTTAAAGTTTCAATCAATACAGCTGTTTGGATGGTCATGTGTAAACAACCAGCAATACGTGCACCTTTTAATGGTTGGCTAGGACCATATTCTTCACGAATACTCATCAAACCTGGCATTTCTGCTTCAGCTAAACGAAT
>JBILIU010000093.1:0-5037 GCA_044368905.1 Sediminibacterium sp. | reverse complement strand
AAATGAAAGATCAAGAGGCTATAGAAAGGTCAACTAAGTTTTGGTTTTGTTATAGAGTCATTTTGAATCTTGTGTTTCTATATCTTACCTGTGATTTATTAAACGATTAATTCCCAATCGGAATATTCACTTTAAAACTAAAATTACGTCCCATATTAAATACACCCATTCGGCCGGTGGCCTCATTCACTGGACCATACTTTAAACGATTCAAATGATGTTGGTAGGCCACATCGGTGATATTTTGTCCCACCAAGGAAACACTAAACAATGTTTTATTGCGACGTTGGATCTGTGTGCTATAACCCACATTCAATAAGGTATAAGCAGGTGTTTGCGTTTCTGTATTGTATCCAGTAAATGGATTGTTCTGTGCAAATACATTGTCTAATTGTACATTGATGAAACTGTTTTTGATCAATTTAGATTTTTTGAATAGTTCAATCCTGATTTCAGACAACCATCTTGCACTTGGAATACCAGGTAAATTTTTAGAATCATCCAAAGCTTCTTTAAATTGTCCGCGAATCAAGCTCACACTATTTTCTACATGCAACCAATCCAATGGATGTGGATGAATATCGATATTGAATTCTGCACCATACAAGTGTGCATCTTTTTGTCTAAATGCAAAAGCATACAATTCTTCTCCTGCAGCATCATGTGCATAGTCCATGATAATTGAATCTCCTCCACCCACTGCAGTTAGCTTTTGATAAAAGATATAATCCTTCACAGTATTGTAAAAAACATTTCCTGCAATACTCATATGTTCATTACTCCACTCAACAGCAGCATCCAATTGTAAACTCTTTTCAGACTTTAACAACCCATTGCCATATTCAAATCGGTTGGTGCCTTCGTGCGCGCCATAAGAAGCTAGCTCCGCCATATTCGGTGCGCGGAATCCACGTGCGATATTAAACTTTAAAGTCACTCGATCACTTAGATCATGCGCCACACCAATCGCTCCCGAAATATTATTAAATTGTTGATTGCTTTCTTTTGGATCATACAAAGCAATACAAGCCATCCCCGGAGGACAAGTAAATTGTGCAGGATCAATATAGTTCATATACTTTTGATCATAACGCAAACCTCCACTCCAACTGGTTTTATCTGTTCGCTTTTGAGTATAGTAAAATGCCCCAATATCAAAACTAGTATAGTCTGGCACCAAAACTTCCTCACCTCTATTGGTATTGGTTTGACGCATTCCATTCACGCCAAATGTATTTTTCCAATTATTTTTTTCTGCTTGTAAATACTGTACCGAGTAGTTGAATGTTTTTAAATCAAAAAACAATTCTTTTTCATCTAAGTCTAACACATTTCCAAATTCCATTCTTTGATTTCTTTGTAATCCAAATGTGGCTTTCAATCGGTCATTGCCAATTTTAATATTGTTATCCAATGTGTATTTGGTATGTTCAATTTTTTGCATCGGCGCACGAGGTGTAAATCTTTTTTCCTCCGCAGCATCCACAACCACTTCCTCTGCAATACCGCCCACATCCTTCATCATCACAAATCGACCATCTGCATCACGATCCCCTTCTACCACGCCTAAGTTTTGTGAAAAATTACTGAAAGATAATTGAGAGTAACCCCAATTTTTTTCAATACCAATATAGCCACCACCATTGCGTTCTAAAAATCTTGAATTAAAAACAGTACCATCGTATTTGTTTTTATAGTCGCCTGCATTCTTTGCACTATAATTGATGCCCCAAATAAATCCTTTCTTGTTTCCTGCAAGATCAAAGTGGTTACCCATCATTCGATTATTGGATTGGTAATTGGAAAATACATTTCCTTTAATCACCCCTTCGCTTACTGGGACATTAGAAATAATATTGATCACACCAGCCAATGCATCCGAACCATAAATCAAGGATGCTGGGACTTTCAATACTTCTGTTCGGCTTACATTGTATTCATCAATTTCAATACCATGTTCATCGCCCCATTGTTGTCCCTCTTGTCTAATCCCATCGTTCATCACCACCACACGATTGTAACCCAGTCCACGAATGATTGGTTTTGAAATCGCAGGACCTGTTGAAATCTGTGATACGCCTGGCACTTTAGACAATGCGTCAATTAAATTACTAGATACGCCTCTGAATAGTTCCTCTTTTTTAATAATGGTCACTGGTGTGGGCGTGCGTCTTGTAGAAGTGGCTCTTAAAAAACTAGTGACAATCACATTGCCTCCTTCTAATACCGAACTATTTAGATAAAAATTTTGCTCTAAGTTATTTTGCAGTTGGATGTTTTCTACATCGGTGGCATAACCCACATAACTAATCTCCAACACATGGGAGCCTTGCTCTATATTGATGGTGAAGACCCCCTCTTTATTTGTAAGGGTGCCTTTTTTAATTTCTGGTAGATAAACACTCGCACCTGGTAAAATTTTACCTGTTGCTTTATCAAAAACTTTTCCTGTTAAGGTAAATTGTTGGGCTATTGCGGCGCTTGTGAAACCGAACCCCATACTCATTAAGAGTAGGGCATAGATATATTTTTTCATGACAATTATTATTTGTTATTCAAACACAATCTGCATCTACTATCCGTAAATAGCAGGATGCCTATTCATACGTAATCAACTTACTCATAAGTCAATTATATTTCTAACAAATAAAAGCAGGGGGACCTCGAGAGTCAGAGACAATAGCGTATTGCTCAATAGGCGCTGCAACATAATTTGTATTACGCGCTTTTGCTACAATAGGCGTTGCAATTTCAATACTAAAATCATAGTCCACAAAAGGTGTGGTAGCTACCTGAAAATCAAATGTACAATGCAGTTCTGTTTTTTCTATTTGCTCAATGGGCAAATCCTTATGGACCGAACAACTATTTGGATCGATGTGTTTTGCAACTAAATCGTGAATCGATTTTTGTGGTGTGATGCTAAATGCAAAAACCACTAGCATCGCTAGCGCAAGAAACTGCTTAAAGGTTTTATTAAATAGCATATTACAAAGTTAACCTATTTTTAATAAATCGCATTGCCTACGGGATGTCCTGGCGCAAATTGCAAGCCCAATAATTTAGCCATGGTCGTGGCCAATTGTTTTTGATACAATTGTTGGTTGGCAGTTTGTTCGCCCATCTTGGATTGCATCGCAGCTGCAATTTTACTAAGGTTTGAATTATTTTCTGGACCCATTAAGCCAAACCATATACTAGATGCGCCTTTGACATCGGCACCATGATCTGTCCAGCTTTCACCAAAGCCTCGGCCGTGGTCTGTGGTGATTAACAAATAGGTATTGTCTTTGTAACCCGGTGTACTTTGTATCCATTGCCAAAGATCTGCTACCCATCTATCTACTTGATGCGCTGCATCTAAGTAGGCGGAATAATTGCCTTCATGCGCCCACTCATCTGTTTCACCATAACTAATGTACATGACTTTTGGACGCTGCGTTGTCAAATAATATTTTGCTTGTTGATGTGTAAAGACATCTAAACACTCCACTTCTTTAAATGGTTTATAACTATTTTGAAGCATGTCTTCCAACATTTTTGTTTGTGGATCTTTTACAATGCTTGATAGATTTTCAAAAGCATTGATCACAGGAAAACCAGATGCAGCTTCATTTAAAATGCGATTGTAGGCATCCCATGCACCAAATGCTATGACTTTATTTTGATAGGGTTTTTGTGTTTGTAAAAACGCCAATACATTTTGATATGGGTTCGGCGGATAATTATTAGAGTTGATTGCAGTATCCGGATAGCCCGTAAAAATTTCATTGTACCCAGGATATGAGAACCAATGTGGGTTGGCGACATCCACTTTATTTTCTTTAAAACGATTGCCAAATAAAAGTCCTTTTTGAGCAATGCTTTGCCAAAAGAAAGGAAGCAGTTTTGTCTGACGCTCCGACACCGAAATAGAGCCATACTTATTATAGAGGTAGGCACTATCCCCATGATTGAATTTTTTATGATTGGCCAAGGCAAAATCCATCCCATTAAATACCTCCTGCCACCTTAGTCCGTCGGTGGTGATCACGATTAAGTTGGGGGCATTGTCCTGCGCTTTTAGGTTCAATTGTAGGCCTAAGGAGAGGATTAGAAAAAAGCTGAAAAAAGCCTGTTTTTGTCTCATTTTGTGCAATTATGCCCTTAAATTAGGCAATTTTGGGTTGTTTTTGGCATTTTTTAAACTATTTCATTAAGTCCTTGTTAATCCTTTTAGAATTCTGCTTAAATCAATTTTTGATGGGCTTATAAAATAGCCTATCTTTAATGTTCAAACATTGATTAAAAGGATTTTAGACTTGATTGACCCAATTTCAAATTATAAATAAAAATAAAAAAGATGAGTTTATTAGACAGCCTTAAATGGCGCTACGCAGTAAAGAGAATGAATGGCAACAAAATTCCTGAAGCCACAATGAATACCATTTTGGAAGCAACTAAATTGGCGCCTAGCTCTTTTGGTTTAACACCTTATAATATCATTGTCATTGAGGACGAGGAAACTAGAAAAAAATTACAACCGCATTTTTACAACCAACCTCAAGTGGGCGAGTCTTCTGCATTGGTGATTTTTGCTACTTGGAATAGCATCACAGAAAAAGAAGTGGGTGAATACATGCAAGAAATTGCAGCAGAAAGAGGCGTACCTGTTGAAAGCTTAAATGACTTTGCAGGTTACATCAACGGTTCTATCAAAAATCTAAGCGCCGAACAATTACAAATTTGGGCAGCTAAGCAAACCTATATTGCGCTTGGTTTTGCATTGGTTGCTGCAGCAACTGAGGAAATTGATGCAACACCAATGGAAGGATTTAAGCCGGATGCAGTAGATGAAGCTTTAGGTTTAAAGGAACTAGGCTTACACAGTGCAGTTGCGGTAACTTTAGGATACAGAGACGCAGCAAATGATTATTTATCTGGCGCTAAGAAAGTAAGAAGAGCGTCTGAAAAACTAATCATTAAAAAATAGTTTTTGAATTGAGTTTTTAAGCAATCGGATGAATCCAAACGGCTCCTAATATAGGGGCCGTTTTT
>JBILIU010000092.1:0-5044 GCA_044368905.1 Sediminibacterium sp. | reverse complement strand
ATTTTTTAACACTGCAGCGAGTGGGACAGCACAACTTGGCTCAATAATAATTTTCATTCTTTCATAGACCAATCTTAGCGCTGCTTTAATTTCATCTTCTGACACTAGCAAAATATCAGCAACATGTGTTTTTATAATTTCAAGGGTGCGTTCACTTAAGGTGGTCATTAATCCATCTGCAATGGTATTGACAAAAGGAGCTTTTTCTACTTTTCCAGATTGAATACTCAACACCGCATCTGCAGCGCCTTCCGGTTCTCCTGCATAGACTTTTAATCCTGGTTTAAAATAATGTGCACCTAAACAAGTGCCAGACAATAATCCTCCTCCTCCAACTGGTGTAACAACTATTTCAATAGCTGGAATTGCATCAATGATTTCTTTTACACAAGTAGCTTGCCCTGTAATCACTTCGTCATTATCGTATGGATGAATAAAGGTTGCTCCTGTGCGTTCAACTATGGCTTCTAAAGTTGATTCTCTGGCTGCTTGATTAGAGGCGCAAATAGTCACTTCCGCACCATATCCTTTTACCGCATTTACTTTTACTTGTGGGGAGGATTCTGGCATCACGATATAGGCTTTAATGCCCAACATTTTTGCGGCAAAAGCCAATGCCTGCGCGTGGTTGCCCGAAGAATGGGTCGCAACTCCTTTTTCTAATTGTTCCTTTGTTAATTGCAAACTTGCATTCATACCACCTCTTATTTTGAATGCACCAATTTTTTGAAAATTCTCACATTTAAAATAAAGGTCTAATCCATACAACGCATTGATACTTTTACAAGTCATGATGGGCGTGTTATGGATATAGGGAGCGATGCGATTTGCTGCCGCTTCGATACTTGCTTTTGTAATTTTCATAGAATGAATTTAAACAATATTTGCTTATCTTGAAGGATGCAAAGGGAACAAAAAAAATTTGGCTTATGGACAAGTACTTCTTTGGTACTTGGAACCATGATTGGTGCGGGTGTTTTTTTAATGCCTTCGGCATTGGCTAGCTACGGAAGTATCAGTTTAATTGGGTGGATATTTTCTTCATTGGGTGCGATAGTGATTGCAAAAGTATTTGCCAACATCAGTAAATTAATTCCCTCCTCTGATGGCGGGCCATATGCATTTGCAAAAGCAGGGCTTGGGGATTTTGCTGGTTTTTTGATAGGCTGGGGTTATTTAATTTCTGTGTGGACTACAAATGCTGCCATTGCTGTTTCATTGGTGAGTGCAATGAGTACCTTTTTTCCTATACTCGCTCAAGATGCAACCATCGCTTTAGCATCAGGGTTGGCTTTTCTTTGGTTACTCACTTGGGTCAATACTATGGGTGTAATTGCTTCTGGCAGAGTTCAATTAATTACCACGATACTTAAAATAGTGCCACTAATATTGGTAGCGATTGGGGGACTTTTACTTTTAGATCCACAAAATTTACTACCATTTAATCAGAGTGGAACAAGCAGCTGGCAAGCCATTACTGCTACGACCACTTTAACCTTTTTTGCATTTTTAGGTATTGAATGTGCCACCATCCCTTCTAGTAGTGTAGACAATCCAGGACAAAATATATCCAAAGCAACGATGTTTGGTGTTTGGATTGCAGCATCCATTTATATATTAAGCACGATCTCTATCATGGGTATGATTCCAGCAAGTCAATTACAGGTTTCCATTACTCCATTTGCCGATGCGGCAGAAAAAATTTATGGACATGGTGCAAAATACTGGGTAAGTGCAGGTGCTGCTATTGCTGCATTTGGCGCATTGAATGGATTAATATTAGTACAAGGACAAATGCCTTACGCAATGGCAAAAGACAAATTATTTCCTGCATTTTTTGCCCAACAAAATCGTAAAGGCGTTCCTGCAAATGGCGTAATTGTGTCGAGTATTATTATCACTTTATTGATGTTCATGAACAACTCGAAAAATTTAGCAGGACAATTTAAATTGCTCATTCTACTCTCAACATTTTTCACTTTATTACCTTATTTATTTACGACGGTATCTTATTTAATTGTTCGTGCAAAACAAGCAACAACGTTTACCAAGACTAAAACAATGACAGCAATTGTTTTAAGTGTAGTTGCATTCTCATTTTCTATGTGGATGTTGATTGGTTCTGGACAGGAAATTGTTTACTGGGGATTCATCATGCTGATGCTGGGCGTGCCTTTTTACGTCTATATGGTGTACAAAAACTAATGTCAAATTTTTGTAAATTCATTAACAATATGGCATTTATAACCGAATAGCTTTTATATTCGCATGGTATGAAAAAAAGGATCATTGGAATAATATTGACTTTAGTGGTGGCAACCCAGGTTTTCCCTGTGGATGGATTCCGCTTTTGGTCTAATTTAGTTCAATCCAATGCTCAATCTTCAACAACCAATATTCTGGCACTAGAAGAAGAAGAAGTTGAGGAGATTCAATTCAAGGTTAAAAACATGGAATCTAACCATTCGATGTATTTTGAAAGCCAAATGGCTTCCATGCTTTTAAGTGCCAACTATCCAATTATGACGCATTTAGGTGCAGTTATTGATAGAAATAATCCAATTCTTATCCCTCCTCCAAATACAGTTATTTAAGTAATTACATTTTGACTTACTGGCATTCGTCATTGGCAATAGTTCAATTGACACGAAGTCATCATTTTCATTCTTCATTTCAATTACTACTTAGTTTATGACTAGTAATTGAAATGAAAGGCCCTTTAAAATTTATAAATTAAAATGAGTTTACATCAACCAAATCAAGGTTTAAGTTTCAAATATTTGAAAGAAGATTTACCAGCGGGGTTAGTTGTTTTTTTAGTTGCTTTGCCATTATGTTTAGGCATTGCATTGGCATCTGGGGCTCCTTTATTTTCTGGCATTATTGCTGGTATTGTTGGAGGCATCATCGTAGCATTTGCAAGTGGATCTGCTTTGAGCGTGAGTGGGCCTGCTGCTGGACTAACAGTGATTGTTTTAAATGGCATTACCACACTAGGCTCCTATGATCAATTTTTAGTTGCAGTTGTAATTGCAGGTGTTTTACAAATTGTGCTAGGCTATTTAAAAGCAGGTGTGATTGGTTATTATTTTCCTTCGAGTGTTATTAAAGGGATGCTTGCTGCAATAGGTATTATATTAATTTTAAAACAATTACCTATTGCAATTGGATATAATAAAGCTGTTGCACAGACTTACCATATTGGATCCATTATCATTGCAAGTATTTCAATCGCTATCATTTTATTTTGGGATCTACCGATGTTAAAAAAGTATACATTTTTTAAATATGTACCTGGCGCGTTGATTGCTGTACTTGTTGGTGTTGCTCTGAATATGTTTTTTAATGCAAATATGCCAGCATGGGCTTTATCTGCAGACGCATTGGTAAAATTACCAGTGGCAAAAAATAGCACGGAATTTATTGGACAGTTTACCTTGCCTAATTTTGCAGCATTAGGGAATTATCAAGTTTATATTGTAGCAGTAACTATTGCGATTATTGCAAGTTTGGAATCTTTATTAAGTACCGAAGCTGGAGACAAATTGGATCCATATAAGCGCGTAACACCAACGAACAGAGAATTAAAAGCACAAGGTTTGGGTAATTTAATTTCTGGAATGATTGGAGGCTTACCTATGACAGCAGTGATTGTGAGAACATCTGCCAATGTGAACTCTGGTGCAAAAACAAAACTATCTGCTATTTTTCATGGGTTGCTTTTATTAGTGAGCGTAGTTGCTTTTGCATCTGTCCTAAATCAAATTCCACTCGCTTGTTTAGCAGCAGTTTTATTGGTAGTGGGTTATAAATTGGCTAAAGTATCTTTATTCAAAGAAATGTACAAACTAGGTTGGGAACATTTTATTCCTTTCATTGTAACAGTGGTTGCAATTCAATTTAGTGATTTACTAAAAGGGATTGCACTAGGCATGTTAGTGGCGATTTTTTATATCTTAAGAACTAATTTCCGTCGTGATTATGAAATACATCAGGAGAAAAAGTCTGAAGGTGGTAACATTAATATTACGCTATCTGAACATGTGACGTTTATCAATAAAGGAAGTATCGCTAAAAAATTATCTGATATTCCAAATGATACAATTGTCACAATAGACGCTAGTAAATCACATTATATTGATATAGATGTACTTGAAATTATTTATGATTTTGAAATTGCTGCAAAATTGAAAAACATAGAAGTGATTTTAGTCAATATGCCTGCAAGGGTAGCTGTTTCGGGTCATTAGTCGTACATTGTAATAGCTTTTGATATCGATTCAAAGAATTTTAAAAATGGGTTTATTTAAATTAAAAAAAAATTATAAGACATGGAAAAATCATACCAAAGATTAATTGAAAATAATAAAACATGGGTTGCAGAACAATTACAGTTAGACCCTAGTTTTTTTGAAAATCTATCCAAAGGCCAAGCGCCTGAGTATTTATGGATTGGTTGTTCAGACAGCAGGGTGCCTGCAGAGTCCATTACAGGAACAGACCCTGGTGAAATGTTTGTGCACCGTAATATTGCCAATATGGTGGTACATAGCGATATGAACATGTTAAGTGTCTTATCCTATGCCGTAGAAGTGCTTAAAGTAAAGCACATCATCGTGTGTGGACATTATGGTTGTGGGGGTGTCATGGCTGCGATGAAGAACCAGCAATTTGGCTTAATTGACAATTGGCTTCGTCATATCAAAGATGTATATCGTTATCACCATAAAGAATTAGACGCGATTGAAGATGAGACCTTAAGAGCTAGAAGGTTTGTAGAAGTGAATGTACAGGAGCAAGTACACGATTTAGGTAAAACATCCATTGTTCAAAATGCATGGAAAAAAAATCAACCATTGCACTTACATGGTTGGGTATATGATATCCACGACGGATTGATCAATGACCTAGGGGTTAATTTTACTTGTACCAAGGACTTACATAATGTGTATCACCTTGATTAACAATAGAATATAGATTTAAATACAAAAGGAGCGTTTTCAATGCTCCTTTTTTTATGCCTTTTCCTATTAGTTAATATTAA
>JBILIU010000017.1:0-18756 GCA_044368905.1 Sediminibacterium sp. | reverse complement strand
TATTCTTTGGCATGCGAAATGATCGCTTGTAATGTATTGTCTGTAACTGTCTTACTCATAGATTGCAAATATAGGTCGAGAAAAGATTATGGTTGTAATTTTTCGTTGTTTTGATGCCTTTCTTTGTCTCGAATGGTTTTCTTTTGGATATTTTTCTCCAATGCTGCAGTCAGATTAACCCCCGTTTGATTGGCCAAGCAAATCAGTACAAAAAGTACATCGGCCATCTCGTCTCCCATGTCTGCATCATCTTCTTTGTTTTTAAAGGATTGATCTCCGTATTTGCGCACCATCAATCTTGAGAGTTCCCCCACTTCTTCCATCAAGACACCCAAATTGGTTAATTCACTAAAATAGTTTACCCCAATGGTCTTGATCCAATGATCCACCTGGTCTTGTGCTGCTTGAATTGTGATTTGATTAGACATATTATTCCTTGTTTTTTGAATCAATCATAATGGTTACTGGACCATCGTTTAAGAGTGCCACTTTCATGTCTGCTCCAAATTGCCCAGTGGCAATTGGCTTACCTAGATCCTTGGTTAATTGAAGGATCATCTGCTCATAAATTGGAATCGCTATCTCCGGTTTTGCGGCGGCAATATAAGAAGGTCGATTCCCTTTTTTAGTAGCAGCGTATAAGGTGAATTGACTTATTAGCAGGATGGACCCACCTATTTCTTGTACACTTTGGTTCATGACCCCATCTGCATCATCAAAAATACGCATCTGAACCAGCTTGTTGGATATCCATTGAATATCCTCTAATGTATCCTCATTGTGTATGCCTAATAAGACCAATAAGCCAGCCTGAATGGCCCCCACAATTGCGCCATCTACTTTGACACTGGCCTCTGATACTCTTTGAATTACCACTTTCATATGAATGCGCTTTACTGCGTGAAGATAAACAAAACTATTTTCACTAATTTAGCTGTAATTTCAACACCTTGAGTAGTATAAAAAAATTAGTCGGACAAACCGCATGGTACGGACTTAGTTCAATAGCCGCTAGGTTTATTAGCTATTTACTTACCCCTTATTTAACCTATAAGCTTTCTGATATTGCTTATGGAGAGAATTCGATTGTCTATGCTTTTATTCCCTTTTTAAATGTCATTGTAGCCCATGGTATGGAGACTGCTTATTTTAAGTTTGGGACCAAAGAAAATGAGGAGGAGATTTATAACACGAGTAGCTTTTCGATGCTATTTGTGACCCTACTTGTGATGATTGGTTTGTATACTTGGCAGATCCCATTGGCTGAATTACTTCAAATTACACTCCACCCAGAATACATTAGTTTACTTGCTTGGATTGTTGCATTAGATGCTTTGACCACGATTCCTTTTTCAAGACTAAGAATGCAAGAGCGTCCCAAAAAATTTGCATTGATCAAAGTAGGTGGCATTTTAATGAATATACTTGCTACCTATAGCTTCATTAGTCTTTTACCAAATTATGTACAAGCCCATCCAGAAAGTTTTTTACAAAAGCTCTATCAACCCAATTGGGAAGTAGGTTATATTTTAATTGCAGGTATTGTGCAGAATGTTTTTGTATTGCTTTTATTACAAAAAGAAATCAGAGCCATCCGATTTAAATTCAATTTTAAATTATGGAGGAGTATGATGGTATACGCACTTCCTCTTGTTTTGGTAGGCTTTGGAGGGATGATTAACGAAACATTGGACCGCATCATGTTGGGCTGGTGGGGGCCTGGAGCAACTGCAGATGAGAACAAGGCCATGGTGGGCGTATATAGCGCATGTTATAAATTAGCTATTTTAATTACCATCTCGATTCAAGCATTCCGAATGGGCGCCGAGCCGTTTTTCTTCAAACAAGCCGAGACCGATCAAGCTCAAAAAACATATGCCAAGGTCATGAAATTTTTTGTGATCAGTTTATGTGTGATGTTTTTATTTGTGATGTTATACATAGATATTTGGAAATTGTTTATTCAAAATCCAGCTATGTATGTGGGCCTTAAAGTGGTGCCAATTTTACTGATTGCAAATATGTTTTTAGGCGTGTATTATAATTTAAGCATCTGGTACAAACTAAGTAATAAAACCATGGCAGGTGCATTGATTACTCTATTTGGTGCGTTCATCACCATCCTTATTAATTATCTAGCAATTCCTCATTTTGGTTATATGGCAAGTGCTTGGGCCACTTTCTTTTGTTATGGCTCCATGATGGTGGTAAGTTATTTTTGGGGACAACAAGTGTATCCTGTTCCTTACGCCACCAAAAAATTGATTGCCTATTTTATCATTGCTTTATTGGTCTATGGCATCAACCTTTTATTGCATCTTGTTTCAACCAATCAACCTTTTAATTATTTATTTGCATCTATCTTACTTTTTGCGTTCATTGTATTTGTTGTACGTATAGAGAAAAAAGATTTGCAATCCATTTTTAGAAAATCAAACTAATGGCAGAAGATTTAATCATCCAACAAGGAGATAAAAAAACACAGTACGAATCATTAATCCCTCAAATCAAAGGCTTAATGACTGGAGAGGCTAATTTAGTGGCCAACCTAGGTAATATTTCGGCTGCATTGAAAGAGCAGTTCAATTGGCTATGGGTGGGTTTTTATTGGGTGATTGAGGATGAATTGGTACTTGCCCCTTTTCAAGGACCAGTGGCATGTACAAGAATTAAGAAAGGACGCGGTGTTTGCGGAAAATCTTGGGAAAAAGGCATCACATTAATTGTAGATGATGTTGAAAAATTTCCAGGACATATTGCATGTAGTAGCGCATCCAGATCTGAAATTGTGGTACCTGTTTTTCAAAATGGTCAAATAGTTGGCGTTTTAGATGTGGATAGCACTGAATTAGCAGATTTTGATGCAATTGATCAAACGTATTTAGAGGAAATTGTCGGGTTCTTAGACCAACTTTAAAAAATATCAATTAAGTTTGCAACCCCTAAGCGGATGTGGCGAAATTGGCAGACGCACTAGACTTAGGATCTAGCGCCGCGAGGCGTGTGGGTTCGACCCCCTCCATCCGCACAGAAAAAGGCCCCAAATTGGGGCCTTTTTCTTGTCATAATGCCTTATTTAAAATCAAAAATTGTACCTTTGCCCCCCTTAAACATTTCAATTAAGTAGTAAAAGAAAGACCTATGGCAACCATAAAAAGAACCAACATTGCACCATTAAATGATCAATTAACGGTGACAATTTCAAAAGAAGACTATTTGTCTAATTACGAGACAACCTTAAAGAAGCAAGCCAAAACGGCTAATATTCCAGGATTCAGAAAAGGCATGGTACCTGCTGGAATGATTAAAAAAATGTATGGCCAAGCCCTTTTCACCGATGTGATTTTAAAATCGGTAGAACAAGAAATGAACCAATATATTTCTAAAGAGCAGATTGATATTTTCGCGCAGCCACTTCCATTGGCTACTGCATTTGCCAATATGGATCATAACAATCCAACAGATTATGATTTCTCTTTTGAAATTGGATTAAAGCCAAAGTTTGAAATAAAAGCAAAAGACATAAAAGTAAAGCGTTATAAAATTCAAGTAACGGACGAAATGATTCAAAGCGAAGTGGAGCGTCTGCAAATCAGAAATGGCAACATGACTGAACCTGAAACTTCAACAAGTGAAGACAATGTATTGAACGTGACTTTTATTGAATCAGATAAAGACGGTAATGAAATTGAAGGCGGTATCAAAAAAGATAATTCATTATTGATTAAATACTTTAGTGAAAAACAAAGAAAGCAATTCATTGGTTTAAAGAACGAGGATACCGTTGTCATTCAATTAAAGAAAGCCTTTGATGACAAGGAATTAGATATTATTTTAAATGATTTAGCATTAACAAAGGATGACGCTGAAAAATATTTTAAACTATTGATCACTAAAGTTGGTCTAGTTGAAAAAGCACCTTTAGATGAAACTTTATTTACAGTAACCTACCCGAATCAAGCCATCACCAACGAAGCTGAATTTAAAGCTGCAGTGCAACAAGATATCGAAGGGTACTATGCGCAACAAGCAAAAAATCAAGTGCATGATCAAATTTATCATGGCTTAATTGAACAAACTAAAATGGATTTCCCTGTTGCATTTTTAAAGCGTTGGTTACAAAAAGGCGGAGACAAACAAAGAACAGAAGAAGAAGCAGAAAAAGAATACCCAGTTTTCCAAGATCAATTAAAGTGGACTGTCATTAGTACACAATTGATCACAGACCATAAAGTAGAAGTAGTTGCAGAAGATTTAAAGAGTTTTGCAAAGCAACAATTGATGAGTTATATGGGTGGCCAATTAGGCGCATTGGGTGACAACGACCAATGGTTAGAAGACTATGCAGCTCGTATGATGCAAGACAGAAAATTTGTAGAAGATAGTTACCACAGAATTAGCACGGATAAATTATTCAATGCTTTAGAGGCAGAAGTGACTGCCAAAGAAGAACCAATCGCCGCAGAGAAATTTGCAGATTTATTGAATAGCCATAAGCACTAATTAGTAAAAATTTGGTATCAAAAGCCCCCATTTCGGGGGCTTTTGTGTTTCCCCCTTGTTTTGGGCCAAATTTGGCACTCTTTTTGCAATAGCTTAGGAGAATAGGTTTTACCTTTACAATCTGAAAAAAGCAATTATGAACATAGGAAAAGAATTCGAAAAATACGCGATCAAACACAGAGGGATCGGAAGCAACAGTCTTCACCAATATCAAAATAGTGTGACCAATTTGACACCCTATATTATTGAGGAAAGACCAATGAATGTGGCAAGTATGGATGTGTTTAGCCGTTTGATGATGGACAGAATCATTTTCTTAGGCGAAGGCATCAATGACTATGTAGCAAATATTGTTACAGCACAATTGCTTTTCCTTGAAAGCACAGACCGCACAAAAGATATTCAAATGTATATCAATAGCCCAGGTGGAAGTGTCTATGCTGGATTGGGCATATACGATACCATGCAATTTATTAGCCCAGATGTGGCGACTATTTGTACAGGTATGGCAGCAAGTATGGGCGCCATTTTATTATGCGCGGGTGTGGAAGGTAAAAGAACTGCTTTAAGACATAGCAGAATCATGTTACACCAACCAAGTGGTGCCATTGGAGGACAAGCATCAGATATTGAAATCACCGCAAGAGAAATTAAGAAATTAAAACACGAATTATACGAAGTCATTGCCACACATACCCATAAAGATGTGGAATTGGTAGCTAAAGACTGTGATAGAGATTTTTGGATGACTGCTGCAGAAGGCAAAGCATATGGATTGGTAGACGAGGTATTGTTAACCAACCCAAGAAAAGTAAAGAAATAATTATAATAATTTAAACTGTTTATATGATACTGACCAACCGTTTTTTAATGGAAGATGAGGAAGACCACAAAGAAGAAAAAAAAGAAGACAATGCGCCATCCTTTTTAAATAAAAAAATGGAACAAATCTTTTTTGAAAAAAGATCTATCTATTTATGGGGCGTTGTAGACGATAAGTCTGCAAGAGATATTGTGACTAAACTTTTATTATTGGATGCAGATAAGCCAGGTGAACCAATCCATTTTTATATCAATAGCCCGGGTGGTGTGGTGACAAGTGGTATGGTGATGTTTGATACAATGAACTTAATTAAGAGCCCTGTGCATACCATTTGTATGGGCTTAGCTGCAAGCATGGGTTCGATCTTATTGAGCATGGGCGAAAAAGGTAAGCGTACTATTTTCCCACATGGAGAAGTGATGATACATCAACCAAGCTTGGGTGGTTATTTTCAAGCAACAAGTGCAGACATCGAAATTCAGGCAGAACAAATTAGAAAGACAAAAGAATTAGGTGCTCAAATTCTTGCTAAGAACTGTAATAAAACCATGGAGCAAATTATGGCTGATTTTGACAGAGACTACTGGATGAATGCCAAAGAAGCAGTTGAATACGGTATCGTAGACAAGATTGCTAAGAGTTTATAAAAAATTAGAACAATTAAAATGAGTAAGACAGAAAATATACAATGTTCTTTTTGTGGCCGAAGCAGAGCGGAAGTAAAAATCCTGATTGCCGGTCAAGAAGGTCATATTTGCGAGCACTGTATTGAGCACGCTCATGAAGTTGTCAATAAAGAATTTCATCAAAAAAAGGAAGCTGGCAAAGCAGGTACCCTAAAAGTACAAAAGCCTATTGCCATCAAAAAATTCATGGACCAATACATCATTGGCCAAGATGAAGCAAAGAAAATACTATGTGTTGCAGTGTACAATCACTTTAAACGCATCAACCTACCTACCACTATTAAAGATGATGTAGAAATTGAAAAAAGCAACGTGATCATGATTGGTGAAACAGGTACAGGTAAAACATTGCTAGCAAAAACAATTGCTAAGCTTTTAAATGTACCATTCGCTATTGTAGATGCCACAGTTTTTACAGAAGCGGGCTATGTTGGTGAGGATGTAGAGAGTATGTTAACCCGTCTGTTACAAAACTGTGATTATGATGTGGAGGCAGCACAAAGAGGTATTGTGTATATAGATGAGATTGATAAAATTGCGCGTAAAAGTGACAATGCCTCTATCACACGTGATGTAAGTGGAGAAGGCGTGCAACAAGGTTTATTAAAAATGCTTGAAGGCACAGAAGTTTTGGTACCTCCTCAGGGCGGAAGAAAGCATCCTGATCAAAAAATGATCAAAGTAGACACGAAGAATATTTTATTTATATGTGGTGGCGCATTCGATGGCATTGATAAAATCATTGCGAGAAGAATCAATACCAATGCGATTGGATTTAGTGTCAACAAAGACGAACAAGAATTACAACGTAAAAATTTATTACGTTTTGTAAATGCACAAGACATTAAGACTTTTGGTTTAATTCCAGAGATGCTAGGACGCTTGCCGATAGTAACACATTTAGAACCATTGGATGCAGCCACATTAAGAAGCATTTTGACAGAACCAAAGAATGCATTGATTAAGCAATACACTCAATTATTTGCTATAGAAGATATTAAATTAAAGATCGATCCAGAAGTATATGATTTCATCACCGCTAAGGCAATGGAATATAAATTGGGTGCTAGAGGATTAAGAAGTATTTGCGAGAGCTTGTTCACGCAAGCGATGTTTGAACTTCCTGGTACGGATACCAAAGAGTTTCATCTGACTTTAGCTTATGCAAAAAACATGTTTGATAAAAGTAAAATAAGCGCTTTAAAAGTGGCTTAAACAAAATAAATTATCACTTTAAAAAATAAAATTATGCAAGAATTAATTGACCGTTTAGTGAAAGAAGCGGGTGTAACGCCAGAACAAGCAAAGCAATCAATCGAAACCATTGCAGCTTTTGTAAAAGAAAAATTCCCAATGTTAGGTGGTGCTGTAAATCAAATTTTCAAGCACAAATAAGCTTTATTCCATCATTGGCATAGCCATTTGAACCAATCTATGTGATTGTAAAGTAATTTTATTTCAATTGCCTCTCAATTGCTCAGATTGGTTCTTGTTTTTAAGACCATCGCTTCTGATTCTGTGAGGTCAAACTGAATCACCATTTCTGACCAGGTCAACCTACCCTGCTTTTCTTTTCGAAGCTTTAAGATTGTCCAAACTGCCCTTTCATCAAATATCCCTAGTGCCATCCAATCCTCAAAGCGCATGGTTTGATAGGCCATCTTTTTGGATCTATTGGGTTGATACTTGAGAAAGGGACGGATCATTTCAAAATCAAAAGCAGTAATACCATAAACCTTCTTTAATCCTTGTATACTGGTAAACCCGCCAGTCCATTTTTGATAGGTTAAAATCCGATTTACTTTATAGGCAGGCAATCCTGTAATTTGAATCCATTGCGATGCATTGGAATTATTGATATCAATTTTTTCGGGCGCATTCTTTCCCCACGATGCACGACTATTTTGTTTGTTGTAAGCGATTGAATCTTTTGATTGAATACGAACCCAAGGCAACAAAGTATTTGCTTGAGTTTCTGACAAGCCATACCATTTTAAAAGGTCTTCTTTTTTCTTGAACCGACCTCCTTTTTCGCGATAATGATACAGTGTTCGCATTTGCTTGCTGGACAATCCCAATTGGAACCCTTGGGTGCTATCCAACAAATTGGGATCAAAATAAAAAAACTTTATAGACTTGCTTTTGGAATTTGAAAAATTACCCTGATTGGCAGATGTGGCTGGCAATAAATAATGCAACAATAAACTTAAAGATAAAATACATCCAAGAACGATAATTCCTTTTTGCTCTTTTGAAGTAAAAATGAAATAAGATTTCCAATCAAATTGCATGGTGATTTTCGACAAACCTATCTTTTTTCAAGATGCAAAATTTGCGTAAAAATACTTGGAGTCAATATGTTGAGCAACTATACTGTAATCACCATTCCGTCAAAAGCCATCCCAATTCCTTTTGGTAAGCTTGGTTCCACAATGGCATGTAACCCAATCTGGTGGCTAAAATGCGTGAAATAGGTTTGAGGAATGTCTAAAGACTTTGCCATTGCAATGGCTTCGGATAAGGTGAAATGTGTTGGATGCGCCTCGGGACGTAATGCATTTAATATGAGTACTTTTGAACCTTTTATTTGCCCAATCGCTTCCTCAGAAATATAATTTGCATCCGTGATATACGTAAAGTCGCCAATTCTGAATCCTAAAACGGGCATCTCCCGATGCATCACTTGTATTGGTGTCAATTGAATGTCCCCAATCTTAAAAGGCGTTTCATGGTCAATGGTGTGTAATTGCATTTCTGGCAGTCCTGCATCCTTGTTGGTTTCAAATGCATAATAAAAATCACGCTGAATCGCTACCTGTGTAATTGTATTTGCGTAAATAGGCATTGACTTACCCGAGAAGAAATTAAATGGTCTAATATCATCCAATCCGGCATAATGATCTCTATGTGGATGGGTAAAAACAACAGCGTCAATATGTGTTGTTTTTGTCCGTAGCATTTGATACCTGAAATCTGGTGTCGTATCAATGATGATACAGGTGGTATCGGATTCAATTTTAATGCTAGTTCTTAATCGATTGTCTCTGGGATCCTCCGAAGTACATACAGGACAAATGCATCCAATGAGGGGTACCCCAGTGCTGGTGCCTGATCCTAGAATGGTGATACGTAACAAAACTTGTTGGATTAAAATTTAGGCTTCTGTCAATGAAATGCGCTTCACTTCCTCATATAATTTTTGAGAATCAAGCGTCAATTTATCAAAGTCGATTGTTAGTTGGGGAATCAATTCAAGCAAAGTATTGATTCTTGCTTCCAAATTCAAAAACTTGTTCAAAACCACGATCTTCTTGAATTCAAGTAAACACCAGCCACTCTGGAAATTACCACGCTCGTAGCGAACTACATATTCAGATTCACCTAAAATATCTTCTAATTTATCTAAAGTGCCTTGTGTGATTTTCATAAAATTGGCAGTTTTAAGTAGGGTTTACCTTCATTTAGCTGTGCAACAAAGATAGTTTTTTGGATCAGTAGCCATTTAAATAAAACGTAGGAGTTATTCACATTTCGTACCTTTGTCAACACATTTAGCCTATGGAATTTTTGACTCGAAAAATGATCAATGATCCAGTACATGGATTTATTACCATCAACGACCCGTTGATATTTGCCATTTTCAACCATCCTTTTTTTCAAAGATTAAGAAGGATTCAACAAATGGCTTTAGCGCAACTTGTCTATCCTGGCGCTGTGCATACAAGACTGCACCATTCACTTGGAGCATACCATTTAATGTGCATTGCGATCAATGAACTTAGAGATAAAGGTGTGGAGATTACCGCAGAAGAAGCACAAGCAGCAAAAGCAGCAATATTGATGCATGATATTGGACATGGCCCTTATTCACATGCATTGGAAAATGTTTTGCTAAAAGGGGTGCACCACGAGGACCTTTCTTTGTTAATTATGAACCAATTAAATGCAGATCCAAACCCTGTATTGAATGGTCAGTTAACCATGGCTATTCAGATTTTTACAAATCAATATCCTAAATCATTTTTACACCAACTCATCAGCGGACAGCTGGATGTGGACAGATTAGATTACTTGTCAAGAGATAGTTTCTTCACAGGTGTAAGTGAAGGCGTGGTTGGTTATGAGCGCATTTTAAAAATGCTGAATGTAAAGAACAATATTTTATTAGTAGAAGAAAAAGGCGTTAATAGTGTTGAGAAATTTTTAGTTTCTAGAATGCTAATGTATTGGCAAGTGTACCGTCACAAAACAGTTATTGCTGCCGAAAATATGTTGGTTAAAATTGTCCAAAGAGCAAAACAATTGGCGAAAGCAAAAGATCCAACCATTGCAACCGGCGGGATTTTAGATTATTTTTTATCCAATGAATTTACGTCCATTGAAGCAATTGATCTAACAGCCTATTGTCAATTAGATGACACAGATATTATGTTTGCTATTAAGAAATGGCAATCTCATTCAGATCCTATTTTAGCCTTACTTTGCAATCGATTATTGAATAGAAAAATCTACAAATGCCAATTGCAATCCGAACCCATCACCGATGCTGCATTAAGTCAAGCCTTAGCAGCAACCAAAGCCAAGTTCAATGTGGATGATGCCGATGCTGCTTTCCTATGTTTTAAAGGAGCAACAAGCAATACATTGTATAAGAATGACAGTGAGAATATCCATATTTTGCTAAAAAAGGGTGAAATTTCAACTATTTCAGAGGTACAGAACGCATTAATCGTCGAAAGTCTTTCTACCCCAGTTAAAAAATTTTACATTTGTTTGTTAAACGAATAACCCCCAATTCAAATAAATAACGCAAGGTATGTTAGAATTTAGTGCCCAACAGATTGCAATGATGATTCAAGGTCAAGTAGAAGGTGACGCATCTGTGACTGTTCATAATTTCGGTAAAATTGAGGAAGCCACTGCTGGCCAAATCTCTTTTTTAGCCAACCCTAAATATGAAGCGTTTTTATACACGACTGCTGCTTCAATTATCATCATTGGCGCGCAACAACAATTAAAAGAGAAAATTAAAGCGACACTAATTAGAGTGCCTGACGCCTATGCCGCATTTGCTACTTTGCTTACAAAATACCAAGAACTAAAAACCGAACAACTTGTGGGCATTCAAACGCCTTCCTTTATTGCGCCAAGCGCTAAGATTGGTGCAAACCATTTTATTGCAGCTTTTGCTTATATCAATGAAGGTGCTACACTTGGTGAACATGTAAAAATATTTCCTAATGTAGTGATTGGAGAAAATGTAAGTATTGGCAACCATGTCACCATCCACCCGGGTGTAGTGATTTATGCAGATTGTTGCATTGGCAACCATGTGACTATACATAGTGGAACGATTATTGGAAGTGACGGTTTTGGATTTGCACCAAAAGAAGATGGTAGTTTTCAAAAAGTACCACAGCTTGGAAATGTAGTCATCGAAGACGATGTTGAAATTGGTGCCAACACCACGATTGACAGAGCCACCATTGGTTCAACCATCATTCGAAAAGGTGTTAAGCTAGACAACCAGATTCAGATAGCACATAATGTAGAAATAGATTCCAATACCGTCATCGCTGCTCAAGTTGGCGTGAGTGGAAGTACTAAAATTGGAAAAAATGTCATGGTCGGAGGACAAGCAGGTTTTGCTGGTCATATTGCCATTGCAGATGGAATAAAAATTGCAGGAGGAGCTGGTGTGACAAAAACATTTACATCTGCAAATATGACCCTTGCGGGCTTCCCAGCAGCAGATCAAAAACAAAGCCTAAGAAGCCAAGTTTATGTCAAAAACCTTCCAGAATTAGAAAAAAGAGTCCAAGAACTCGAAATATTAGTACAACAACTGTCACAAAAAGCCTAAATCAGCCGTATTTTTGCTTTAAATCAAGCTTTTAACTAAGCTATTCTAAACTCGTTACAAATGGATCAACATTTTAATCCCGATAAGCAACATACCTTATGTCAAAGTATTAGTATTAGCGGAACCGGTTTACATACAGGCGTTTTAGTAGATATGACATTGCATCCTGCAAATCCTGGCTTTGGTATCCAGTTCCAAAGAGTTGATTTACCAAACCAACCAGTGATTAAAGCCGATTGTGATTTAGTAACGGATACAAGTCGTGGAACTACATTGCAAGTGGGCGATGCCAAAGTGAGTACGGTAGAACATATTCTTGCCGCTTTAGTTGGTTTAGGTGTTGACAATCTTTTGATTGAATTAAATGGACCAGAAATTCCAATCATGGATGGTAGCTCTGCGCCATTCATTGAAGCCATAGAAAAAGTAGGTGTACTAGAACAAGATGCTGCAAAAGCTTGGTATAGCATTGATGAAAATATTTTTCACTACGACGAAGACAAGCGTGTAGAGATGGTGGCATTACCAGCATTGGATTATCAAATCACCACATTGATAGATTTTAATAGTCCAGTTTTGGGAACGCAACATGCCGCACTAAAAACAATCAAAGATTTTAAATCAGAAATTGCACCTTGTAGAACTTTTTGTTTTTTACATGAATTAGAAACGCTTTTAGAACATGACTTAATTAAAGGCGGTGATATCAATAATGCGATTGTAGTCGTTGATAAACCTGTTACCAAGGAGGAAATGGGCCGATTAGCCAAAGTATTCAAAAGAGATAAAATTGAAGTAAAAAGCGAAGGCTATTTAAATAATTTAGAATTAAGATTTCCAAATGAACCGGCACGTCATAAATTATTAGATGTGGTAGGCGACTTAGCATTGATAGGCTACCCAATTAAAGCAAGAATTATAGCGAATCGTCCTGGACATAGCAGCAATGTTGAATTTGCAAAAAAAATTAAGCAGTACATCAAAAAAAATAAAAATATTAAAGATGTACCTGTATATGACCCAAGTGCAACACCGGTGTATACCTTAGAGCAAATAGAAAAAACTTTACCGCATCGTCATCCTTTTTTATTGGTAGATAAAATCATTGAATTAACAGATACTTCTATTGTGGGTGTTAAGAATGTTACATTCAATGAATGGTTTTTCCCAGGACATTTTCCAGGCAATCCAGTGATGCCAGGCGTATTACAGATTGAGGCATTGGCACAAACTGGTGGTATTCTTTGTATTAACTCAATGCCTAAAGGCGATTATGATACCTATTTTTTAAAAATCAACAATTGTAAATTTAAACAAATGGTAAGACCAGGCGATACCATGTTGCTTAAATTAGAATTGATGGCTCCAATACGCAGAGGTATTTGCGAAATGCGTGGCACGGTCTATGTCAATGGAAAAGTGGCTACAGAGTCTGAACTAGTTGCTCAAGTTGTAAAAAGAGCAGAATAAAATTACCCCTATGACACATCCATTTACTTATATAGACCCAAATGCTAAAGTAGCACCCAATGTAAAAATTGATCCATTCACTGTGATACATAGTGACGTAACAATTGGAGAAGGTACCTGGATTGGAAGCAATGTCACCATCATGAATGGTACAACAGTTGGGAAAAATTGTCGCATCTTCCCTGGTGCGGTGATTGGCGCTGATCCTCAGGATTTAAAATTCAATGGAGAAAAGACGACTGTAGAAATTGGTGACTATACTACCATTAGAGAATTTGTAACAATCAATAGAGGTACTTCTGATCGTTGGGTGACTAAAGTCGGTAGCCATTGCTTGATTATGGCTTATAGTCATATCGCACATGACTGTATTATTGGCAACCACTGTATCTTAAGCAATAGCGTTCAATTGGCTGGTCATGTAATCTTAGGTGACTATGCATGGATCGCTGGTGTGAGTGCGGTACATCAATTTGTGCATATTGGACAACATTCTTATATCGCTGGAGGTAGCTTGGTAAGTAAAGATGTGCCTCCTTATATCAAAGCTGTTCGAAATCCATTGAGTTATGGAGGGGTGAATAGTGTTGGATTAAAGAGAAGAGGATTCGACTTAGAAAAGATCAATCATATTTTAGATATCTACCGCTATATTTTTAATAAAGGCATGAATACCACACAGGCACTTGCTTTTATAGAGGAAGAGTTACCAGCAACCGATGAGCGCGATGAAATTGTTACTTTTATCAGAGACAGTGGAAGAGGCATCATCAAGCGTTTTGTGAAAGGTGCACTAGAAGATGAATAATATGCAAATTCAAGTTACCGCTGCATCCAAAAGATTTAACACAGAATGGATTTTCTCCAATCTTGATTTCAGTTTTACCACTGGGCAACATTATGCATTGATTGGTAATAATGGGTCTGGAAAAAGTACTTTGTTACAAATTATTGCAGGCTATATAGGGCTTACAAAAGGCACCATCCATTGGACAAGTAATAGTGGGGAAGACATTGACAGCGCAAATATTTTTCAATATATCAGTATTGCTGCACCCTATTTAGAACTAGTAGAAGAGTTTACTGCATTAGAACAAATCGCATTTCATCAACAATTCAAGCCTCTTCAAACTGGATTAAGTCCAATTGAACTTTTAGAGAAAATTGGACTAAGCAATACTGCTAATAAACAGATTAGAAATTTTAGTAGTGGAATGAAACAAAGATTAAAATTAGCGTTGGCTATTTTTGATCAAGCCCGTATCTTATTATTGGATGAGCCATGCAGTAATTTAGATCAAGAAGGTATTCAAACCTACCATCAATTGATGCAAGTATACGCCATGCATAAATTAATTATTGTAGCAAGCAATGATCCACAGGAATACAAATTCTGTAGTCAACAAGTCTCCCTCTCTGATTTTAAAAAATAAGGAACTGTACTAGCTCCTAGTTGCAATCAACAAATTCAAATCGGTGTATTTTAAATTACATTTTTGACTAATGTAAAAATCAGTCAATGAACCCTTGTATAAATAAACACCCTCGCGAAGATGTAGTTGATGCCAAATAAGTTCTTCTAAACTACCTTGGTCTCCAACTTCCACCATCAAATGCATTAAGACATTGCTAATTGCTTGGCTTGCAGTTCTCGCAAAACCACTTGGAATATTAGGTACACCATAATGAATGACATCATGCTTGATGACAATCGGATTTTCGTGGTTGGTTAATTCGGTGGTCTCAAAACATCCGCCCCTATCCACTGCGACATCAATAATAATACTGCCTGGTCGCATATTCATCACCATCTCCTCTGTGACAACAATGGGTGCTCTACCAATTTCATTTCTCAATGCGCCAATTGCTACTTCACAGGTTTTAAGTTGTTTTGCCAATATATTAGGCTCAATCACAGAGGTCCAAACACGTTGACCTAAATTATTTTGCAGTCTTTGAAGTCTAGATACATTGTTATCAAAAACTTTAACGCTTGCACCCAGTGCAAGTGCATTGCGTACTGCAAATTCTCCCGTGATATCTGCACCAATGACCACCACTTTAGTTGGGGGCACACCACTGATACCGCCCAACAATACACCCTTGCCTGAATTAAAATTACTGAGGTACTGCCCTGCAATCAACATCACTGCACTACCCACTATCTCATTCATACTTCTTAGGATAGGATAGTTTTGATTTTCGTCTTTGATATTGTCGATAGATAAAGCGGTAATTTTTTTTGCCATCATGGCAACCAATACATCTTGATCGATTGCAGATAAATGCAATGGAGAAATAATTGTTTGATACATCTGCAAGAAAGGTAAATCAGATGCAACAGGTGGCGCCGTCTTAATTAAAATTGGACATTGATACACTGCTGCCTTTTCAAAAGCAATTTCTGCACCTGCGTCTGCATAATCTTTATCTGTATAACGGCTTCCTTTCCCTGCGCCTGATTCAACTAATACACGATGTCCATTGGCAACCAAGACCCCAACAGCTTCGGGAATTAAACCAACCCTATTTTCTTGGAAGGCAGTTTCCTTTGGGATACCAATTTGCAATGGTTTTGCGCTATGAGGAATATCCAATACCTCTTCCTGTGTTTCATAGGAAAATGAAGGATGAATTTGTGGCTTGGTTACACTCATAAGAAATATTTTCATGAAGATACAAAAATACCAGAGATCCTAGAATAGGAAAAGGCCTATTCCATGGTTGCCAATTCATGATTGATATAAATGCTACGACGATTGGGGTCAAGTATTTCAATATGCATCACAACTGCGTTATCAGGCACCAGGTTAGGTGCTTTTTCTGGCCACTCTACCAAGGACATATCAGCTTCTTCCAATGCCGCTTCTACCCCAGCCTGTCTTGCATCTGCGGCATTCTCTAAACGATACCAATCCATATGATAAATCAGTTTACCCTGCACTTGGTATTCATTCATGATGGAAAATGTGGGACTAGACATGGCTTCTAGAATACCCATCGCTTTCCCTATTGCTGCAATCAGGGTTGTCTTACCAGCGCCCATCGGTGCTTGAAAGACCCACACAGGATACGTAGCATATTTTTGTACCAGTTGAGCGGCAATTTGGTCGGTCTGATCAAGGGTGTAGATGAAGTCCATATTGCAAATATAAAGCTTCAAATACAATCCTAAAATGGTTTCGTACCTTTATCTAATAAATACATCATCATGGAAAACATTCAATGGAAGGTGGATGGTATGAGCTGTACCAATTGTGCGTTATCCATTCACAAATACCTTAGTAGTCAAGGCATCCATGAACCTAAAGTGAACTTCATGGAAGGCGAAGTGCAATTCGAATTGGCTGATGCGGCTCAAAAACCAACTTTAATGAAAGGCATTCAAGGTTTGGGTTATAAAGTGAGGGGGCAAGACACAGAAGCAACAAGTAAAAAATGGTTGGATAATAATAAAGAGCGTGCAATCTTCTCTCTGATCTTTACCATTCCACTCCTTTTGCATATGATACCAGGCCTGCATATTCATTGGTTAATGAATCCATATGTGCAACTGGCATTAACAATTCCTGTTTTTATTGTAGGTATGAACTACTTTGGAAAAAGTGCTTTCAATAGTTTACTGCATGGCATTCCCAATATGAATGTATTGGTCTCTATTGGTGCGATGGCTTCTTTTGGTTATAGTTTATACGGAACCATCATAGGACAAGGTGCGCAGTTTGCATATTATGAGACCACTGCCACCATTTTAACCTTTGTGTTTTTTGGCAATTATTTAGAAGACGCTTCTATTGCTTCTACCCAACGCGCTTTAAAGGATTTAGTGAAAGCACAGAAAGTGATGGCCAATATGATTGTCTTTGATGAACATCATAAAGAAATTATTTTTAACGTAGCTGCTGATACTTTAAAAGTGGGTGATATTTTATTGATTAATTCAGGTGAAACAGTACCCATGGATTGTAAAATATTATCTGGCGAAGCAGAAGTCAACGAAGCGATTGTTACTGGAGAAAGCATCCCAGTGCATCGTGCCATGAAGGATATTTTATTGGGAGGTAGCACCATCGAAAACGGTTCTATCAAAGCTTATGTTACCGCTGTTGGTGATCAAACTGTGCTAGCTAATATTTTAAAAATGGTGAAAGCGGCACAAGGCGAAAAGCCACCTGTGCAAATTTTAGCAGATAAAATAAGTGCCATTTTTGTACCATTGGTACTGGGGATTGCTTTGCTTACTTTGATTGGGAATTACTTTTTAACGAATATTGGATTTAGTGAAAGTATGTTAAGATCCATTGCAGTCTTAGTGATTTCATGTCCTTGTGCCATGGGATTGGCCACACCAGCTGCTATCGCTGTTGGACTTGGCAGGGGTGCTCGAAATGGGGTCTTATTTAAAAATGCAAAAAGTTTAGAAACTTTTAAAGACATCAAGCAAGTTGTTTTTGATAAAACAGGCACTTTAACAACTGGTCAATTTGAGTTAAGCGGATTTCATATCGTAGAAAATGATTCAATTTCAGAAGCTACATTTAAAACACTTGCCTACTCTTTAGAAAAATATTCCAATCATCCTATTGCCAATTGTATTAAAACAACATGGAAAACCACAGAAGGTATTCAATGGACAAAAATAGAAGAAGTAAAAGGAATGGGCATTCAAGCCACAGATAAAGAAGGCAATACTTATTGGGCAGGTTCTTTTAAAACATTGAATGATAAGACAACGGAAGATGGTCATAATATTTATATTCAAAAGAACAATCAATTGATTGGATGGATTGATGTGGCAGATCAAATTAGACCAGAAGCAAAAGAAGTCATTGATCATTTACACCGTCAAGGTATTACTACCATTTTATTGAGCGGAGACAGGGCTGCAAAATGTAAACAAGTTGGGGAAGCATTGGGGATTCAAAAAATTATTGCAGAACAAAGCCCTTCAGAAAAATTAGCCACACTGGATGCCTTAATTAAAATTGCACCTACTGCAATGGTTGGGGATGGTATCAATGATGCACCTGCACTCGCTAAAGCCACTATTGGTATCTCCTTAAGCAACGCATCCCATATTGCTATTCAAAGTGCACAAGTGGTATTAATGAATAGTGGATTAAAGAACCTACCGATGTCTTTGGTATTAGGAAGAAAAACATACGAAACCATTAAAGAAAATTTAGCCTGGGCATTCTCTTATAATATCATTGCGATCCCAGTGGCCGCATTAGGATTTTTGGGTACATGGGGCCCCACCTATGGCGCCATGATCATGGCGCTTAGTGATGTGGTCTTGGCCTTGAATTCACTGAGGTTATTTAAAAAGAAATTAGATTAAAAGATTGACTGATTGGAAGCCTTAGTTGACATATTAAAAAAGCATTGGAACTATGATAGTTTTAGACCAC
>JBILIU010000091.1:0-5164 GCA_044368905.1 Sediminibacterium sp. | reverse complement strand
ATTTTCCGGAATTGGATATGCATGCATTGAAATTGCATTATACCACAATGACCAAATATGATGAGACCTTTAAAAATGTACAGGTCGTATTTGAAAACGATAATTTAATCAATACTTTAGGTGAAGTATTGTCAAAAAATAATAAAAAACAAATTCGCATTGCCGAAACAGAAAAGTATCCGCATGTCACTTTCTTTTTTAGTGGAGGACGCGAGCAACCTTTTGAAGGGGAAACAAGAATCATGGCGGCCTCTCCTAAAGTAGCTACTTATGACTTGCAACCCGAAATGAGTGCTGCTGAATTAACAGACAAGATTTTACCTGAAATCAACGCTGGTAACCCAGACTTTGTTTGTCTCAACTACGCCAATGCAGATATGGTAGGCCATACAGGTGTTTTTAGTGCAGTGGTCAAAGCGGTTGAAACGGTAGATGCCTGTGTCGAAAAAGTGGTGACTGCTGGTTTAAATAATGGCTACACGATTTTCTTGACTGCAGATCACGGCAATGCAGATTTTATGATGAACGAAGATGGTAGTCCAAATACGGCCCATTCATTGAATCTAGTCCCATTCTTTATCATTGATAAAAATTGGAAAGGTTCAATTCAACCAGGCAAACTAGGTGATCTTGCCCCAACAATTTTACAAATGATGGAACTACCTATTCCTAAGGAGATGACAGGAACGGTTTTAATCTAAGCGCAATAAGCTTCCTTAAATAACACAATGAAAATACATAAAGCTACTTACCTTATTTCGAGTCCTAATTACGATCAATGTCTTGTTTTACAAGCACCAGAATACGCATTTATCGGAAGAAGTAATGTAGGTAAGTCCTCCATCATCAATGCTATATGTGGTCAAAAAGGATTGGCTAAAACCTCTTCAGCACCAGGGAAAACGCAATTGATCAATCATTTTGAAATCATCAGTAATGAAGTGGTGAAAGGACGTCCAGAGAAATGGTACATCGTGGATTTACCTGGCTATGGTTATGCTAAAGTGTCTCAAAGTAGTCGTCGTAGATGGGAGCAAATGATTGAAAATTATTTACGTAAGCGGCCTAATTTAAATATGGTATTTGTATTGATAGATTCTAGGCATAGTCCTCAAAAAATTGATATTGAATTCGTTGAACAATTGTTTCAATGGCAGATTCCTTATACCCTTATATTCACCAAATCTGATAAAGAAAAGCCAGGTGTGGTAAAACGTAATGTAGAAGCGTTTTTTGAAACATTAAAAACATTACTCCCTTATTTACCAGAAGGTTTTGTAACCAGTGCAGAGAAAAAATTAGGCACGGAAGAAGTGCTTAACTGTATTGCACGTTATAACCTACTTTACAACGAAGACAAAAAATAATATGAAAATTCTTATCCAATACATTAAGCCTTTTAAGGGCTTGGTTTTATTAGCCTTTTTACTTGCAGCCATCAACCAAACCTTTTCTTTATTTGATCCAATGATCTTTGGAAAACTAATTGATGAATTTGCAAAAAATCCATTTTTAGACCCAGCTGGCAACGAGCGCACACAAGCTATGTTCTTAAAAGGTGTGGGCAATATGTTGTTATTATTAGTTGGAACAGCCATGGTGAGTAGAATTGCAAAAGCTTTTCAAGACTATATCGTGAATGTGATCATTCAAAAATTTGGTGCTGCCTTATTTACAGATGGGTTAAAGCATTCCATGCAATTGCCTTATCAAGCTTTTGAAGATCAAAGAAGTGGTGAAACCTTATCTATCCTTACCAAAGCACGTGCTGATTGTGAAAAATTCATTAGCTATGTGATCAATGTAGTATTTGGTATTGTAGTAAGTGTGGTGTTTGTTTCTATCTATGCCACTCGTTTACACTGGTCAATTGTACCAATTTATATTGGAGGTGCAAGTATGATTGCTTATGTCACTAATTTATTAAGTAAGAAGATCAAAGTCATTCAAAAAAATATTGTAAAAGAAACAACTAGTTTAGCAGGTACGACGACAGAAAGTTTAAGAAATATTGAATTGGTAAAAAGTCTTGGCTTAACGACTCAAGAAATTAATAGACTCAATAACAATACCTATAAAATATTAGCACTTGAATTAAAGAAAGTAAAAAACATACGCTCCTTGAGTTTTATACAAGGCACGATGGTCAATGCTTTAAGACAAGTCATCACTTTCACTTTAATGTGGTTGATTTTTAAAGAAATTTTGACAGTAGGTCAATTGATCTCATTGCAGTTTTATAGCTTCTTTATTTTTGGACCATTGCAAGAAATTGGCAGTATCATCCTAAGTTATAGAGAGACCGAAGCGTCTTTGAATAATTTTGATGCTCTGATGAAAAAACCAATTGACACACCACCGGCAAACCCAATTGCGATTGGCGAGATTGAGCAATTGGCTTTTAAACAAGTAGGTTTTCAACACCAAACTGCTAATTTTAAAGCCATCGATCAGATAAGCTTTGAAGCCAAAAAAGGCGAAACAATTGCCTTTGTTGGGCCATCTGGTGCAGGTAAAAGTACATTGGTAAAATTATTAGTTGGTTTATACGAACCACAAGAAGGAGAGATCTTAATGAACGGCGTGCATACAGCACAAATTGATATGAGCGCACTTAGAAACCAAATTAGTTTTGTGACACAGGATACACAACTTTTTGCTGGTACTATCAAAGAAAATTTAGCATTCGTTGCACCAAATGCCACGGAGGAGGATATGTTATTGGCTTTAACCAAAGCAAGTTGTGCTAATATTTTAGATAAAGGTGGCAATGGCTTAGCAACAGTCATTGGAGAAGGAGGATTGAAATTAAGTGGTGGTGAAAAACAAAGACTCTCTATTGCAAGAGCACTGCTTAGACATCCGCATTTATTGATTTTTGACGAAGCCACTTCTTCATTGGATAGTTTAACCGAAGAATCCATCACAGATACCATCCGTGACCTATCTAAAGAAAGAGAGCAAATTACGATCATGATTGCGCACAGACTAAGCACGATCATCCATGCAACAAGAATTTACGTATTGGAGAAAGGCAAGGTGATTGAATCTGGTAACCACCAAAGTTTGTTAGAAGAGAAGGGATTGTATTATGCGATGTGGAGACAACAAATTGGAGAACGTAAAGGGAACTAAGTACAATAAATATTTTTTCAATAAAATATTTTGCGATCAATCATTAAATCAATACATGATTATTTTTTATCGTCTCTTTCAAATCTCTTTTTTAAATACTCCAAAACAGTTGGGTCTTCTAGTCCTTCCATGTCACTTAATTCCAATTCGATTGCTTTTGTGCTCAATCGGATTTCAAGCAAAGAGACTAAAATAGATACTGAAAAAGTAAGTAAGCTCACAGCAAATATAAATTTTGCAATGGCTTGGTATTGAATAAAAATAAAAAACATCGAAAGCAAGGATAATAACAAAGAAGCTACCCCATAGGTTTGCATTCTTTGGATTAACTTAATTCGATACTTAAGGTTCTTGATTTGACTAAAGATCACTAAACGATTTTCCTCTTGTTGATACTTATCGTGCAAAGCCCTTACACGATTAGACAAAGCCAAAAAACGATTGGTATAAGCCAACATGATCAAGCTAATGGCTGGGAATAATAAAGCTGGGATATTCACTGAAAGTTCCATGATATAAAAATAGTAAAAATAAACCGGTATTTTTGCATTGACCATATGGAGAAAGAGCAGTTTAAGAAAATACAATCTAGCATTCCGCAGGAACCCGGCATTTATCAATATTTTGATGATAAAGGCAAACTACTGTATGTTGGTAAAGCAAAGCATTTAAGAAATCGAGTGAGTTCCTATTTTCTTTCCAATCAACATAACTTAAAAACCATCGAACTGGTTCAGCGTATTGCCGATATCAAGTTCACCATTGTGAATTCGGAACACGATGCATTTATTTTAGAGAATGAGCTGATTAAAAACTACCAGCCTAAATACAATATCAATTTAAAGGACGATAAGACATATCCTTATATCGTGATTAAAAATGAGGCTTTCCCTAGGGTGTTTTTAACCAGACGAAAGTTTAAAGACGGCTCTACCTATATTGGGCCATTCACCCATGTGTTTGCTGTTCGAGAATTGATCAATCATATTCAGGAAACCATTCCTTTAAGGACTTGTACTTTACCATTGACTCCAAAAAATATTCAACAAGGCAAATTTAAAGTCTGCCTAGAATACCATTTAGGTAATTGTAAAGGGCCTTGCCAGGGTTTTCAAACAGCTGCAGACTATGATCAATCAATTGATCAAGTAAAGCATTTATTAAAAGGAAATGTAAAACCATTGGTACAAAATTTAAAAGAAGTGATGCAGGCCGAATCCGCTGCACTCGCTTTTGAAAAAGCCAATGCCACCAAGAAGAAGATTGATGAATTAGAACGTTACCAAACCAAATCGGAGATTTTAACAAAGCAACAAGAAGCCATGGATGTGTTTAGCATTGCCATGGAGGAAGATCAAGCTTATGTCAATTATTTGATGTTGCAAGAAGGACGCATTGTTCAAACACATATGTTGCCTTTAAGCACCCCATTGGAAGAGTCCAAAGAAGCAGTACTTGCATTTGCTATTCATTATTTTAGAACACAAGTTGAATCCGAAGCAAAGGAAATTATTGTGCCTATAGAACCCATTGAAAAAGAACAAGGTGTTAGATATACTGTTCCAAAAATGGGTGAGAAATTACATTTATTAGCACTCTCTCAAAAGAATGTAGATTATGCATTAAAGGACTGGAAACATCGACAAGCATTGGTGAAAGTGAGCGAGGCTGCGCCAGTCAATGAAGTATTGATTGAGTTAAAAGTATTACTATCCTTACCTGCCGTACCAAACCATATTGAATGTTTTGATAACTCTAATTTTCAGGGCGCCTATCCTGTCTCTGCAATGGTCTGTTTTAAAAACGGGATAGCAAGCAAATCGGATTATCGAAAATTCAATATCAAGACCGTGGTGGGCATCAATGACTTTGCAAGTATGCATGAGACCGTTTTAAGACGCTATAGTTCGGTCTTGCAAAAAAAGCAGCCACTTCCTCAGTTGATCATCATTGACGGCGGTAAGGGGCAATTAAACGCTGCATTAGATGCATTAAAAGAACTAGGGATTCAGGACAAAGTCACCACAGT
>JBILIU010000016.1:0-19064 GCA_044368905.1 Sediminibacterium sp. | reverse complement strand
ACTAAACTTAAAACATTAAAAATGAAAAAAGTATTCGCAATCTTCGCTATCGCTGCTTTAACTGCATGTGGTGGTGCTTCTACTGAAGCTACAACTGATTCTGCTGCTGCAACTGTTGATACAGCTGTAGTTGCTGTTGATTCTGCTGCTATGTCAATGGATTCAACTGCTACTGATTCTGCTGCTACTAAGTAGTTCTAGAAGTTTTTAAATAACTTCTTGCAAGAAGGTCCTTTCCGAAATTTCGGAAAGGATTTTTTTTATGCCTAACTCAAGGCGGTTTCTTACATTTGGTTCCTTTTGGCACCAATATTGCCTATATATATACAGACTGATAAAGCCTATTCGTAAACAGGGGCTTATGTCATTTTGACTAGAACTATAAAACTTAAGACATTGGATAAACAATTTTTATTTAAAACAGAAGAAGACAACGAATTCATTCCCTTATTTACTTTTAATGAGCAGGACATGGAGAATGAACCTGCACTTGTGATAGAAGAAATGATCCCCATTCTCCCGTTAAGAAACACCGTTTTGTTTCCTGGGGTAGTCATTCCAATTACTGTGGGAAGAGATAAAAGCATTCAAGCAGTTAAAGCAGCTTATGCTAAAGATAAATTAGTAGGCGTGTTGGCGCAGAAAGATGGAAATATTGAAGACCCGAACCCGGCAGATTTATGTGCAATTGGAACAGTGGCAAAGATCATTAAAATGATCAAGATGCAAGATGGAGGCACCACCATTATCATTCAAGGTAAAAAGCGTTTTGAATTATTAGAGATGGTAGAGGAAGATCCATTTTTTAAAGGAAAAGTAAAATTAATAGAAGATATACCTGTACAAAAAGACGATAAACATTTTGAAGCATTATTGTCTACCATTAAAGATTTGGCAGCACAGATCATTCAATTGTCTCCTAATTTTCCTTCGGAGGCCACCATGATTTTAAAAAACATTGAAAGCCCCATTTTCTTAGTCAATTTTGTAGGGAGTAACTTGAATATTGATTTACAAGAAAAGCAAGGCCTATTAGAAATCAATGGGGTTAAGGAGAAAGCCGAAAAATTGGTGGAGTTTTTACAAAAAGAATTACAATTTGTAGAGCTTAAAAATAAAGTTGCCAATAAGACTAGAACAGAAATTGACAAACAACAAAGAGATTATTTTTTACAGCAACAACTTAAGAGTATCAAGGATGAGTTAGGGGGTGATCCTAACGAACGCGAAGTGGCTGAAATGAAAAAGAAGGCAGAAGGCAAAAAATGGCCTGAAGCTGCAAAGAAATTATTTCAGAATGGATTAGAAAAATTGGAGCGTATGCATCCAAGCACGCCAGATTATTCTGTGGTGTACAACCACCTTGATTTATTATTAGACCTTCCTTGGGATGATTACACAGATGATAATTATGATTTGAAACACGCTAAGAAAGTGTTAGATGATGATCATTATGGCATGGGTAAAATCAAAAATCGGATTTTAGAATACCTAGCTGTTTTGAAATTGAAGGGAGATATGAAGAGTCCTATCCTTTGTTTCTTGGGCCCTCCAGGGATTGGTAAAACATCTTTAGGCAGATCCATTGCACATGCGATTGGCAGAAAATATACCCGCGTTAGTTTAGGCGGCCTTCATGATGAAAGTGAAATTAGAGGACATCGTAAAACTTATATTGGTGCGATGCCGGGAAGAATTATCCAAAGCATTCGTAAAGTAAAAACATCTAATCCTGTCATGATATTGGACGAGATAGATAAAATTGGTAAAGACCAAAGGGGAGATCCATCCTCGGCTTTATTAGAAGTATTGGATCCAGAACAAAATCATAGTTTCTATGACAATTACTTGGAATCTGAATATGATTTAAGTAAGACTTTATTTATTGCTACCGCGAATGATATCAGTCAGATACAGCCGGCTTTAAGAGACCGTTTAGAAATCATAGATCTAAGTGGTTATGCCGTAGAAGAAAAAGTTGAAATTGCTAAAAGACATTTATTCCCTAAACAAAAATCATTGCATGGTTTAGAGAAGTATAATTTCAAAATACAGGACAATGTATTAGAAAAAGTAATTGAGGATTATACAAGAGAAAGTGGTGTACGTGAATTGGATCGTCAATTGGCTTCGATCATGCGTTATCAAGCAAAACAAATCGCTTACAAACATAAAATAAAACCAACAGTAAGTAAATTAGACCTGCTTAAAATTTTAGGGCAGCCTAGGTATAGCAATGAAATTTATAAGACAGTGAATATGCCAGGGGTAGCTGTTGGTCTAGCTTGGACTTATGTGGGTGGAGATATCCTATTTATTGAGACCTTGCTTTCAGAAGGGAAAGGGGAATTAAAATTAACTGGTAATTTAGGGAATGTGATGAAAGAAAGTGCGACAACTGCAATGACTTATTTACAAGCCAACGCTAAAAAAATTGGGGTAGATCCTGCACTATTTAATTCGAAGTCTGTGCACATGCACGTTCCAGAAGGTGCGGTACCTAAGGATGGTCCAAGTGCCGGCATCACCATCTTGACTGCGTTGAGTTCTGCCTATACTGGCAGAAAAGTAAAACCATTCCTAGCTATGACTGGAGAAATCACACTTAGAGGTCAGGTCTTGCCGGTAGGGGGCATCAAAGAAAAAATCTTAGCAGCCAAAAGAGCGGGCATGAAAGAAATTATTCTTTGTTGGCAAAACGAAAAAGATGTAAATGAAATTGACCAAGCTTTTATTAAAGGAGTGAAGTTCTATTATGTGAAAAATATGCAACAGGTGCTAGATTTAGCCCTTGTTTAATTGATTTTTAAATTTCAAACCCTAGCTTTGTTGCATGACTGCTTTTAAATTCATCTTCAGGCTAGGATTTTTATTTGCCTGCTATTTTAATAGCGGATGGTTTATTGGGGGCAATCCTATATTTGCACAAACCACAGCAGGAAATGCAGTGTATCAGTTCCTAAAATTGCCTAACTCTGCTAAAGCAACAAGTTTAGGGGGGCTTAATATTAGCTCCATTGGGAATGACCTAGGTTTAGCCATGACGCAGCCTGCTTTATTATCAACCAATTTAGACGGAGAGCTACAAGTAAGTGTGAAACCTTATTTTGCCGGCATTCAGCAATACGATTTAAACGGAGCAAATAAATTAAAATCAGATTGGGTGGTAGGATGGGGTGTGCACTTTATGGATTATGGTAGTATTGCACAAACGGATATCATAGGCAATGAATATGGGTCAATCAATCCAAATGAATATTCGATTCAGGTGAGTATTGCAAAAACCTACCAAGAGTATTTTCAATTTGGCACACAATTAAAATTCATTCAATCCAACTATGGTTCTTTTAGATCCAATGGCATAGCAATGGATGTAGGGGTAAGTTATATTGCACCAAATGGATTGTCTCAATTGAGTGTCTTATTGCAAAATGTAGGAACGCAATTAAAATATTTTCAAGTAAAGGAAGAACTGCCATTGAATTTAATTCTTGGCTGGTCCAAAAAACTAGACAATGCACCTTTGCAATTTTCGGTGACAGCAGAACGATTATCTGTTTGGAATGACAACTACTATGATATGGATTTTTACAATGCAGAGGGGTATAAAAAACCTGGGTCACTTCAAAATGTTTTTAATCACCTTATACTAGGAACGCAATTATATATAGGTGAAAGTTTTGAATTAGATCTGGGTTATCATTTTGCTAGAAGATTCGAATTGAATCTGCCCAATCAGCCCAATAGTTTAAATGGATTAAGTGCTGGTTTTAGTTTCCCTTATAAAAGAGTACAGTTTCAATATGGTACAGGCTTTTTTCAAAGAAATAATTTCCACCATTTCACATTGCAATATGCATTAAAGCAAAAAGATGAATGAAATTAATTCAATCATCTTTTTAGTTCTTTTTGATTACAATTTCTTCTTGCAAATTTCCAACTACATTTATTGCTGTTTCTTAGGCATCACCGCTTTTGGTTTATTGGCAGGCGTAGTTGCTTGTTTGGGTTCTGTTGTTGGCTTTTTAGGCAAGGTAGATTTATTGATTGGTGGATTAGGATTACTTGCCGCAGGAGCTTCAATTGTTGGTTCGTTATTTGAAATTAAGCTGTAATCTGATTCTGCTGCAATGCCTTCTGCATCTGTATCCGGCACAGTTAAATCTATACTTGAATCCTTGCCAACAAAATTGACATTAAAGTCTGTACTTAAATTATCAGGTCTTACAAAACTTGCGTTTCTGTCTAAATTACTTGCTGGATCATTTGCAACCTTATTCATAAAATAAGCCCAAATAGGTAAGGAGCCATGTGCGCCTTGTCCAAAATAATTATCTGTAAAACGTATATAACGATCATCTGCACCCACCCATGCACCTGCAAGTATTTGTGGGGTGTATCCCATAAACCATAAGTCACTATTATCATTGGTAGTACCTGTTTTACCTGCGACTGATTGTGTTCCAATATCATAAGAATACATGCTTCTACCAGTACCTTTTGAAATCACACCCTCCATCATACTCACCATTGAATAAGCCGTTAATTCACTAATCACTTTTCTTCTTTGTGGGGAGAAACTCTCTAATACATTCCCATTTTTATCTTCGATACGATTGATGAAAAATGGCTGGGCATTGTATCCGCCACCTGGGAACATCGTATAAGCTTGCACCATTTCAAATAAGGATACTTCACATGCACCTAAAGCAATAGAAGGATAGGCAGGGATATCGGCTTGAATATTGGATTTTTTTAAATAGGCAACCAATTCTTTTGCTGCTTCGTTTCCATCCCCATTAATTTGTTTCATGATATAGGCAGTGGCACAGTTTCTAGATTCTGCCAAAGCTTGGGCCATGGGCATGGCTTGTCCTGTACAAGATTTTGGCGTATTAGGTACCATCCCGTATCCTTCAAAGTTTTGTTGTTGATCCTGTACTATACTAAATGGTGTGAAGCCAGATTTTTCAATGGCTAAAGAATATAATAAAGGCTTCATGGTAGAACCTACTTGTCTTCTTGTATTGATATTAACGTGATCGTATTTAAATGTCTTAAAGTCAATACCACCCACCCATGCTTTAACTTCACCAGTGAAAGGGTCCACTGCTAAGAAACCTGTTTGTAGCATTTGCTTATGGTACTTTAAAGAGTCCATTGGTGTCATGATGGTATCGATGAACCTGTTTTTATTCCATGCAAAAACACGCATCGGCAAAACCTCATCAAATGTTTTTCTGATGTCTGTTTCCTCCATATCCTCACGTTTCAAATTCCTCCAACGATCGGTTTGTTTAACTGCTAATTCCAATTGACTACTAAAGTCTTTCCAAACAGCACCTGTTTTAATATTGGATTGTTTGTTAAATTCTCTTTGCAAGTAGGCCATATGTCTAGCAACCGCTTCCTCTGCGTACAATTGCATACGAGGGTTGATGGTCGTGTAAATTTTTAAACCATCTCTGTATAAGTTATAAGCATCTCCATTGTTCTTCTTATGTTCCTTTGCCCATTTTTTCATATACTCTCCCAGGTAACTTCTAAAGTAGGGGCCTAGGCCATTGTTTTCGTCTAGTTTTTTAAAATTAGTCACCAAGGGCAATGCTTTTAAAGCGGTTACTTGGTCGTTGGTGATGTATTTTTCCCCAGCCATTCTATTCAATACCAAGTTTCTTCTTTCAATGGCTAATTTTGGATTCCTATTGGGATTGTATTTAGTAGGTGCATTGATCATGCCAATCAATAATGCAGCTTCTTCGATCGTTAAACGATCTGGTTCTTTTTGGAAAAAAGACCTAGAAGCATTGCTTACGCCAAAAAGATTCTCACTAAAGGGCACTGTATTTAAATACAAAGTGATGATTTCTTGCTTTGTGAAATTGCGCTCTAATTTAATGGCTATGATACTCTCTTTGATTTTTTGAATGACTCTTAAGAGTTTATTTTTGGTCCCCCAATTATCTGTAAATAAATTTTTTGCGGTTTGCATAGTGATGGTAGATGCACCACCTTGACTACCAAGAAAAGCAACTGCTCTTAATAAGCCTTCGCCGTCAATCCCATAATGATCATAAAATCGTTTATCCTCTGTTGCTACAAGTGCTTGCAATAAGTAGGGGCTAATATCTCTGTACTTCACACTAATTCTGTCTTCTAAATAAAACTTACCCATTGGCGTGCCATCTTGCGCATAGACTTGACTAGCTAAGGAAGCTGTTGGATTTTCAATATCGTCTAGATCAGGCATATCTCCAATCCACCCAAAGTTGAGCATGAGTATAAATAGCAAAAAGATACCTGCTGCAATGAGGTAATATTTCCAGAATAGTCTAACCCAATTCCTTGGACCTTTTTTAATCTCTTTTGCTGTTGTTTTATTTTCTGAATTCACTTTTTACCTTTTAAGGTTTAAAATAATAATTTGATTTGTCACGCTTATATTGATCCAATTGCTCCTGATTGTTAATTAAAAGGATATTTGATTTTCCTATCAAAGTTAAGTCGTATTGTTTTTTAGCAATGAAGGAGATAATTTCTGTGCTTAATCTAGGTTTCACTTTATTGATATAGGATAGACCATCGGAGGCGTTTGTAAATGGCCCAATCCATACAATATGACTTTGGTCTGTAAACTGAACATAAGTGACGGCAAGGTTGAGTTGTCTGAATGTTTCTGTATTAAAGTCTGTAAATGCATTTTGAATCTCTTTCACAAATACAGCTGTAACATTCATTGTTTGTAGGGCAATATAATGTTGTTCTAAGCTATCATTGGTAAATGTAATTTGAGTGATTACAGCTTTTGCAAGGGTGCTGTCAACTTTTGGATTGACTGCCATTTTTAAATTTGGATTGCCATTGCCAATAAAAGTACTATCATTCTTTAAATTGATAGCAGGTGCTTTTCCTCTAACAATGGGTTCTTCTTTAGTATTGACTAATTTAGTTGGTTTAACTATTTCTAATGCTGCTAAATAGGCTTCGGTTGCTTTTCTGTTATTAATTTCTGTAATAATGTTTTTAGCCCTTGCCTTAATGGATTCGCTTTTATTTTGTGCTATAATGTCGTTACAGTATACAATTGCAAGGCTGTCTTTACCTAATTGAGCATGCATTTTAACTTTTAAAAACTGGTAGGGGGTATTCCACTTTGTCCCCTTGAATTGTTTTTGTACTGTTTCCATTTGAGCTCCAAATTGATCCCAATCTCCAATTTGTGCTAAAAAATAAACAGCTTTATAGGCCTCAGCACTATTTTTATCTATACGATCTAGATTTTCTTTAGCCTGCTTCTTTTGTACATAAATACCCTCCGGGAATTGTCTTGTAATAAGTGCTATAAGGCTATCAGAAGTAGTTGTTTTTCCAATATGTAAATAATGGCTTGCTAAATCGAGCAATGCATTTTCAGTCGTAGTAGGTTCAATATCATTTTGAATCACCGCTTGGTACCTAGGCAATGCTTTTTCAAAATCATTCAGTTCGTATAAAAATATTTTTGCTATGGATAAGCTATTTTTATTCCAATTCATTTTGGATTGTGTTAAATCGGATTCATTTTGAATCAATTGGATGATAAGTTTTTCAGTACTATCTTGCGCTTGAAGGGTTGTTCTATTTTTTTTATTTCCCACCTGCTTTGTATTCTCAATCACCTTTGCATTCGATTGTATATTTTTTTGAGCACTATCTATATTGGTATTTGCAGAACTTGTTCTAGTTAATTGAATAGTTGTTTTTCTACGCCAGTTGTCAACATTTGGACGATCACCCCATTTTTTGATATAGTTGGTGACGCCCATGCTTACATTTTGAGGATTGTCAAAATAGAAGTCCGATTTTACTTCTTGTTTTGTAGTGGTACTTGTAAATGAATTACCAAATGAATAGTCAGGGTTATTGGTTTGGTTACTTTTATTGACCATGACAGATTCCGCTGTTTTCTTACTAGGGTCAGTGAGTAAATCCTTTTCTTGGGACTTCAGTAGGGTAGTTCTTTTTTGCCATTGTTTGGCCATTTGTGTTTGCGCCATTGTGGGAGCAGCATAAATCATCTGCAAGCTATCTTCGTTTGCAATCAATTCGTTTAAGCTAGCTATTTTGTCCATCCACTTTTTTCTTAAAGTGATTTGATCGTAATTTGGGAAAGTTTTTAATAAGTCGTTTAAATTTTCGTAGGCTATTTTAGCAATCGAAAATTGATCTATATTATAATTTAATGCACCTAATTGAACTAAAGTTTTTTGTTTTAGTTTAGTATTTTTTTCATTTTTCTGAATGGAAGCAATCAGCCATTGATTTGCTTTGGATACTGCTTGATTGCGCACTGCAAGTTGCGCCATTTCATAATAGATAATATCTGCAAAGGCAGCGTATTTATCTTTCTTTAACATACGCTCTAAAGCATTGGCTAAACTTTCCCATGATTTTTTACCACGATTTGCATCGATACTAGCCATATAGATACTTGCATACACTGCAATGACAGGATCAGATACGATCGCCCCAGCTTTTCTGAACCAATTATAGGCAAGGTCAATTTTTTGTTCCTTTTCATACAATTGCGCAATCAGAAAAGACCATCTAGCTTTGGTTAATGGATCTTGCGCATTGTCTAAGCCTTTTATAAGGTAGTTTGCTGCACTATCATTCATCCCGGATAAATAATAACCATAAGCCAATTGTTCGTGCAAAAAGGGTTGTAAGCGTTTTGGGAAGCCAAGGTCTGTTTTTAATAGTTGTAATAAACTAATTCCTTCGTTGATTTCACCCGCTTCAAAATAATTTCTGGCTTGCCAGATCATACTTTCATTTCTTACATTTTTATTTTCCCATGCACGGTTATTTTCTGCAGATGCAATGCTGAATTTGCCCGATTTGTTGATATTACTACCAATTGGCAGATCAGCCCCATCTTCTTTTTCAAAAAATGAGTAATTAATGAATTGTAAGATACTTGCAGCAGTGTCAAAATTTTTATGAAATAAGTAGGATTTAGCCAATAACAAATAAGCATCATCTACGTAATTGCTTCTTAAATCATGTAAAACAATATTGGCGTTACATCTATAAATAATGGAGTCAATGGATTCCTTTGCAGTAACACTTAAATCATAATCATAGAAGGGGAGTAGTTCTGTATAATCATCCTCATGTAAGTCCCGAGCTTTTTGAATGATTTCTTCTAATGAAATAGCTGCATGGAATAAAAAATTAAATTGTGATACCGTGTTTTGGTAGGCACGTCGACCAAGGGTATATTTTTTATTTAACAAGCGCTCATAAGGGAGTTGCTTGTCAATGTCATTTATACCAGTTTTATCAATGAGGTCATTTGATTTTTTAGTCAATACATCCTTGGCTTTCTCAATTTTTTTATTAAGAAAGTTATTGATCTTTTTTTGATTGGTATCTAGGAATTGGTTTGCTTTTTTTACAAGCTTTGAGTTGTTAATATCCAAGATAGATTTTGTCGTATCCTGGGCATAGCTTGGGCGCACCCATATGGAAAGCAGGATCATTGCCAAGAGGCAAATAAAGCGTTTGAACTGAGGATAATTATATTCTTGTGCCATAGGGTTAAAAGCACCTTAAAAATACAGCATATTCCGTTTAAATAAAGCAAAGGTTGTACCTTTATACAGATTAAAGATTATGGCAAACTTAGATATTAACAATACTTTTAAAAGACGCAGCAGTACCTATCGTTTAGTAGTGACGAACGACGACACTTATGACGAGGTGATTGCCTTTAGGTTATCTAGGAAATCAGTGTATGTGGGATTGAGTATTGCGTTCATGTTTTTAGTAGGATTGACCATCGCTTTAATTGCTTTCACCCCCTTGAAATATTATATCCCTGGGTATGGTACCAAGGAAAGCCGATCTGCATTAGAATTGCTCAAAATTCGCACCGATTCTTTGGAACAAGCTGTTCATTTTAAAGAACAATATATTGAGGGCATTAAAAAAGTTTTGTCAGAAGGGAATCCGCAACAATTAGATACGATTCCACTTGAACTTCCAGAAAGTTTACCTTCTTTAGACTAATTGTTACCAGATGAAAAGTGATACCAATCAAATACAATGGGGTAAGTTTGCAGGGCTTGCTAGCCAATGGGCAGTCGCATTAACGCTTTTGATCTTTTTAGGTAAATATATAGATCAAAAAATGGGAAGGATGGCCCCCCTTTTTTTATGGATACTCCCTTCATTATTTATTGTATTTTCACTATTCAAAATCGTAAGAGACACCCAGCTTAAATCAAAAAAATAAATGAATTTATATTTTCATAAAAACTTTCGTCCAGTATTTGCTTTGTTTTTTGCTGTACTTTCCTTGTCGCTCATTCAGTTAAAATTACCCCTACATAGTGCAATCAATAGCAGTTTTATCATTATAGTCAACAGTATTTTATTTGTTATTGCTTTAATAAACTACAAAAGATTAAGTCAAGTGGATCTAAGCAATCCCAATAGGATGGTAAGATCTGTGATGGTGGGTACAATGCTTAAGTTTATTGTATTTGGTGGTGCTGCATTATGGTATGCTACACAAAAAAAAGCACCCATTGGCATCTATAATTTATTGATCACAATGGGCTTGTATCTATGGTACACCTGGATTGAAATAGGCTGGACTAAAATAAAAAAAGACGCTTAAATTAAATCGTTTGTCAAAAGTTGAACATCCACTGCACGCATTAAAAGCCTATTTACCGGAGGGTGCTTTTGAGCCTGTTTTGGCCTTGATTCATCAATATAAGTTGCATTTAACAGTGACCAAGGCTAGGAAATCTGTATTGGGTGATTATCGGCATCCTAAAATGGGCGCCAATCATAAAATATCGGTCAATGGAAATTTAAATCAGTATGAATTTCTAATTACCCTCTTACATGAACTGGGTCATTTGCTATGTTATGAGCAATACAAAAATAGGGTAGATGCCCATGGTAAAGAGTGGAAATATTTATATGGTTTATTATTAGCCGATTTTATCCAAAGAGATATTTTTCCGATAGATATCAAAAAGTCACTTAAAAAAACTGTGCTCAACCCTGCTGCAACTGCCAATGGGGAAACCGCACTATTGCTGGTTTTGAGACGTTATGATAAAGCTAAAAAAGAGGGGATGGCATTTGTGGCACATTTGCCTGATGGTGTCTTATTTGAAACCGAGAAAGGCAAGCGCTTTCAAAAAATAAAGAAGCGCCGTATTCGCATTGAATGTGTAGAATTGTCTACAGGGCATGTATATTCTTTCAGTGGATTAACTGAGGTGAGGGTAGTACAAGTATAGTTTTTTACCATTCTATTTTTTGAAATATAGCATGAAAAAAAACCAAGGAAATAGTGTGGGTTTAAAATAAAAAATAATGCCTCAAAAAATCGAGGCATTATAAAAAAATCATCAGAGTGTTTTTATAAAATACATATAAAAACTACGCTACAGCTTGCTTCACCAAATCTGCCGCTTCACTCAATAAGATAGCAGATTGAACTTTCAATCCACTTTCATCAATTAATTTTTTTGCTTCAACCGCATTGGTACCTTGTAAACGCACAATGATTGGAATATCGATATTGCCTAACTTGTTGAATGCTTCAATCACACCAGCGGCAACACGATCACATCTTACGATACCGCCGAATATATTAATTAAAATAGCTTTTACATTTGGATCTTTCATGATGATTCTGAATCCTGCTTCCACTGTTTGTGCATTGGCAGAACCGCCTACGTCTAAGAAATTAGCTGGCTCACCACCACTCAATTTAATCATATCCATTGTGGCCATAGCCAAACCAGCGCCATTCACCATACAACCTACGTTACCATCTAATTTAACAAAGTTTAAATTGAATTCACCTGCTTCCACTTCTGTAGGATCTTCTTCGGTTACATCTCTCATTGCTAATAAATCTGGATGACGCATTAAAGCGCTATCGTCAATATTCATTTTACAATCTACTGCAATGATTTTGTCATCAGCAGTTTTGAAAAGAGGATTGATCTCTAACATACCGCAGTCTAAACCAACGTATGCATTGTATAAATTAGTGACAAATTTCACGCAGCTTTTAAATGCATCTCCACTTAAACCTAAGTTGAAAGCGATTTTTCTTGCTTGGAAACCTTGTAAACCGCCACCTGGGTGAACCCATTCTTTGAATATTTTTTCTGGGGTATTGTGTGCTACCTCCTCGATATCCATACCGCCTTCTGTGCTATACATCACTACATTCATGCCTTTTGCACGATCTAATAAGATAGACAAGTATAATTCTTTAGTTGGCTGAGGACCTTCATAATATACGTCTTGCGCTACTAAAATTTTGCTCACTACTTTTCCTGCAGGACCTGTTTGAATAGTTACCAAAGTGCCACCAAGAATATTTTTTGCAAAGTTTTCGATGTCTTCTGCAGATTTACCAACAGCAACACCTCTTTGCTCAGAACCATTTATCTTACCCTTGCCACGACCACCTGCGTGAATCTGAGCTTTTACAACCGCAAATTTGTTATTGGTATCTGTTGCAATTTTTTGATAGGCAGCTACAGCGTCTTTAACGTTATCAACGGCAACACCTTCTTGAACAGGAACATTGTACTTTTTAAGCAACTCTTTTGCTTGATATTCATGCAGGTTCATAATCTGAAATTTTGGCGAAGATAATTCATAAAAGGCAGATTATGAGGGGAAAATAGATTGAAAAATAGCTAGAATAATTTATTTCGTTGTTTAAACATTGTTTTATATCTTCGAGTAGCTATTAACAATAGAATAAACAAAAAATTATTCCTTATTTAACATCAAATTAAACAAAAAGGGCCCTATTTTGTTATTCTTTAGCTTTAAGCAAATTTTAAAATTTAAAACAACAAATATGAAAAAAATCATTCTTTCTTCGGCTTTCGCAATAGCGACAGTGGTATTGTTCTCATTTAACAACCCAAGATCTACAAAAGCAGTTGAAACTTTCACAGTGACAGCTCAAAAGAGTAAAGTAGATTTTACTGGTTCTAAGAAGTCCGATTTCCATACTGGTTATTTCCCAGTGAAGTCTGGTTCAGTAAAAGTGGATGGTGGTAAATTAGTGGGTGGATCATTTGTGGTAGATGTTGCTGGAATGAAAGTAACAGATGCTGCTGGTGATAAATTAGCAGGTCACTTGTCTACAGCTGACTTTTTTGATGTAGCTAAATTTGGTGAAGCGACTTTTTATATCAGTGCTGTAAAATATAACACTGCAGAAAAAGCAACTTTATCTGGTTCAGTTACCTTAAAGGGTATTACAAAAGATATCAGCTTTGAAGCAATCATCAGAAACGCAGACGAAAAAGGTTTCTTTGCAGAAGCATTCTTCCCAATTGACAGAACTTTATTCGGAATCAATTACGGAGTAGGTGCGATTGATACGCAAGTTCAATTAGCAGTGCATATCTACGCTAGCAAGTAATTTGATAATAGAATATAAGTCGCACGATGTGGGACTCATTCATATTTAAGGTTTATCTCCCCTTCAAAAAATGAGTATGGCCGAAAGGCAAAAAAGAACCCCTAATTTTATTTAGGGGTTCTTTTTTTATACGAACTTTTTTGAATTCAATTAAAGAATCGCACTTTGTGCAATTCATGATTGAGTTGAACAAAGTGCAATTCATGATTGAGTTGAACTTGTTCAATTCAATCATACATCATAACGCTCTTTCAATATATGCAAGTGATGCAGGGCATGACCAAAGAGGATGAAGCCAAGTGCATTCACAGTCACATCATGTCCATTGCAATTACCTTTTGTTTTTAATTGATCTGGAGTAAAGGATGCAAATAATAAATTAGTCGCTTGTCTTATTGTTCTCCATTCAATTAACATATCCTTCCAGTTGCGGTGGTTTGCATCTGCATTTGCAGCATAGCTATTCTCGTCAAAGCCAGGCAATGCAGTTTTATCCTGTCTTGCTATGGCAAGTGCACGGTAAGCAAAGATTCTTTCTGTATCTATCACATGTTGGAACATTTGCTGTATCGTCCATTTATCTGGCCCGTATGCATTCTTGATTTTTTCAGGAGGTATTGCATTCCATGAATCCACTAAACGGTCATGGTATTGTTTTACTAAAATTTCATAATCCTTACCACTCGTATAATTGATATAGGTTTGAAAAAATGGGGCATACTCTGTGGCACTTGGTCTAGACATTTATTTTTTACTTTTTATTTTTATTACTTTGAAATAGGATTGCATTTTGAATACTTAATGCAGCATTGATGATGCCACCCTCAGCACTTAGTTCATTTAATTTGTTGGATGAATCATTTGGCTTCCAACAACTTTGCAAAAGAATCGTTTTAACTTCAGTAGCACTAAGCTTAGGAAAATAAGCACGAACCAATGCTGCAATATGACTTATAATGGGAGCAGACATACTAGTACCATCTAAAAAGCCATACTGTTGATTGGGTAAGCTTGAATATATTTTTTTTCCAGGGCTCAATAGATCTACTATTTTGTTTCCATAGTTACTGAATTCCGTTATAAGACTTTCTGCAATTACTGGATCGCTACTTGCACCCACTGTAATCATATTGATAGCCTTATCCTTAAATACATTTGAGTAAGGGCTAGGGTAGACTGGTTTAACATTTAAATCATAAGATTCGTTTCCAGCAGAATGAATAATTAATACATCTTTTGATGCGGCATATCGAATAGCACTATCTACCCAAGGTTGTTCTGGTGAGAAGGATTTGCCGAAACTCATATTGATAATTTTAGCCCCATTGTTCACAGCATATCTTATTCCTAAAGCAATATCCTTATCATATTCATCTCCATCTGGCACCACACGTAGGCCCATGATTTGAATAGGATTCTTAAAGTTGGATTTGTTGTATAGGGTATCTACCATGCCAGCAGCCAATCCTGCAACATGGGTTCCATGTTTTGCATTTGGACCAGTGATATTATTATTACCATAGAATTGGTCATTCAAATTCTCATATTGATCTTGTGTGATCTTTTTTCTCAGATCTTCAGGTGGGGTATCTATGGAGACAGCGGATTTTTCTTTTCCCGAAATATAGTCATTCAAATCCTCCACAATAGACTGATGGCCATTTGATCGATCAATGCCTAAAGTCTGCATGGTTCTTAAATAGGAAATTTTTGTGTCTGCAGTAATTTTTCCAATGGGTTGATAGGTTTCTAATTTTTCGGTCGAAAAGTTACTATCCTCCATTTCCCGAATTAAAATTACACCCATTTTAATGACAGCATTTCTAGCCATTTTAATGAAGGATAAATTGTCTGCATCTTGGTCTGAAAAAACAATTTCAGCAGCGGCTTGCTGCCATATTTTATAAGTATCTTTTTTTGCCAAATCCCAGGAAACACTATCTAATTGTTCTTGTTTGAATGTAGCTTTATAGCGGTGGTAGATTCTTGATTTTTCATCAGATGCTTTGTTGATATTTTCACCAGCAGCATTGCCTAAAAAATTCCATCCATGTAGGTCATCCACGTATCCGTTTTTGTCATCATCTAAAGCATTGCCTGGAATTTCTTTAGGATTGTGCCATAGCATTGGTTTGATTTGAGGATGGGCTGTATCAATCCCGCCATCTAATACAGCAATGACAATAGGTGTGGGCTTTAATTTTAAATCTGTTAATAGCTGTTGAGCTTTTAACAAACTCACCCCATGTACACCATCTTTTTCAAGATCTTTCCAATGCCAAAATTTTGCATCCTGTCCCCATACAATTTGGGAACAGGTATACAAAAATATAGTAAGGATCATTCTACGCATAGGAGATAGGAATAATTAAAAATCAAATTTGATACCCTGCGCAAGTGGTAATTGAGTGCTCCAGTTAATCGTATTGGTTTGTCTGCGCATATAAGCTTTCCATGCATCAGATCCACTTTCTCTTCCACCTCCAGTTTCTTTTTCACCACCAAATGCACCACCAATCTCAGCACCACTTGTGCCAATATTTACATTCGCAATACCACAATCACTTCCTTTTACAGAAAGAAACAATTCTGATTCTCTCATATTTAAAGTCATGATAGCAGAAGACAATCCTTGAGGCACTTCGTTTTGAATGGCGATTGCTTCTTCGATGGTCTTGTATTTTAAAAGGTATAAGATGGGTGCAAAAGTTTCGTGTTGTACAATTTTAAATTGAGGTTTTGCTTCTGCAATACATGGCTTCACATAACAACCACTTGCATAAGCAGCACCTTCCAATACACCACCTTCAACAATAAATTTGCCACCTTCATTTTTACAAGCTTCAATAGATTGTAAATACATTTTTACTGCATCTTTATCAATCAATGGACCCATATGATTATTACTATCCAATGGGTCTCCAATTTTAATTTGTTGGTAGGCCTTTACTAATTTTTCTACAAATTGGTCATAAATTTTTTCATGTATAATCAACCTTCTGGTACTTGTACATCTTTGTCCTGCAGTACCAACCGCTCCAAACACTGCACCAATTAAGGACATGTCTAAGTCAGCATGTTCTGTAATGATGATCGCATTATTACCTCCTAATTCCAAAATTGTTTTACCTAAACGGCCTGCTACTTCTTTATTCAATTCCTTGCCCATACGAGTAGATCCTGTTGCAGAAACTAGTGGGATTCTTGTGTCCTTGCTCATCCATTCTCCCACTTCGCGTCCTCCTTGAATTAAATTATTCACACCTTCTGGTACATCATTGTCTGCAAATACTTTTTCAACAATCTTTTGAATGGCATTACCACATAATGGTGTTTTCTCACTTGGCTTCCACACGGTTACATTACCACAAACCCATGCCAAAGCAGCGTTCCAACTCCATACAGCTACTGGAAAATTAAACGCAGAAATGATACCAACAATCCCCATTGGATGCCATTGTTCATACATTCTATGGGATGGTCTTTCACTGTGCATGGTCAAACCATACAATTGTCTTGACAATCCAACTGCGAAATCGCAGATATCAATCATCTCTTGTACTTCTCCTAATCCTTCTTGTAAACTTTTTCCCATTTCATAGCTCACTAACTGACCTAGTGCTGCTTTATCTTTTCTCAATGCTTCCCCTAATTGTCTTACCACTTCACCTCTTTTAGGTGCTGGCCAATTACGCCATTCTATAAATGCATGTTGTGCTGTTTCTATCACTTGATCATATGCAGCTTGATCTGTCGTTACAACTGCACCAATCAATTGATTATCTACTGGAGAAAAAGAGGAAATCATTTCACCCTTACTTTGAATCCATTTTGCGCCTGTTGAACTGCCTTCGTTTTCTTTTTGAATTTTTAATTCTTGTAAAAATTGCATATTTATTTTTTTATTTTTTCAATGATATTGGTCGTGGAAAAACCTTCCACAATTGGGTTAATAATTACTTTTCCACCATTTGCAATCACTTCTTTAGCACCAACGATGGTATCAATGGTATAGTCGCCTCCTTTTACAAGTACATCTGGCAGGAGGGTTTGGATTAATTGTAATGGTGTGTCTTCTTCGAATACCACCACCACATCTACCAATACTAAATTGGCCAAAATCGAAGCCCTGCTTTCGGTGTTATTGATTGGACGCTCAGGACCTTTTAGCTTTTTAACACTTGCGTCACTATTCAAGCCCACCAATAAATAATCTGCTTCCTTTGCTGTTTGAGCCAATGAAAATAAATGACCCGGATGTAAAATATCAAAACAGCCATTGGTAAATGCCACTGTCTTTCCTGTCGTTTTACAAGCTTGCATAAATGCTTTAGCTTGTTCAAGTGTCATGATTTTATTTGCTATTTGTTCCACTGCGCGCATCTTACTTAGCTTGTTTATTAATGATAGGTAATATAATTAAACTCAATCCACCCAATACGATCACAATTAGGAACTGTGAAAACCACTGTAAAGTACCATTGGCGAGTCCCAATGTATAATCTACACCATTGAGCTCTAACACTTTCGCCATAAAATATGCATAAGCCCCAATGCCACCTGGTGTGAGTATCATACCAATACTTGCATAGGCCAAACAACTAATTGCCGTGGCAAAACTACTCTCTGTTCCCGCTGTGGCATATAGTCCTACATATGTGGCTAATAAATACAAAAACCAAATTCCAAATGAGTATACAAAGAATAATTTCTGTTGTTTTAATTTAGTAGCACTCATCACACCCTCCCAAATGCCACTTAGAATTTGTTTAATGGAGGCAACCATTGTAGGGATACGCTTTCTAAGTATCAAAAACAGTGCCACTAATATAATACCTATGCCAACAAACAAATACATTTTCCATTCACCCTCATTAGAATCAATCACTGGTGTGGCAGTTTGATTTTTCAATTGGTTCCAACCAGCTTCAATCACATTAAATTGTAAACCAAGCGCCATTAAAAATACAATGCCAAGGCTTATCACATCAAAGGCCCTTTCTGCCACAATGGTACCTACTATTTTTTCGGCAGGTACTTTCTCGTACTTAGCCAATAAGGTGCATTTTAAAACCTCTCCAAGTCGCGGGACGGCAAGATTTGCTAGATAACCAATCAGCACAGCAAGATAGGTATTTGCAATACTTGGTCGATAGCCTAAAGGTTCCATAATCAAGCGCCATCTAAGTGCACGTAAAAAATGTGAAAGTCCGAGTATGATAAAGACAGGGAAAACGATCCAAAGTTTTGATTGCTTTAGGGCAAGGGTGAATTTTGTCCATTCTTCGGCAGGAATTTGATGTAAACTCCACCATATCAAGGCGATACCTAAAAGAAAAAAGAACCCGATTTTAAGAAACTTTCCCATTATTGTAAGGTTTCAGTTGCCCCGCAATTTACAACCAAATGTCTAGAATACCCTTAACAAAGCCTTAATAATTGGGCTTTTTTAGGGTTTTATAAAGTCCTTTAAAATCCGTACCTTTGCCAACTCGTTGAGGTTACTTAGTTAAACTATTAAAGGAATGTCAGAAAAAAAACGAATCTTATATATTGCCACAGAAATGTCGCCTTATTTAGAGATGACAGAATTTGCAGA
>JBILIU010000090.1:0-5255 GCA_044368905.1 Sediminibacterium sp. | reverse complement strand
TGAATAATTTCTGCTGCAATCACTTGATCTGCATTTTCCCAAGCAAATGATTTTATTTTTGTCTGCATTTCGTTTAACACAGTTTTATTAGCCACTAGTTTTTCAATCATTGGGAATAATTCTGCGACTACATTTTTGTCGGCAATCATTTGTGCCGCTTTTTCTTTTACCAATACCTCTGCATTGTATGTTTGATGGTCTTCGGCTGCATGCGGATAGGGAACAAAAATGCATGCTTTACCAGTCATGGCTATTTCTGCCACTGCCATGGCACCTGAACGACTCACCACCATATCTGCTGCGGCATAAGCTGCACTCATATCATTGATAAAACTGTCCACAAATACATTTCCAAATGGACTAGCTGCAGCTTGATACATGGCAACATTTGGTTTGCCCGTCTGCCAAATTAATTGCATACCCATTTTTTCAAAAGCAGCTAAATTTTGTTGAATAGCTTGGTTGATAGATGCCGCCCCCAAGCTTCCTCCAATAATCAATAATGTAAAATGATTAGGCAATAAACCAAATTGTTTTAATGCAGCTTCTTTATCCACTGCACCCTTAGCAATATTTTGTCTTACTGGATTACCGGTGATCTGAATTTTTTGGAATGGAAAAAATTGTTCCATCCCTTTTGTACCCGTAAATATTTTTGTTGCACGTGTTCCTAACCATTGATTGGCTTTTCCAGCAAATGCATTTGATTCATGAATAAAACTTGGTATACCCTTTGATTGTGCATATTTCAAAACCGGAAAACTTGAATAGCCCCCTACTCCAAAAACCGCATTCGGTTTAAATTGATTGAAGATGGTTCTCACTTGAATAAAACTTTTAATCAACTTAAAGGGCAAAGTCAAATTTTTGAAAAAATGTTGTCTATTGAAACCTGCAATGGTTAGTCCAACAATTTGGTACCCTGCTTGTGGCACTTTCTCCATTTCCATTTTTCCTTGTGCACCTACAAATAAGATGGTAGCATCAGGCTGTAATTTTTGTATAGCTTGAGCTACAGCAATGGCAGGAAAGATATGTCCGCCTGTGCCACCGCCAGCGATGATGATACGTAAAGGTGTATGTGCTTGATTAGGCATTTACAGGCTCTATATTTTCGTTAGGAATTTCAATCTCTGTTTCAACAGGTGCCTTACCTTCCATTTGTTCCACATTTCTTGCAACACTTAAAATCAATCCTATCGAGCAACAAGTAAAAATGAATGAACTTCCACCCATACTCAATAATGGTAAAGTGACCCCTGTTACAGGAACAATCGCCACATTCACAGCCATATTCGCAACCGCTTGAATGATTAATGTAAAGCTTAACCCCAGTGCTAAAAATGCACCAAATGCATAGGGGCACTTTCTAAATATCCGGATACATCTAAATAAAAACACTAAATAAATAAAAATGATAAATGCCCCACCTAATAATCCATACTCTTCTATTATCACTGCATAAATAAAATCATTATAAGCTTGGGGTAAGAAATTCCTTTGTTGACTATTACCTGGACCTAATCCAACAAATATGCCACCATTTGCTATCGCAATTTTTGCTTGTTGCACCTGATATGGTTCTTCACTATCTTTTGCATACATAAAATCCTGCACACGATTTACCCAGGTTCCAAATCGACCCCAATTTTTTAATGACTCAGCAATCACAGGCTTACCTGAATCTATTGTGCCTTCATTGGCTTTATGTGTAGCCATTGCCACACTAATAATGACCACGATTGGTATCATCGCCACGCCAATCGTCAATAAAATATGTTTAAAACTCACTCTACCAATAAAGAGTAAAAGTAAAGAGGTTGCGCCTGTCAATAATGCGTTGGATAAATTTGCAGGCATGATTAATCCACAAATAATAAATACTGGAATAATCACAGGCAAAAACCCTTTCTTAAAATCTTTAATTACTTCCTGCTTTTTACTTAGCACCCTAGACAAGTACATAAATAAAGCCAATTTAGCTACATCACTACTTTGAATGGTTAAATTAATAATTGGCAATTTAATCCACCTACTACCTTCATTAATTTTAGCTCCAAAAAATAAGGTATAGATCAACAATGGTACAGATAATATAAATAAAATAGTAGCCACTCTGGAAAAAACAGTGTAATTCACTCTATGCAAACCAAACACAACTAACAAACCAATTAATGTAAATATGATTTGCTTAAACAAATAGAAACTTGTATTACCACGATACATTTTATATGCCAACGAACCTGTTGCACTATATACTACCAATATAGAGATCAGTGACAATAAGATGACTAAACCCCAGATATATTTATCCCCCCTTGTTCGTTGGTCTAAATGTTCTCTCATCCCTCCAATAGAAGGCATCTGAGAGAATAATTTATCTGTGGTTTCTTTGAACATGATTATAATTCTTTAACGCTTTCTTTAAATTGATGTCCTCTGTCTTCGTAATTTTTAAATAAATCAAAACTTGCACAAGCAGGACTTAATAACACCACATCTCCTTTCTCGGCTAATTTAAAAGAAGCATTGACTGCTTTTTTTGCAGAATCAACTTCAATAATTTGCGCTACTTTATCCTTAAAGTATTCAATTAATTTAGCATTATCAGTGCCCATACAAACAATAGCTTTCACTTTATCTTTTACAAGATCTGCCACTAAAGCATAGTCATTGCCTTTGTCTACACCACCTAAAATTAAAATGGTAGGCTTTTGCATGCTTTCTAAAGCATACCAAGTGCTGTTGACATTCGTCGCTTTACTGTCATTGATAAAATCAACGCCTTTTACAGTGGCAACAAATTCCATTCTATGTTCCAGACTATGGAAATTGCTAACTGCTTCGCGAATTTTTTCCTTTCTGATGCCCAAAGTGGATGCAGCAATGCTTGCAGCCATTGTGTTATAAGCATTATGCTTGCCTTTTAAGGCGAAATCATAAATACTCATTGTCACTCTTTCTTCTTGGATTTTTAACATCATTTGTTCGTTCTTGATGTAGCCTCCTTTTTTTAATTCTTGTTTCATAGAAAATGGTAGTAGGTTAGTATTTGTAGTTAGTAGTTCTAGATGTTTTGTAATCACTTCGTCGTCTATGCAATAAATAAAGCAGTCTTTTTCGGTTTGGTTTTCAATAATTCTAAACTTGCTTTTGATATAATATTCAAATTGATAATTGTATCTGTCTAAATGATCTTCCGTAATATTTAATAGAATAGCAATATCTGGTCTAAAGGTTTTTATATCATCTAATTGAAATGAGCTTACTTCAATCACATATAATTTTTTTGGATCTACCGCAATTTGTCTTGCAAAAGAGAATCCTATATTGCCCACAATCGCTACATCCTCCTCTGCTACTTTGCAGATATGATATAATAAAGACGTTGTTGTGGTCTTACCATTGCTTCCTGTGATTGCCACAATTTTACTGTCTCCTTTATACCTAAAACCAAATTCAATTTCACTGATCACCGGTATGCCCTTTGCACGTATTTGCTTCACCAATTCATTCTTTTCTGGTATGCCTGGGCTTTTCATGACTTCATCTGCTTTTAATATTCTTTGGACATCATGAGAGCCAGATTCAAATGGAATATGATTCGCTTCTAGTTCTGATTGAAAAATTGGCTTAATAGCACTTGCATCAGACACAAATACATTGTACCCTTTTTGCTTTGCTAGCAAGGCAGCACCTACACCGCTTTCTCCTGCACCTAATATGACAATCTTTCTAGACAATTTATCTTGTTTTTAAGGTTAGGATAGAAGTGATCACTAATAAAATAGTAATGATCCAAAAGCGAACAGCAATTTTACTTTCGTGAAAACCTTTCTTTTGATAGTGATGATGTAAAGGACTCATTAAAAACACACGACGTCCTTCTCCGTATTTTTTCTTAGTGTATTTAAAGTAACCCACTTGAATAATCACACTTAGGTTTTCAATTAAAAACACGCCACAAAAAATTGGAATCAACAATTCTTTACGAACAATAATAGCTAGTGATGCAATGATACCTCCTAGAGCCAAACTTCCGGTATCACCCATAAATACCTGAGCAGGATAAGCATTGTACCATAAAAACCCGATACATGCCCCCACAAATGCCCCAACAAATATGGACAACTCTCCCAAATTAGGAATGTACATGACGTTCAAGTAATCTGCAAAAACATAATTACCACTTACATACACAAAGACGCCCAATGCTGCACCTATAATCGCACTCACGCCTGCAGCTAAGCCATCTAGTCCGTCTGTAATATTTGCACCATTGGATACTGCTGTAATAATAAATGTGACGACTAAAATATAAACAATCCAAGTATATTTTTCTGCTCCTGGACCCATCCAACTGATTAATTTACTATAATTGAATTCATGATTTTTAACAAATGGAATTGTGGTGATAGGTGTTTTTACTTTTACAAAACGACGCTCTTCTCCATTGATTGTTCTTACAACCACATCGGCACCCTTTGCGATTTTTTCACCCTTTGCTAAACTAGCAGAAACATTGGTCGAAATAATTTCACGCTCCACTGTAACTGAATTGCTAAAATACAATGTCACGCCAATGATAATGCCTAATCCAACTTGACCTATGACCTTAGAAATTCCTGCTAATCCATCACTATTCTTCTTTTTATAAGACTCTCCCTTTTCTTGCGCGTCTTTTCTTGCACGAATTTTAAAGTAATCGTCTAAGAACCCAATCAAACCAAGCCATACAGTGCATAGTATCATCAATCGGATATACACTTTATCTAGGTTAGCAAATAATAAAGTAGGTATCAATACACTCATTAAAATGATAATACCCCCCATGGTTGGAGTGCCCTTTTTTTGCTGCTCTCCTGCTAGTCCTAGTTCTCTTACACTTTCTCCAATTTGTTTTTTCTGCAAAAACAAAATCATTTTTTTACCGTATACAGTTGCTATGAACAAAGACAATAAGATTGCCATTGCAATTCTAAATGTCAAAAACTGAAATATACCAATGCCAGGTATATCAAAGGACTTGTCTAACCATGAAAATAATTGATACAGCATAGGGAATTATTTAGCAAATGAGTTAAAAATGTTTTGTAAAATTGCCTTGTCGTCAAAGTCGTGTTTAACTCCTTTGATATCTTGGTATTTTTCATGGCCCTTTCCTGCAATCAAAATAATATCTCCAGGTTTTGAAAAATTCACTGCTGCCTTGATCGCTTCATAGCGGTCTACGATATTGACATACTTTCTTTTTG
>JBILIU010000089.1:0-5287 GCA_044368905.1 Sediminibacterium sp. | reverse complement strand
TTTAAATAGAAATTTATAGGCGTTAACAAATAGGGTTAAGGGGAGCAAAGATAAAATAAATTACTGAACTCGCCCAATTAAATGGAATAAGAAAGCAAAATTGGACAAAAAAGCTGAAAATCAACTACTTAAGCCTCATTTAGCACTAATTATCTTCTCATTCCAGGCATTTTGCTAGCCATGGCAGCACCAGCAGGACCGCTCATCGTCTTCATCATTTGTTTCATTTGGTCAAACTGCTTGATAAAGGCATTGATTTCGGCCAGGTCTTTTCCGGCACCTTTCGCAATTCTTGCTTTTCTGCTTGGCGTTAAAGTATCTGGATTTCTTCGCTCAATTAAAGTCATGGATTGAATGATAGCTTCAACACCTTTGAAAGCATCTTCTTTGATATCGATATCTTTGATACTTTTTCCAACACCTGGTATCATCCCCATTAAATCTTTCAGGTTACCCATTTTTTTGATCTGTTGAATCTGGGTTAAAAAATCCTCAAAATCAAATTGATTTTTTCGAATTTTCTTCTCTAATTTTTTTGCTTCCGCTTCATCAAATTGAGCTTGTGCTTTTTCAACCAAAGAAGTAATATCACCCATCCCTAAAATCCTTTGGGCCATCCTCTCTGGATAAAAAATATCTAAAGTATCCATCTTCTCTCCACTACTCATGAACTTGATTGGCTTATTCACGGTGTACTTAATGGACAAAGCAGCACCACCTCTGGTATCACCATCTAACTTTGTTAATACCACTCCAGTAAAATCTAATCGGTCGTTGAAAGTCTTTGCTGTATTGACTGCATCCTGCCCTGTCATTGAATCTACCACAAATAAAATTTCTTGCGGCTGAATGGCAGATTTAATATTTGCTACTTCATTCATCATCACTTCGTCTACAGCAAGACGACCCGCAGTATCAATGATAATGACATTTTTATTATTTTGTTTTGCGTAAGCAATTGCATTTTGTGCAATCGAAACCGCATCTTTATTTTCTCTTTCTACAAAAATATCTACCCCAATTTGTTCTGCTAAAACAGTCAGCTGATCCATGGCTGCAGGACGATAAATATCAGCCGCAACCAATAGGGGCGATTTTTTTTGTGCTTTCAAATAAGTGGCCAATTTGCCAGAGAAAGTGGTCTTACCACTACCCTGCAAACCTGCTACTAAAATGATGGTTGGATTTTTTGACGTGTCTAATAAACTTGCTTCTGAACCCATTAATGCTGTCAATTCATCCTGCACAATTTTAACCATCAATTGACCAGGACTAATAGCATTGATTACCTTTTCGCCAACCGCTTTTTCTTTGATACTATCTGTAAATTCCTTGGCAATCTTAAAGTTGACATCGGCATCCAACAATGCTTTTCTGATATCTTTAAGGGTATTGGCCACATTCAATTCATTGATGCGGGATTGACCTTTTAGATGTTTAAAAGCAGATTCTAATTTTTCACTAAGTGCATTGAACATAGGAGCTTCTTTATGGTTTGCAAAGATAAGTCATCGAAGGCACCGAAAAGCAGCTGATTTTTGTCAAATTTGAGTCATTTTAAATCTAATTTGACTTTCAAAAACCCGTCTAACTAGATGATTCTCATCATAAACAAAGTAGAAAATAAGCTAATGTGTAAAGTCTTTACAGTTTGTTAACGAATTAAGTGATTAAAATACTTGGAGGCATGCTTTTATTTAATATTATTGCATCAAACGAGCCCTTTTCGGGTATATTGATATTATGAGTAAAAAATTACTATTTACACTTGAGTTTCCGGTTAGATGTTCTCCTGCAATCTTATTTGAATTCCTCTCCACTGCCTCTGGTTTACAAGAATGGTTTGCAGATAGAGTGGATGAATGGGAGAATGTGTTCAGTTTTTCATGGAATGGTGGCACACCAGACAAGGCAGAAATTTTAGACCAAGAAGAAAATAAATTCATTCGATTTAGATGGTTACACAGCGAAAAGAATGAATATTTTGAATTCAGTATTGAAAAAACAGAAATTTCAAACCAAACGGTTTTGATCATCAAAGATTTTGCTGAGAAAAATGAAATCAAAGACCAGAGTCAACTTTGGGGTTATCAAATCAAAGAGCTATTTTATAGAATAGGTAGCTAGTACTACAATTTTGTTCAAAAAATTAGACATACTAATTCTCAGGGCATTCATAGGACCCTTTTTGGCAGCATTGACTATTTCTATATTCGTGCTGACTATGCAATTCTTTTGGCTATACATAGACGACTTGGTAGGAAAGGGATTGGACACTTTCATTATTTTAAAATTAGTTGGACTAGTCTCTATTAGCATGTTAACGACTGCTATTCCATTGGCATTGCTATTTTCTTCTATCATGACATTTGGGAATTTGGGTGAAAGTTTTGAACTCATCGCAATTAAGTCTGCAGGCATTCCACTGATTCGTTTTATGCGTCCCCTCTTTATTTTCGCCATTGGACTTGTTGGTATCGCTTTTTTATTAGCCAATAATATTATTCCTGTATCTCAAATGCGGCTCACCACTTTGAAATACGAAATCATTGTTTCCAAGCCAGCTATCGATTTAAAAGAAGGGGTTTTCTATGATAAAATTGACGGGTATGTGATCAAACTAGGTAAGAAAGAATCCAATGATAGTGTGATCAATGATATCGTTATTTTTGAGAAAAGATTTGGACTACAAGACAATATGATCATGGCAAAGTCAGGCGTGATGAGGGTTACACCTGATAAAAAGTTTTTGGAATTTATTTTATACAATGGCTGGCGTTATCAAGAAAAAGGATACAGGGCCACGACCAATACAGAATTTACTAGACTTAATTTTAAAGAATATAAAAAAGTTTTTGACCTGAAAAGTTTTCAGATGAACAAAACAGTGGATGTGTTTTATGATCCAAAAATGTTAAGCGTAAGGCAATTAGGCAAAGCGATAGACTCCATACAATCCATGGATAGCTTTTTTATCAAGAAAGCAACTATTGAAATCTACCCCTATTTAAAATTCATGTTGTTGAAGGACAGTACTCAACTTTACAAAAATGTCAAAGTAATTAATCAAAAAAGTTTTAAAGATTTGATACCGGCCGAAGAAAAGATGTCAGTAGTAGAATCTGCAGGATACCAATTTCAGTCGCTTCAAAATAATTTAGCCAGTTTAATAACGATTTACAAGGAGCAGCAACATGCCGAAACAATGCACGCGATTGAATGGCATCGTAAATTCACGCTCTCCTTTGCATGTATCGTATTGTTTTTAATTGGCGCCCCATTGGGCGCAATTATTAGGAAAGGTGGCTTGGGTGCACCAATGGTTTCGGCCATCGCCTTTTTTGTGGTCTTTTTCTTGCTCAATAATTTTGGAGAAAAATTAGCTAAGTCTGGACAATGGTCAGTTTATGCTGGCATGTGGTTGTCAAGTTTGTTTTTAATCCCTGTTGGCCTATTCTTAACCTATAAGGCAATGCGTGATTCACAGTTGTTTAACCAGGAATTTTACTACCGTTTTTTACAGCCAATTAAAGTAACTTTACAGAAGTACTTTAAAAGATAATCCTATGTCAAGTTCATCTAACAGTAGACGTCAGTTCATCAAACAAACTGGCAAAGCAGGTATTGCCATGGCGAGTATGCCAATCATCCATACTTTAGGTGGATTACAATTGAATCCTGGAATAAATTATTCACAGCAGCCTTTACCCTATGCTTACAATGCGTTAGAGCCGTTCATAGATGCGATGACGATGGAGATTCATTATACAAAGCATGCAGCTGGATATACAAAAAATTTAAGTGACGCTTGTGTTGCAGAAAAGGTAGATGTACAAACTACATCCATCACTGCATTACTCGGATCTATATCTAAGTACTCAACTAAAATGCGTAACAATGCAGGCGGTCATTATAATCATGAATTATTTTGGCAGTCCATGCAACCTGCACCTGCTTCCCTACCAACCAGAAGTTTGGGAAAAGCAATTGAAAAATCATTTGGAACTTTTGCTGATTTTCAAAAAGCTTTTACAGATGCAGGGAAAAATAGATTCGGAAGTGGTTGGGCTTGGTTGATTGTGAATGAAAAAAATGAATTAGCAATCTGTTCAACAGCCAATCAAGATAATCCATTGATGGACCTTGCCGAAACAAAAGGATATCCTCTCTTAGGATTAGACGTTTGGGAGCATGCTTACTATTTAAAATACCAGAATAAGAGAGCAGATTATATTTCCAATTGGTGGAACCTTGTCAACTGGAAATTTGTAGAAGACAGATACAACGCATTTTAATAATAATTCATTTCTAATTCATCCCATTGCAAGCAGCTAAACAGAATTTAAAAATACAGTTCTATGTCACTTCCTTAAGTGTCATTCTATTTGTATTAAAGTTTGTCGCTTATTTCATGACGCATTCACTCTCGGTGTTGTCCGACGCACTGGAGAGTATTGTGAATGTGTTGGCTGGTGCCATTGGACTCTATAGTTTATATGTCGCGTCCAAACCCAAAGATAAGGAACATCCTTATGGTCATGGAAAGGCGGAATTTATTTCAGCAGCATTTGAAGGAAGTTTAATCATTGCTGCAGGTTTAATTATTTTTTACGAATCCATTAATGCCATTTTTAAACCTTCGGAATTGCATAGTCTTGACAACGGCTTATGGGTTTTACTAGTCACCGCTTTTTTGAATTTATTTGCAGGATTGATTGCAAAAAAAATGGGCACTAAAAACAAATCACTTGCCTTGGTGTCTAGTGGGCAACATTTAATTTTAGATAGCTTTACCACTTTTGCTGTATCCATTGGCATTGGCATTGTGTTGATTACGAATATCACTGGAATAGATGCGGTACTTGCCATTTTAATGAGCTTCTGGATTATTTACAATGGTTATAAAATCATTAGAGCTTCACTTGCTGGTATCATGGATGAAGCCGATCTTGCTTTATTAGAAGAAGTGGTGAGCGAATTGAATAAAAATAGAAATGTACAGTGGGTTGACCTTCACAATTTAAGGGTAATTAAATATGGTAGCTTAATGCATATTGACTGCCATTTAACTGTGCCTTGGTTTTTAAATGTAAACGAAGCGCACCAAGTAGTAGAAGAATTTACGAATTTAATTAAAGGTAAATTTGGAGCAAGTATTGAATTTTTTGTGCACACAGATGGATGCATGTCCTACAGTTGCCCCATTTGTTTGGCAGAAAATTGTGCGCAAAGAAAAGGGCCGTTTGAACAAAAATTAGATTGGACAATTGAAAATGTATTATCAGAT
>JBILIU010000015.1:0-19838 GCA_044368905.1 Sediminibacterium sp. | reverse complement strand
AAATCTTGCTTTTATGGCTTCTAATTTATCTAACATAGTTATTTTGCTGTGCGCAAAAATAGCTATTTTAGTTGTCAATAAAAAGGATACCACCTATGAAATACTTAACCCTTGTTTTTTGCGCTATTAGCTTATCTGGATTGGCCCAAAAAATACACTTTAAATCCATCCTTGTAGATACCCATAATGATGCTCCTACGGCATGTATCGAAAAGAAAGTTAGTTTTGACCAAGACTTGACAGGTATCAATCATTCCGATTTAAAAAGATTCAAAGAAGGCGGATTGGATTATCAATTGTTTTCAATTTGGTGCGATGGCGAAAAAGTGAACCCCTATGCATGGGCCATGCGTGAGATGGATACGATAGATGCAGTGGCTGCAAGAAATCCGGATAAAATGGTGGTCGCAAAAGATTGGAAAACGATCAAATCAACTTTAAAAGCTGGCAAAATTGTTGCGCAATATGGTGTAGAAGGCGGACATATGATCGAAGACGATATCAACAGATTGGATACATTTTATAATCGTGGTGTGCGTTACATGACATTGACTTGGAACAATTCACCATCATGGGCAAGTTCACATACTGCAGAAAATAGTTCAAAATACACAGGGCAAAAAGGGTTAAATAATTTTGGAAAACAAATCATTCAAAGAATGAATCAATTAGGCATCATCGTGGATATTTCTCATGTAGGAGAAAAAACATTTTGGGACGCCATCAATACCACCACAAAACCTGTTATCGCTTCGCATAGCAATGCCTATAGTATTTGCCCAGTGACAAGAAATTTAAAAGACGATCAAATTAAAGCCGTTGGAAAAAATGGTGGTGTGATTTGTTTGAACTTTTTTTCTGGATTTGTAGATAGCAATTTCAGCAAAAAAGATATGGCATTTAGAAGAACACATAGTGCAGAAATAGATTCCTTATTGGCTACAGGCATACAAAGAGAATACGCTTTCACAATGATATCGGATAAATATAAAACAGAAAGTGAAGCCATCAAGCCTACGATTGAACAATTGATGCAACACTTTGATCATATTGTGAAATTAATTGGCATCAACCATGTAGGTATTGGATCAGACTTTGATGGTATTAATTCAGCCCCACAAGGCTTGAGCACTGTTCTGGATTATCCTAATTTCACTAAAGCTTTAATTGCTAGAGGTTATTCCAATAAGGATATTAAAAAAGTATTGGGTGGCAACTTTTTGAGAGTGTATAGAGCAAATAATCCGAATTAGTAACCAAGCAATTTCTCCATCATTTCTTCTAAGCGATCATTGGCCATGTATTGCTTCTCCAATGTTTTATTGAATGGAATAGGTGTGTCTAAAGATGCGCAACGCATAATCGGTGCATCTAAATGTTGGAAGCAATGTTCTGCTACCCATGCACTAATCTCACCACCAATACCACCCGTTAAATTATCTTCGTGCAAAAGCATCAATTTGCCTGTAGCTTTCACCGCCAATTCAATTGCTGTATAATCCAATGGTGACAAGGTTCTTAAATCTAGTATATAAATGGACTGATCCGCATGTGCTTGTTGATAGGCTTTTGCCCAAAGCACACCCATACCATAGGTGATGATGGTAGCGTCTGTGCCTTCTTGTACAATATGTGCTTTACCAATTTCAATTTGATACATCGCATCAGGAATTGCCTCCTCGATACTTCTGTATAAAGCTTTATGTTCAAAATATAAAATAGGATTCGGTTCTGCTAGTGCAGCAATTAATAATCCTTTTGCATCTGTTGGATTAGATGGGTACACCACTTTCAATCCTGGAACATGCGTGAACCATGCTTCATTGGATTGAGAATGAAAAGGACCTGCACCCACGCCGCCGCCTGTTGGCATGCGCACTACCACGTCGGCATTTTGTCCCCAACGGTAATGCATCTTCGCTAAATTATTGACAATTTGATTAAAGGCCACTGTAACAAAATCAGCGAACTGCATTTCCACTACCGACTTCATACCTTCCATGCTTAATCCTAGTGCAGCACCTACAATCGCACTTTCACAAATAGGTGTATTTCTAATTCTTTGTTTTCCAAATTGATCTACAAACCCCTCTGTAATTTTAAATGCCCCGCCATACTCCGCAATATCTTGTCCCATGATGATCATCTCTGGATATTTTTCCATCGATTGTCTCAATGCATCACTGATGGCTTCAATAAATCTTTTATTTGTTTTTGACGTTGACTCAACCAAACTAAAATCTGGAATGGTACTAGCAGGAACCGGCGCAAACACATCCACTAATTCATCCGCGATTGAAGGCTCGAATGTTTCAGGCTCCATGGCTTTTCTAAGGTCCGCTTCCATTTGATCTTTGAATCGGTTACGGATTTCTGCTACTTGCATTTCTGTCAATACATTTTCTTGCACCAAGAATTGCTCGTAATTTTTAATCGGATCTTTCAATGACCAAGTTTCCATCAAATGTTTTGGAACATATTTTACACCACTAGCTTCCTCATGTCCACGCATTCTGAATGTATCACATTCAATCAAATAAGGTTTCTGTTGATTAATACAATAGTCGCGCACCCCTTTTACAGTTTGATACACTTCCAAAATATTATTACCATCAATACGAATACCTTCCATCCCGTAACCCTTTGCGCGGTCTACTAAATGATCACACTTATATTGCTCATTCGTTGGTGTACTTAATCCATATCCATTGTTTTCGATGATAAAAATAACTGGCAAATCCCATACAGCAGCTATGTTCAAGGCTTCGTGAAAATCACCTTCGCTTGTTCCACCATCTCCAGTGAATGCCATACTTGCTTTTAACTGACCTCTTTGTTGATAAGCCAATGCAACCCCATCCGCAATCGCTAATTGAGGACCCAAATGTGAAATCATGCCACATACATGATGGGCTTTGCTCCCAAAATGAAAACTTCTTTCTCTGGCTTTACTATAACTACTTCTATCGCCTTGCCATTGTTTGAATAAATCTATCAAAGGCATTTTGCGTGAAGTAAAGACACCTAGATTTCGGTGTAAAGGCATAATCCATTCGGTAGGATCCATCGCTAATGTAGCGCCCACTGCAATTGCTTCTTGCCCAATGCCACTAAACCATTTGCTGATTTTTCCTTGCCTAAGTAAGACCAACATTTTCTCTTCAATCATTCTTGGCCATAAAATGGACTCGTATAAATGAATCAGTTCCTCGTTACTTAGACTACCGCGTTTATATTCCATTAGTCTTTAGAATTCAACTTGCTCAATAATTTCAAAATTTCTAAGTACAACCAAACCAAAGTCACTAGTAAACCAAAAGCACCATACCATTCCATGTATTTTGGTGCGCCCATCTCTGCCGCTTTTTCGATTGAATCAAAATCCAATAATAAATTCAACGCAGCAATACCCACAATGAATAAGCTAATACCAATGCTCAATGGTGAACTATCAAAAGCAAAACCCATTTCAAAACCAAACATACCTGCAATCCATACAATCAAATAAAATAAACCAATGCCCATCGTTGCAGACATGATAATGGATCTTAATTTATTGGTGACTGTAATGATTCTGAAATTATACAAAAAGAACATAGCAACTGCCACGCCCAATGTTAAACCTACAGCATGTAAAATAATATTTGGATAGCTATTAGCAAACATCGCATTGAAAAATGCACTGATGCCCCCAATAAATAAGCCTTCTAAAATACCATAGGCTGGCGTGATATAACCTGCCCATTGTGGTTTAAACATCACCACCAATGCTAAGATTAAGCCGCCAATTGCACCAGCAATCATTAAAGTAGTTGCCGTGTTGGTATTGCCTTCTGCATACACATTCCAAACGTACATCGCCGACGCCATCACCATCAATAATAAGAAACCGAATTTGTTGATAGTACCGCGCACACTCATGACACCAAATGCATTCGCATTGTCGTGTAATGACTTGTCAAATATTTTTTCTGTTAAGGTTGGATTACCTGTTTTAAATGCTGACATAATTTTAAATTTTTGCTACTATAAAAATACAAAATTGCAACGAAACCCCGTCCTTATTAATTGTTAATCCTTTATTTTTTCAAGCCAGGATAAGCGTCTAAACGAGCAAATTGGTATTGATTACCAGATTTAAGCAAATGGATGAATTCAAGAAGCTGCGCAGAATCGGCTTCGTTTCTGAACATATGATCGTGCATTAATACCACTAAATGATGCTTGGTTTTATAGGCTTTCTGGGCAAACATACTATCCACCATCTTAGCCATATAAGCTGCAGATTGGATAGGACGTCCTTTTTTAGTATACTGCCATTCTATATCCCATCCAACTACATTGAATCCAGCACTATCTAATTTACGAAGTAATGGTCGAACCATTTTACTTGAGAATTGAATACTGTCGGTCCTCCATCCATTGTTACCGGGCAATCGAACGATATTATTGGTTGTTTTTAAAACATCCGCTGCATATATAAAATCAGCTAATGCCGAATCTGGTTGATTGTAAAACTGCACGTATTTACCAGAAGTATGTGTGAAACTATGGTTACTCAATAAAAATAAATCGGGGCGACTTAGTATGCGATTATATAATTTCTTACCCCAATTTGACCTCGATTGGTGTAATCCAATTTGAAAAAAAGATGCTTGCACATTTTCATTTTCACAGATAGCAATACATGCCGAAGTACCAAACAAGGGCCCGTCGTCAAAGCTTAGGTATAGGTATTTGGTGTTACTATCCAATGGACTTTCAGAGAAATGCTGCTCCTGCAAAATTTTTTGCACAATTGGTTGTCCTGTCTGTCTTATTGCTGGCTCAATAGCACTGTACCAAAGCATAAAACATTGACTAATAAGGTAAAAAAGGGACCAAATGGACATAAAACATTGATATTGAAGGCTCAAACTTAAACAAGAAAATAGAATAATCCGATAAAAGATGCGGTTTTAGAGGCGATGCTTTGTAACTTTGTCATCCAATTGATGCATATGCAAGAAGAAGTTGTTTTACAGGATGTCGTGATCAAATTTGCTGGTGATAGTGGAGACGGTATGCAGTTAACCGGCCAGCAATTTACCAATAACACCGCCTTACTAGGAATTGATTTAGCGACTTTCCCAGATTTCCCTGCGGAGATTAGAGCCCCTATTGGTACCCTGCCAGGCGTGAGTGGATTTCAAATACATTTTAGTTCTAACCCAGTGTATACACCAGGTGATACCTGTGATGTGTTGGTGGCGATGAATGCTGCTGCGTTGAAAGTGAATTTAAAAGGATTAAAAAAAGGTGGAAAAATTATTGCGAATATAGAAGGATTTGATGCAAAAAATCTAAGGCTCGCTGCTTATCCAGAAGGGATTAATCCTTTGGAAGATGGCAGTTTAGATGGTTATGAGTTAACCAAAGTGGATATCACAAAATTAACAAGAGAAGCATTAAAGTCCAATACAGAATTAGGTACTAAAGAACGTGATCGTGCAAAGAACATGTTTGTACTAGGTTTAATTTATTGGTTGTACAATAGAAACTTAGACAACACGATTGATTTCTTAGAAGAGAAATTTGGAAAGAAAGAAAATATATTAAAGAGCAATATTGATGTCTTGAAGGCGGGCTATTACTATGGTGAGACTGCTGAATTATTCAATGCAAGGTATAAAGTAGAAAAATCAAAGATGGAGCCAGGTACTTACAGAAGTATCATGGGTAATCAAGCTTTATCAATGGGCTTAATTGCAGCTTCACAAAAAAGCGGCCTGCCATTATTCCTTGGATCTTATCCAATCACACCTGCTTCTGATATCTTACACGAATTGAGTAAGTACAAAAATTTTGGTATCAAAACTTTTCAGGCCGAAGATGAAATTGCAGGGATTACTGCTGCAATTGGTGCAAGTTATGGTGGGTCGATTGGATTGACTACCACGTCTGGACCAGGTATGGCATTAAAGACCGAAGCAATTGGTTTGGCGACGATGTTAGAAATTCCATTGTTGATTATCAATATTCAAAGAGGTGGTCCATCCACAGGCTTACCAACAAAAACAGAGCAAAGTGATTTGATGCAAGCCTATTATGGTCGTAACGGAGAAGCACCGATTCCTGTGTTAGCCGCATCTACTCCAAGCGATTGTTTCTTTATGGCTTTTGAAGCAGTGAAAATTGCTTTGCAACATATGACACCGGTGATTCTTTTAAGTGATGGCTATATTGCCAATGGTGCAGAGCCTTGGAAATTTCCTGCTGCTGCCGACTTGCCTGCAATTGAAGTAAAATTCAAAACAAGTTTGGCGGAAGGTGAAGAAAAATTCTTGCCTTATAAAAGAGATGAAAAATTAGCAAGACCTTGGGCGATTCCTGGTACTGCAGGATTAGAACATCGTATTGGTGGTATCGAAAAACAACACGAAACAGGCAATGTAAGCTATGACCCAGAGAACCATGAATTCATGGTCAAAATGAGACAGGCTAAAGTAGATAAAATAGCAGACTATATTCCATTACAAACGATAGACAGCGGCGCAGCAAATGGAAAAGTATTGGTACTTGGATGGGGTTCCACTTATGGTACCATCAAGAGTGCTGTATTACAATTACAAAGTCAAGGAAAGTCTGTAAGTCATGCACACATAAAGTATATGCGCCCATTCCCAAAAAACTTAGGCGAAATTTTAGCTGGGTTTGAAACCATTTTAATTCCAGAAATTAACAATGGTCAATTGATTAAGATTATCAGAGACCAATATTTGGTGGATGCAAAAGCCTATAATAAAATCATGGGTATTCCAATTACAAAACTAGAATTGGTTACAGCGATTGAATCTTATTTGTAGCATTATAGAATTTACAAAATTCGGTGATACCACAGGTGTCACATTTTGGGCTTCTTGCTAAACAAGTATATCGCCCATGCAGGATGAGCCAATGATGTGCTTTATGTACCAATTCCGATGGTATATTTTTGATTAATCCTTTCTCCACAGCGAGTGGTGTTTTTGCAGTCAACGGAACCAATCCAACTCTTCTACTCACTCTAAATACATGGGTATCTACCGCCATATTAGGTTGTTGATCTATTACACTTGTAATGACGTTGGCTGTTTTACGGCCCACACCCGGCAATTTTACTAAATCCTCTATCGTCATGGGCACTGCGCCATTGAAGGTGTTCATCAATAATTGACTCATGCCAATGAGGTGTTTTGTTTTATTGTTGGGATAGGAAATGCTTCGCACCAAAGGGAATAAATCGTCAAAGCTCGCTTTGGACATGGATGCCGGGTTCGGATATTTTTTAAAAATGCCTGGCGTAGTTAAGTTCACACGCTTGTCGGTGCATTGCGCAGAAAGTATCACAGCTACCAATAATTGGAATGGATTTTCATAAGTCAGTTCTGTTTCTGCTACAGGTACATTTGCTAAAAAATAATCAATAACCCCCTGATAACGTGCTTGTTTTTTCATGCAAAGGGATACTTATTTTTTTGGCTCCGTCTTGTTGGCAAAAGTGTCTTCAAATAAATACACTTCCTCGCCTTCTCTTTTTAAAAGATACCGTTCTCTTGCGTATTTTTCAACTGCACCAGGATTGCTTTGTAAATTATTCAACTGTTCTTGCGTAGTAGAAATTTCTTTTTCATAATAAGTCTTTGCTTGTTCTAATTTCTTTAATTCAGCTGCGCGATCTCTTTGTGTAAAAAAATCTCTTTGATCAAAAAAAAGCATCCATAGCACAAATGCCAAGCAAGCAATAAAATAACGATTGGCTATAAAAGGAATGATTTTTTTGATTGCTTGCATAAAAAAAGATTACCATAAAATTAGTATAGTTATTAGAATACGCCAATAATAATTACACAAAAAAAAGAGCCCCAATGATGGAGCTCCTTTCTGTATCAATCTAATTTGAATTATTTATTACCAAACTTTAATTTACCCTTTGTTGGGAAAAATCCAGTTTCACCTAATTGCTCCTCAATACGGATCAATTGATTGTATTTAGCCATACGATCGGAACGAGATGCTGAACCTGTCTTAATTTGACCACAGTTCAATGCAACCGCTAAGTCTGCAATGGTATTGTCTTCTGTTTCACCACTTCTGTGAGACATCACCGTATTGTAACCATTGTTTTGTGCTAAGCTCACCGCGTTAATGGTCTCAGTTAATGTACCAATTTGATTCACTTTAACCAATAAACCATTAGCGATTTTCTTGTCGATACCAGTTTGTAAACGATTCACGTTTGTTACAAATAAATCGTCCCCAACCAATTGACACTTGCTTCCGATGGTATCTGTTAAATTCTTCCAACCAGCCCAATCGTCTTCGGCCATACCATCTTCGATAGATATGATTGGATATTTTTTCACCCAGCTCTCCCAGTATTTAACTAATTGATCTGAACTCATTTCTTTTCCAGAACTTTTATGGAACACATATTTCTTTTTCTTCGCATTCCACAATTCACTATTGGCAGCATCCATTGCAATGGCAATTTGCGTACCTGTTTTGTAACCAGCAGACTGAATTGCTTCAAGTACTGTTTCGATTGCTTCTTCGTTGCTTTGAATATTTGGAGCAAATCCACCTTCATCTCCTACATTGGTGCTATATCCTTTTTTCTTTAAGGTGCTTTTTAATTGATGGAAAATTTCCACACCCCAACGTAAGCCTTCACTAAAGCTAGGTGCGCCAATTGGCATGATCATGAACTCTTGGAAATCAATTTTATTGTCTGCATGCGCACCACCATTTAAAATATTCATCATTGGCATTGGCAATGTTCTTGCATTGGTACCGCCAATATATCTGTACAAAGGTAAATTCGCTTCTTCTGCTGCTGCTTTTGCAACGGCCATACTTACCGCTAAAATGGCGTTTGCACCTAATTTAGATTTATTTGGCGTACCGTCTAAATCAATCATCACCTGATCGATTGCAGCTTGAGATGTAATATCAAAACCAATCAATGCATCCGCAATACTTGTGTTTACATTTTTCACCGCTTTCAAAACACCCTTACCTAAGTATTTCTTTTTATCGTTGTCTCTTAATTCGGCCGCTTCGTGAATACCAGTACTCGCACCACTTGGCACTGCAGCACGACCCATTGCACCATCATCTGTTAATACGTCTACCTCTACGGTTGGATTGCCTCTACTGTCTAAAATCTGTCTTGCGTGTACCTCAATAATGTAACTCATAATTGAATGATTTATTTTTCTAAAAAATTGATTGCTTTTTGTTTGCGCAATTTACACCCATTTTTTTTAATGGGTAAGCAATTTGAAGATTTCTTCTAAACTTGCTGCTTGCGTCTGCAAACGTTCTATATGCAAGCCTTTCTCCAAAGCTAATCCCATGATATACTGTCTCGCCAGATCCAATTCCACTGCGTCTTTGGCTTGAATGACTAACGTGCGTTTGTCTTCCTGCGTTATTAAATTGTATTTTAATTGAATAGGCTCAAGATGCGCTGTGATATCTTCTTGAAATTGAACCAATAAATTATGTTGACTAGATGCTGTGAGTGATGCAATGGTTTGATTGGCTACTAAGTTCCCCTGATGTAAAACCAATACCCTATCCGTGATGGCCGCTACTTCTTGTAAAATATGAGATGAAAATAAAATCATGGCATCTGCGCTAAGTGATTGAATCAAAGCTCTAATTTCAATCAACTGATTTGGATCCAAACCAGCAGTAGGCTCATCTAATAAAATTAATTTGGGTGCATGTAAAATAGCTGCTGCAATGCCCACTCTTTGTTTAAATCCTTTAGACAAATGCACAATTTTTTTATGCTGCATGGATTGCAATCCTGTTTGTGCAATCACTTCTTGAATTCTTTTTGTTGGAGCAGCTATTGCATGTGCATCGGCTAAGAAACTTAAATATTCAATGACAAATAAGTCTTCATACAAAGGATTCGATTCTGGCAAATAGCCAATCATTTTTTTATAAGCAACTTCGTCTTTTTGAACATCCATGCCTGATAACTGAATAGAACCTGCATCTGGACTTAGACAGCCCGCAATCATTTTTAAAGTGGTACTCTTGCCTGCGCCATTGGGCCCAAGAAAACCAACAATCTCGCCTGGCTGAATGGTAAAACTCAGGGGTTCAACTGCTTGGAATTGATCAAATTTTTTGGATATGGCTTGTACATTCAATGACATACTCAAAAGTAAAGTATTATTCTAGATCTTGAGAGCTTGCGGGCAATTGATCATACTCCCCTTTAAATGCATAGTAGCCAAAGATGAAGAAGCCAATACAAATAGGCGTGAAGATGGTCAGGATAATCACCCATTGCAAAGTCACATTGGACTTAGTTAAACTAGTTGCAGCGGCAATTTTTTGGATGGCTTGGGATGCTAAAAACCATATGATTGCTGGCGCTAAAAACATCCAAACCAACCCCAATATTTTTTTTATCGTATTCATATTATTTTTTTTGAATTAGTCCATTACTTCCTTATCCACCTTGTTGGTTAAATAAATGACCCCAATGAATAAACAAATAGATGCAACACCTATTGGATACCATAAACCTGCAAGCGGATCCCCAGCAGGATTGTCTGCAGTTTTTGTAAACTCCACAATCAAGGTACCCAAGAATGGCACCAAGCCACCAAATACCCCGTTACCAATATGATAAGGCAAAGACATGGATGTATAACGAATTTTAGTGGGAAACAATTCCACCAAGAAGGCCGCAATTGGTCCATAGACCATCGTGACATATAAGATCTGCACAAAAACCAACCAGATTAAATTCCAATAAGTGGCTTGATCCAATGTTTTTTCAACCAATACATTTGGTTTTTTAGATATCGAAGCAATCGTCACTGCTGCTATTTTACTTTCATCCAAAAAAGATTCTTTTACTGGTTTTAATTTGATTTTTATAGTGTCTAGTTTTGTGGCATCCACCCCATTGGCTTGGGTATATTGAATACTTCCAACACTTGCATCATCCACCATATCCGTTAATTGTATCGTGTCTGTTTTGGTGTAACTAAATACAGCACCGTCTGTATAGGTTGTATCAAATTTTTGTACCACATATAATTTTGTACAAACTTTTTCGTCCACAATGGCCAACTTTTCAGAAACAACAGTATGCACAAGATCTATTTTTTCTATTCTATTTTTTGCATTGGTGGCATCTAAAAAATATTGATAAATGGGTCTGTAAGTGAGTATGCCTGCGAGCATCCCAAACATCATGATCCACTTTCTTCCAATTCGATCACTTAAATAACCAAATACCACAAAGAAAGGCGTAGCAAATAAAATCGCCCATAACATTAAATTTCTGGACTGTACAAATTCAACTTTACAAACGGTCTCAATAAAACTTTGTGCATAAAACTGTCCAGTATACCAAATCACACCCTGCCCCATCACTGCGCCAAATAAAGCTAAGAGCACCATTTTAAAATTGGCTTTATGACCGAAACTTTCTTTTAAAGGATTGGTAGATGTTTTGCCTTCCGATTTTAATTTAGTAAACATGGGTGATTCACTCATTTTCATTCTAATTAGAATGGACACCACCACTAAAATAATGGACATCCAAAATGGATACCTCCATCCGCCCCACTCTGCGCTAAATGCCTCCACACCCTGATTCGATCTAATCAATATAATCACCCCCAGTGCTAAAAACAATCCTAAAGTAGCTGTGGTTTGTATCCAGCTCGTCCAGAAACCTCTTCTATTTGCTGGAGCATGTTCTGCGACATAAGTAGCTGCACCACCATATTCACCACCCAATGCCAAACCTTGTACCAATCTCAAAATCAATACTAAAATTGGGGCAGCCCAACCAATGGTCGCAAAACCAGGCACTAATCCAATTGCAAAAGTAGAACCACCCATCAACACCAAGGTCAATAAAAAAGTATACTTACGTCCTATAATATCTCCTAATCTTCCAAACACCAATGCACCAAATGGTCTTACAATAAAACCTGCGGCAAAAATAGCGAGTGTACTTAAAAGTGCCGAAGTACCTGCATCTGATGGAAAAAATTGTTTTGAAATAATGGTTGCCAACATCCCAAAAATGTAAAAATCATACCATTCAATAAGGGTACCAACAGAAGACGCGCCAATCACCAAACTTATTTTACTAGGCTTTATGTCGAAACTCATATTTTAATTATTTAATTGCTGCCATTCAAGTTAATTCAATCAATTTAAAAAATGTAAATTTGGAAGACTAATTTTAAATCAGATCATGTCTTATCCATACCAAATTAAAGACCTTGCTGGCTACCACGAAGCTTATCAGAAAAGTATTCAAGACCCGAATGCATTTTGGGGTGAAGTCGCTGCACATTTTACATGGCATAAAAAATGGGACAAAGTAAGTGATTGGAATTTTAAAGACCCAAGCATACAATGGTTTTTAGGAGGGAAATTAAATATTACTGAAAATTGTTTGGATCGACATTTAGCAACCATGAGCGATAAGCCTGCCATTATTTGGGAGCCGAATGATCCAACGGAACAGCACCGCATCCTCACTTATAAGCAACTGCATTTAAAAGTTTGTCAGTTTGCACAAGTCTTATACAATAATGGCGTAAAGAAAGGCGACCGTATTTGTATTTATATGGGCATGATTCCTGAATTAGCCATTGCAGTATTGGCATGCGCAAGAATAGGTGCCATTCATAGTGTGATTTTTGGCGGCTTCTCTGCGCAAAGTATTGCAGACAGATTGGACGATGCTAAAGCCAATTTTATCATTACATGTGATGGTGCTTTTAGAGGTGCAAAAGACATTCCATTAAAATCCGTCATTGACGATGCATTAATTGGAAATAAAAATATTCAGCGTGTCATTGTTTGCACAAGAACAAGGACTGCCGTCTCTATGTTACAAGGAAGAGATGTTTGGTGGGAGGATGAAATTAAAAAAGTAGAAGCTGAGGGTACACAATTTGTTCCAGCAGAAGTGATGGATGCAGAAGATCCTTTATTCATATTATATACTTCTGGATCCACAGGAAAACCTAAAGGCGTTGTACATACTGTGGCAGGCTATATGGTCTACACCAATTATACTTTTATCAATACATTTAACTATCACCCAGACGACTTATTCTTTTGTACTGCAGATATAGGATGGATTACAGGGCATAGCTATATTGTTTACGCACCATTAAGTGCAGGTGGTACTTCGATGATGTTTGAGGGCATACCTACTTTCCCAGATGCGGGTAGATTCTGGAATATCATCGACAAATTCAAAGTCAATATTTTATACACTGCACCAACAGCCATTCGCTCATTAATGGGTTTTGGATTGGGTCCAGTGCAGGGACATGATTTAAGTAGTTTAAAAGTGTTAGGCACAGTTGGCGAACCAATTAACGAGGAAGCTTGGAATTGGTACAACGAACAGATTGGAAAAAACAAATGTCCCATTGTGGACACTTGGTTTCAAACAGAAACTGCCGGCATCATGATTTCAAATATGGCGGGCATCACGCCAGGAAAAGCTGGATGGGCCACCTATCCCATGCCAGGCGTTGAACTCATTTTAGTGGATGATCAAGGAGCAGAAATTACAGTGCAAGATCAAGAAGGGATGTATCGCGGTAACTTATGCATCAAGCAAGCTTGGCCTTCAACTATTCGAACAACTTACGGTGACCATGAAAGATGCAGGACCAATTATTTTGCTACATACGACAATTTATATTTTACAGGGGATGGCGCATTCAGGAACGAAGCAGGTCAATATAGAATCACAGGACGTGTTGATGATGTATTGAATGTAAGTGGACATAGGATTGGCACTGCAGAAGTAGAAAATGCTATTAACATGCACGCTGGAGTCATAGAGAGTGCTGTGGTAGGCTATCCGCACGATATTAAAGGGCAAGGTATATATGCTTATGTCATTTATACAGGATCGCATGCACAAGACACCCATGGTACTGCTGAGATGATACGTAAAGACATTCTGCAAACGGTTACAAGAATTATTGGACCCATCGCTAAGCCCGACAAAATTCAATTTGTTCCTGGACTACCTAAAACAAGGTCAGGAAAAATCATGCGCCGCATTTTAAGAAAAGTGGCAGAAGGTGAATTAAATAGTTTAGGCGATACCTCTACCCTACTTGACCCTGCGGTAGTGGATGAAATTGTCAAAGGCGTGCTTTAAATCATAAAAAAAGCCTCGATTGTATCGAGGCTTTTTTTATGATTTATCATCATTGTATTACTGATCCATTAAACTTTTCAATTTCTTAGACAATAAGAAAAGAATAATAGACGCAATTCCTGCCATAAATACAAAGAACATAAAGAACTCATGCAAGTTAGTAATTTGATACCCAGCGAAAGAAGTTGTTTGACCATTTTCTGGATACAATGTACTAAAAACACCTGCTAATTTATTGGCAAAGGCATTGGCTGTAAACCATACTGCCATTAATATAGAAGCAAATTTAAGTGGGGCTAATTTATTGAATAAGGAAAGTCCAATTGGTGACAAACAAAGCTCTCCAAATGTGTGCATCATATACATGCCTATTAACCAAATCATACTTACTTTAACGCCTGTTCCAACACCATTCACGCCTGTAGCAATCCATAAATAACCCAATGCCAATAACATCAAACCCATCGCCATTTTAAATGGAGAAGAGGGCTCTCTTTTGGCTTTACCAAGTTTAATCCAAATCCATGCCACCAATGGTGCAAGGGCTACCACAAATATGGAATTTAAAGATTGGAAGAAACTTGTTGGTACCACATAAAATCCTAAATCGCGCTGTGTATTTTCAGAGGCAAAAAAGGTAAGTGATGCGCCCGCTTGTTCAAATGCACTCCAGAAAAAGATCACAAAGAAAGACACTGTAAACAATACTGCTACTTTCTTTTTTTGAATACCATCCAATGACTTATCTGAGAAAATGATAAAGGCAATTAATAAGATACAAGCAATCAATAACCAGAATAAATAACTCACTACTTTAATATCAATATAGACAAGGGCGATTGTTAAAAGAGAAAGTAAAAATAGCAAACCTACCATCACTGGAATTTTTTGCAAAATTTTTGGTGCGTCTTTTGGTGCATCACCAATCGAAACGCCGTCTGCATCTACTAAATATTTTTTCTGAAATATCATTTGTGTAATTACACTTAAGATCATAGCGATACCGCCCGCCAAAAAGGCCCATTTGAAATCACCATTATTCCCTGTGTCTCCAAAAAATCCACAAACAATTGGACCTAGCGCACCGCCAGTATTGATCCCCATATAAAAGATAGTATAGGCTGCATCAATTTTAGAATCGCCCTTTGCATACAATTGACCCACCATGCTTGAGATATTTGGCTTGAAAAAGCCATTCCCTGCAATCATACAACCCAAACCAGTATAAAATAGCGGCATTGCGAGTGCAACATTATCGTAAAAATGACCACAAAAAAACAGCACAAATTCACCAATGGCCATGACCAATCCGCCTGCAATAATAGAGCGCTTATTGCCCCAATACCTGTCTGCGATGTAGCCTCCCAATAAAGGTGTTAAATAAATCAAGCCTGTATAACTGCCATATACTTGAGATGCATCTATCTGATTAAAAGCCATTGCTTTTACTAAAAACAAGACCAATATGGCACGCATGCCATAATAGTTAAATCGCTCCCACATTTCTGTAGCGAATAAAACATAAAGTCCTTTTGGATGGCGTTGTGTCGTTGTAGACATAATAAAACGTTTATTTAATTGGTACAAAATAATAAAATCCCTTCAATAAATTTTACTTTCGTGCTGCAATCACCTTAATTTATGAATATTTTACTCATTGGCGCTGGAGGAAGAGAACATGCTTTGGCTTGGAAAATAGCACAAAGTTACCATTGTGATCATTTGTATATCGCACCTGGTAACCCAGGCACAGCAGCTATTGGCGCTAATTTACCCATTGCCATAGACGATTTTGAGGGATTGAAGCAGGCAGCCATCACCCACCAAATTGACATGATCATTGTTGGACCAGAAGAGCCACTTGTAAAAGGCATTTTTGACTTTTTTGCAAATGACCCATCCACTGAAGCGATTAATGTCATTGGGCCTTCTACAGCAGCTGCCCAATTGGAAGGAAGTAAAGCATTTAGTAAGCATTTCATGCAAAGGCACCAGATACCAACAGCCGGATATGCCGAATTTACCATTGACAATTACGAGGAAGGGAAGCAATATATTGCCGCACATAGCCTGCCCATTGTGTTAAAAGCAGATGGACTAGCGGCTGGAAAGGGCGTGATCATTGCCTCCACCCACCAAGAAGCATTGGAAAGTTTTGAATCCATGTTGCAGCATAAGCAATTTGGTTCTGCCAGCGCTAGAGTGGTGATTGAGGAATTTTTAACAGGGATTGAAGTCAGTGTTTTTGCGCTTACAGATGGTAAAAATTACCAAATTATAGGACATGCAAAGGACTACAAACGAATAGGAGAAGGTGATACAGGGCTTAATACGGGTGGAATGGGTTGTGTAAGTCCAGTGCCATTTATGGATGATGCTTTTATGAAAAAAGTGGAGGAAAAGATCGTACGCCCTACTATCCAAGGCATTGCCAAGGAAGGATTGGTCTATAAAGGATTTGTCTTTTTTGGCTTAATGAACTGTGACGGGGAGCCTTCTGTCATTGAATACAATTGTCGACTTGGAGACCCTGAAACTGAAGTAATTCTACCCCGTTTGCAAACAGACTTAGTGAGTATTTTAGCAGCCACCGATAATGGTACATTAGAGGATGTAAATATTGAATACCATGAGGGCGCATTTGCCACTGTGATGGCGGTAAGTGGAGGCTATCCTGGCGATTACCAAAAAGGATTCCCAATCACTGGTATTGAGCTTGTTACTAAGGAAGCAAAAACGACGTTGTTTCAAGCTGGGACTGGGTTTAAGGAAGATGCCATTGTCACCAACGGAGGTCGCGTCTTAACCATTACAGCGCAAGGTAAAACCATTTCAGAAGCAGTTGATACCTCTAAAAAAGCATTGTCGCAGATTCAATTCGAAGGCATGAATTTTAGAACAGATATTGGCTACGAGTTCAAGGGCTAAACTTTGTTGATCATCCTACTCGAAAATTATTCTTGTTCATTTTTTTAAAAAGCTTTGTAGTTCAAGGATTTTAGATGATTTTTGCATCATTCCAATGAATGTAAAACACTGAACGAATATGGGCTTATTTAACTTTTTCACCCAAGAGATTGCAATGGACTTGGGCACTGCAAATACACTGATCATCCACAATGATGAAGTTGTCGTGAACGAACCTTCTATTATTGCCTTAAACAGGAATAATATGAAAGAAGTTTTAGGTGTTGGAAAAAAGGCATTGTTGATGCATGAAAAAACACACGAAAGTATTAAAACTGTTCGTCCATTAAAAGATGGTGTGATTGCCGACTTCAACGCCGCTGAATTAATGATTCGCGAGTTGATGAAAATGATTTATCCTAAGAAGCCTTTATTCCCTCCAAGTTGGAGAATGGTCATTTGTATTCCATCTTCAATTACTGAAGTAGAAAAAAGAGCGGTGCGTGATAGTGCAGAACAAGCAGGCGCAAAAGAAGTATACATGATTCACGAACCGATGGCGGCTGCATTAGGTATTGGTATTGATGTAGAAGAGCCAGTTGGAAATATGATTATTGATATCGGAGGTGGTACAACTGGTATTACCGTAATTGCATTAGCTGGTATTGTATGTGATCAAAGTATTCGCGTTGCTGGTGATGAATTTACTGCAGATATTATGGAAGCTTTAAGACGTTACCATAGTCTATTAATTGGTGAGCGTACTGCAGAACAAATTAAAATTCATGTAGGTGCCGCATTAAAAGATTTAGACAACCCACCAGAAGATATGCCAGTGAACGGTAGAGACTTGGTGACAGGTATTCCAAAACAAATCATGGTCTCTTACCAAGAAGTGGCAGAGGCATTAGATAAAAGTATTTTCAAAATCGAAGAAGCTATCTTAAAGGCTTTAGAGACCACACCTCCAGAACTTGCTGCAGACATCTATCGTAGAGGTTTATACATCACAGGCGGTGGATCACTTTTAAGAGGTTTGGACAAAAGATTAAGTGCAAAAATTAAATTACCAGTTCATGTAGCCGACGATCCTTTAAAGAGCGTGGTGCGTGGAACAGGGATTGCATTGAAAAACTACCAACGTTTTCCATTTATTATGAGATAATACCAAATGAAGAATATCATTGGGTTCATACGACAAAATTTTACTTTCTTTAGTTTTCTGATACTTCAAATAGTGTCATTGGTCATGTTGTCTTCTTACAGTAAATCACACCAAACATTTTTTGGCAATTGGAACAATGCTGTGGCTGGAACTGTGAATTCTAAATACAATGAGTGGGCGTACTTTTTTAATTTAAAAGCAACCAATGCAAAATTAGTGGCAGAAAATGTAGCACTAAGAAATGAACTTGCTCAAAATTTTGTGCCTTACGATACCAGTGTAAAATCTGGTACTTTGATTTTAAGAAAAGACAGTTTAGAGAAAATTAGAAAATTCTTTTACTACCCAGCCAAAGTGGTGGGCAACAGCTTTAGCCTTCAAAAAAATTATATCACGATTGAACGTGGCGCTTTACAAGGTGTCAAGAAAGACATGGCAGTGATCAGTCCTGATGGATCGATTGTAGGTGTGGTGGTTGAGGTGAATGACCACTATAGTAAAATCATGAGCTTATTGCACCGTAATAGTAAAGTAAGTGCCATGTTAAAAAAAGATCGAATTGCTGGCAGTATGGAATGGGATGGAAAGAGTCCAGACATTTTAACTTTAAAAAATATTTCAAAAAGTGCTTCTCCTAAAATAGGAGACACTGTATTGACAAGCCCCTACTCTTCTAGCTTCCCTGCGCAATTGATGATTGGCAAGGTTACAAGTATTATTAAGGACCCTTCTAGCAATTTCTTGACTTTGAATATTAAATCTGCTACCAATTTTTATAATTTAGAATATGTATACCTAATTCAAAATAAAAGAATGGAAGCTCAAGCCGATATAGAGCAAAAGGGGGAAGGCAATGAATAATCTTTTAAAAAATAGTGCAAGATTTATATTACTCTTATTGATTCAGATTATCATTTTGAATGAAATTCCTCCCATCCATCAATTCATTACACCCTATTTGTATTTTATTTTTATCCTTTGGTTGCCATTTGGCACAAGCAGAATAGCGACTACTTTATTGGGTTTTGTCCTTGGATATAGCTTAGACATGTTTACCAATACCCCAGGTCTTCATGCAGCAGCAGCTTCATTGATTGGATACATTAGACCAACTATTTTAAATATTCTATTAGCACAAGAAGTATCGGAGGAATTATCCAAGGAGCCAAGTATTGGTACCATGGGTTGGGGACCTTTTATGATTTATATTTTTTCAATAACGTTTATACACCACTTTTATTTAGTTGTATTGGAGTGGTTGCAATTTGGTGACTTTGGTTATTTCATTGGAAAAGTATTTTTTACAAGTGGGATGAGTATGCTACTAATTTTACTAGCAGAACTATTACTGAACAGAAGGAAGCTAAAAAGATAAAACATGTCCGTATACAATCAGAATAGAGGGGTCATTATTCAAATTATTATTGGTACTGTTTTTTTTCTGATTGTAGGACAATTAGTAAGTCTTCAAGTTGTTTCTAATAAATATAAATTGGCTGCAGACAATAATGCCATTTTTAGAAAAATCATTTACCCAGATCGTGGTATCATTTACGACAGAAA
>JBILIU010000087.1:0-5412 GCA_044368905.1 Sediminibacterium sp. | reverse complement strand
GGTCAACAGCAAATGCACTTTCTAGTTTTTGATATATTTCATTTATATAATTTATTTCGCCTTAAGCCACAAGCCTTACTGGCTTTGTATCAGGAAGCATTGGCTATTTTAAAAATCAAAGGCGAAACAGTTGAATTTGGGAAAATTGATCCCAATTCAGATTTAGGGAATACCCTTGCGACTTGGCTACATAGTCAAGTGAAAAAGAAATTTAAACATCAATATTGTTCTCCTAAAGGCCTACTTTATAGCTTTCAAAATTTGTTGAGCTTGTTTCCGCAAGACTTTGTCCTATAATGCGCTAGGAGTTCAATTAGAGCAAAGCATTTACTCTAAAAATTAACTCAAATCGTAATCATATTTATTGCTTATTCGCTATTTTGTAGGCGTTATGAAAGGATTTCAATTCACCCCATTTAAGGCTGGCGAAAACAAAAAAAGCATGTTCGAGCAAATGCTTGACCTGTTTACAGAACTATTGAATTATACCAATGGGGATGCTACGGAAGCCTTAGATTGGCTGAATCAATTAGATCGAAAACATAAATTCACCAATGACGACTATGGCATGGGTGATTTTATAGAAGATTTAAAGGAAAATGGTTACTTAAAGGAAAATGGCCCAGATGGAACATTTAAGATTACCTCTAAAACGGAGCAGACCATCCGTAAAAAGAGCTTAGAGGACATTTTCGGTAAATTAAAAAAGGGATCTAAGGGCAACCACCAAACCAATAAAACCGGACCCAGCGCTGAACTTAGTCCGGATACCAGGGCTTATCAATTTGGCGACAATATTGATCAGGTTGATTTTACTGAAAGTATCCGCAATGCACAAATCAATCATGGGGTAGACAATTTCAGGATGGAAGAAAACGATTTGCTTATTCGTGAAAGTGATTTTAAAACACAGACTTCTACGGTGTTGATGATCGATATTTCTCATTCCATGATATTATATGGTGAAGATCGTATCACCCCTGCAAAAAAAGTGGCGATGGCTTTGTGTGAATTAATTACCACTAAATATCCTAAAGACACGATTGACATTGTTGTTTTTGGAAACGATGCATGGAGTATTGAAATTAAAGACCTTCCCTATTTACAAGTAGGACCTTATCATACCAATACGGTTGCAGGACTCGAATTGGCAATGGATTTATTGCGTCGTCGTAAAAATCCAAACAAACAGATTTTTATGATTACCGATGGCAAACCAACCTGTTTAAAAATTGGTTCTAAATACTATAAGAATAGTTTTGGATTAGACCGAAAAGTAGTGAATCGTTGTTTAAATTTGGCAGCGCAGTGTAAGAAGTTAAAAATTCCAGTAACAACTTTCATGATTGCATCCGATCCTTATTTACAAAAATTTGTGGAAGAGTTTACAGAGATGAATCATGGTAAAGCATTTTTCGCATCTTTAGATAAACTAGGTAGTTTTATATTTAATGATTTTGAAAGTGGAAAGCGAAAAACAGTATATTAAAATGAAAAAAGAAGTGGCGAATAAAAAAGATTCTGAAAACAAGAAAACAGTGGGCATTGAGAAAATCAACACCCTCGGACAATTAATTAAATCTGGCTATCAGTCTAAGTCCATCAAAGATGAAGTACGTGACAATTTGATAGGTTGTTTGCAAAACAAAGAAAATCCATTCACAGGTATCTTAGGTTACGAAGACACTGTAATACCAGACACAGAGCGTGCTCTATTGAGCCGACATAATATTTTATTTTTAGGATTACGCGGACAAGCAAAAACAAGAATGGCACGCCAGATGACAGATTTGTTAGACGAATACATTCCTGTTATTATGGGCAGTGAAGTCAATGATGATCCATTAAAACCATTGAGCAAGTTTGCAAAAGATTTGATTGCAGAACATGGAGACGACACGCCAATACAATGGCTGCACCGATCTGAGCGTTATGGAGAAAAATTAGCCACACCTGATGTAAGTGTAGCAGACTTAATTGGCGATATTGATCCTATCAAAGCTGCGAATTTAAAATTGAGTTTTTCTGATGAAAAAGTAATTCACTATGGAATCATTCCAAGAAGCAATCGTTGCATTTTTGTAATCAATGAATTGCCAGATTTACAAGCAAGAATACAGGTGTCTTTATTTAATATTTTACAAGAAGGAGACATTCAAATACGTGGTTTTAAATTACGTATGCCTTTGGATATTTTATTTGTCTTTACTGCGAACCCGGAAGATTATACCAACAGAGGTAGTATTGTTACGCCATTAAAAGATAGAATTGAAAGCCAAATTTTAACGCACTATCCAAAAACTTTAGAAACTTCATTAGCGATTACGGAACAAGAGGCTGATATTTTAGAAGTACAAAAACAAAGAGTCGATATAAGTGATTTAATCAAGCGATTGATTGAACAAGTTTCTTTTGAAGCAAGATCGAACGAATTTGTAGATAAGAAAAGTGGGGTGAGTGCGCGTTTAACCATTGCGGCATTTGAAAATGCCATTAGCTCAGCAGAGCGCCGTGCAATTATTCACGGCGAAAAACATACTTATGTTTGGATCAGTGATTTAATGGGCATCATCCCTTCCATCACTGGAAAGATTGAATTGGTTTACGAAGGCGAACAAGAAGGTCCTTATGAAGTGGCCTTGAATTTATTGAACAAGTCCATTCGTACGCAGTTTATAGAATACTTCCCTAATCCTGAATTATTGAAGAAAAAGAAAATGGTCAATAAAAAGGGAGAAGAGAAAGCCCTTGACAACCCATATAAGGCTATTACAAGTTGGTTTGACGGCGGTAATCATTTGAACCTACTATTAGACATGAAGGATGCAGATAAAGTAGTTACCTTATATAAGGTCGATGGCTTATTTGGTTTGGTAAAAAAATACTATCCTCAAGCCAATGAAAAAGAATCTGCTTTATTAATGGAATTTGTATTGCATGGCCTTGCAGCATTTTCATTGATCAATAAAAAAATGATTGATGGTAAAATTGAATTCAATGATTTAATGGGCAGCATGATGAACTTAGGCAGTTTTGGCGAAGAGGATGATTACAATGAATCTGATTACCAATAAAAAGTAGACGATGAAGCGTTCTTATAAAGTCTTTATAAAACTGGCATGTATTGTTTGCATTGCTTTTGGCATTGGCCAGACAAACACAACCCTTTATGGGCAGCCTTTTAAACAAGAGCTCCTTCAATTTCAAAAATCGGATAGTATTGTTATGCCTCCCAAGGGGCAGATTGTATTTGCTGGAAGTTCCTCCTTTACAAAATGGAAAGATGTTGCCATGTATTTTCCAGGTTATCCTATTATCAATAGAGGATTTGGCGGTGCTACCTTAATAGATTTAATTTATTATGTAGACGAGGCTATCATAAAGTATCAGCCTAGTCAAGTTTTTATATACTGTGGGGAAAATGATATAGCCGATGTAGATACGGTTAGCCCTGCAACTGTATTACTAAGATTTAAAACCTTGCATGGCATTTTATTAAAAAAATTACCAAGGGCAACAAAAATCGTTTTCGTTTCCTTAAAACCAAGCGTGGCCAGATGGCATTTAGAATCAAAATTTATAGAAGCAAATAAATTAATTGAAGGATATATCAACACACAAAAAAATATCCAATATTTGGATGTGCATACTGCAATGCTAGATGAAAATAAAGAAGTACTTAAAGATATTTTTATAGCCGATCAATTACACATGAATCCCAAAGGCTATTTGATTTGGCAAAAGCAGTTTGCTCCTTTTTTGACAACACCAAAATAGTTGAATCGAATCCTAGATCAAACTATTTAGACTTATCTAATTTGATTTTAGTAAATACTTGTAAGTGAGGTAAGGCTAGCACTGCAATGCCTATAAATAAAAGTGGCATGACTTCCTTGATACTCCATGCTTCTAAGGAAAAATAAATAAATACAATAATACCTGTCCAAGCCACAGCCGCATAGGGTATAGCTTTGGTGAGTAATTTTTTCCATCCAAGTACACTGTTTTCCATTTCAAATTCTTGTCTTATTTTATCAAAAGATAAAATAGAATGCCAAAGTCCGAAATAAAAACTAAAACATAGCCAAAGTGGCAATAGCATATTTAAAATCGTTAAGCACCCAATTTGCATGACTGCAAAAAAGAATTGTTTCGTATCTGAGAAAAAGTATTTGTGCGAAAAGAATAAAATGATGTGTACACCAACTAGCGTAGCTTGAGAAATGGGTAATACGATATTTGCATAATGGATATATTCGTTTGCCTCCATTTTGGATTGTCCTAGTAATACAAAGACATCAATTGCTGTATGGATGTTTTTACTGAGTAGAAACAAAATCCAGCTAAGGCCTAAAACACTATAAAATAATTTATGAATTCCGTTATAGCTTTTCCCCAACCAATCTATTTCCCCAAAATGAAAAGCAGTTAAGCCAATGAATATCAGGATGGCGATAGTTGGTAAAAAGTACCAAACCAAACCATAAACCAACATATTCATCAGGTATTTGAATAAAAAGATATAGCCGTGTTTTTTATCCGCTCCAATATTAATTTTTTGGTCAATATAAAAATCTAAAGCCCCGTGGGGGATACCTAATGTAAATAAGGTAACAAATAAAACCCCTAATTGCTGATTCGTTGATAATGGAAAATAGGCATGTAATAAGGCTAAACCGAATCCGATGACCAAAAGTAGTTGTCTGAGCTTTATTTGCATATAGTAGGCATAAAAAAAGGGGCGAGTTTGCACTCGCCCCTTAAAGATAGTATGAATTAAGCAGCTTTTCTGCTCAATGCATATATAACAAGACCGAATCCGATTTTATTTACAGCATCACCGATGTTGTAAACAATATCCATATTCAAGCCAATATTTGCAAATCCTGCATACCATTGTCCTTCAGCTGTTCCGATTAAATATCCTAGAGGATAGATAGCCCAACCAACTAAAATGAACCAACCTAATGCTTTGTTTGCTGAAGCAACAGCTGAACCAGCGTTTGTAGCTAATTTCTTAACATCGCCCATCCATACTTCATACACAATGTAGAAGTAAGCAAGCGCACTCACTGTACCCCAAACTGTAGCGTTACCTAATCCAGCTTCGCCCATGTAACCTGTTACCAACATTACAACAGAAGCTAAGATCATTTTCCATAATAAACCAACTGTACCACCAGCTTTCTTTGTGATCAAGTAGAACTCAACACACATCAAAGGCACAGTTAACAACCAATCTACGTAACGGAAGAAGGTTGGAGAATCTTGCGTTTCAGCATAGTAGCTACGCATGTAGTAATAGTGAACTGCAGCAATAAAAGTGATTAACCCCGATACTAATACCGAAGTGCGCCACTCTTGACTTGTGTTGCTCAATTCAAAAAAGAAAAAAACCGAAGCGGCCATCAT
>JBILIU010000088.1:0-5412 GCA_044368905.1 Sediminibacterium sp. | reverse complement strand
TTTTGATGAACCTTTGAAATACACTTTTACTATTCCAAAAACAGGCAGACGAAAATAATAAAGTGAAAAATGAATCCTATGCTTAAAAAATGGTCAATCCTTATCTGTATTTGTTTAGCCTGTTGCTTGAACTCTGCCAATGCCCAAAATGGTAATTCAAGAGACGATTTGCAAAAACAAGCACAGACTTTACAAAAAGAATTAGATGATTTAAATAGATTATTAGATCAAACTAAGAATAATAAAAAAAGTTCATTAGCACAGTTGGCATTGATTAGAAATAAGATTTCAAAAAGACAGGCTTTGATCAATGGTATCGCTAAGCAGGTTAAAGTGCTAGATGCTGCAATTCTAAGTAACCAAAAAGATGTAAAGCGTTTGAACAACGAATTAGATACTTTAAAATATAGGTATGCTAAAAGTATTGTCTTCGCTTATCAAAGCAGAAGTGGATACGAGTACCTTAATTTTTTATTTTCAGCAGGAAGTTTTAATGATGCAGTAAAAAGGATTACTTATTTAAAAAGTTATCGTCAGAATAGAGAAACCCAGGCGATGGCCATTGGTTTATCCGAAAATAATTTAAAATCTAAGATCAATATTTTAAGTGAGAATAAAGAGGATCGTATCAAAACCCTGTCTGCACAAACTGTTCAATTAAAAGTATTGCAGGATGATAGAAAGGAGCAGGACAAAGTGGTGAAACAATTGAAAAATAAGGAGCAAGAAATCACCACACAGGTAAGACAAAAAGAGGCACAAAGAAGAAAGATGCAAGCAGCTATCGCAGCGGTGATCAAAAGAGAAATGCAGGAAGCTGTAAAAAGAGAGAATGATCGTCTGGCTAAATTAAAAGCAGCCAATGTTGCCAACAATAAAACAACCCCTTCGAATGACGAAAAGACTAAATCAATTCCAAATGTGAGAAAGGTGGAAGGGGGTTTAAAAAGTACCACAAGTAATCGTCCTTATTCTGCACTTGAAACGACAGAAGAGGGTAGAGAAACATCCATCTCTTTTGAAAATAACAAAGGTGGACTTCCATGGCCAGTGGCTACTGGTATAGTGAATATTCATTTTGGTGTAGAGAGCATCCCAGGTACTAAATTGGATCGTAAAAGTGATGGCATCGAATTGGCAGTCCCAAAAGGTACCACAGTTAAAAGTGTGGCCAATGGAATCGTAGTATATGTAGGAGATGTCAATGGAGACAAAACAGTTTTAATCAAACATGGTAAATACTTTACAGCATTTTCTTGCCTTAGTAGTGCATCTGTAAACAATGGACAAGAAGTGAAGGCTGGAACTGTGATTGGCCGTTCAGGAATTAATTTAGATGGTGAAGGCGCTGTTTTATTCTCTATTTGTAATGAAAAAGCAGTATATTTTGATCCTGAAAATTGGTTAAAAGCCAAAAGGTAGAAGCCAGTTTCAGACTTTAAAATTGTCATCATGCCAAAATGCATTTTAGCACTGGATCAAGGTACAACAAGTAGCCGTGCTATTTTATTTGACCAAGAAGGGCTCATTATTGCTACTGCCCAAAAAGAATTTACACAAATCTTTCCATCACCAGGTTGGGTAGAACATGATCCAATGGAAATTTGGAGTACGCAAATTGGTGTCGCTTCCGAAGTGATATCAAAACACGGTATTGATAAGTTTGATATTGCAGCCATTGGCATCACTAATCAACGTGAAACCACTGTTGTTTGGAATAAGCTAACTGGCATGCCAATTTACAATGCCATTGTTTGGCAAGATAGAAGGACTGCGGACTTTTGTGATCAATTAAAAGTAGAGGGCAAGCAAGGAATGATTCAAGAAAAAACAGGTTTAATCATTGATGCCTATTTCTCGGCTTCTAAAATAAAATGGATTTTAGATCATGTGGATGGCGCAAGAGCACAAGCCGAAAAAGGAGAACTTTGTTTTGGCACCATTGATAGTTGGTTGGTTTGGAAATTGACCAATGGCGCCCAGCATATTACCGATGCGACCAATGCATCTAGGACGATGCTCTTTAATATTCATGATTTAAAATGGGATACGACCTTATTGGAATTGTTTAATATTCCAATCTCCATTTTGCCACTAGTAAAAAGTAGTAGTGAAGTATATGGCTACACTGATTTATTGGTAACCAATCAACAAATACCAATTGCAGGTATTGCTGGAGACCAACAAGCGGCATTGTTTGGACAAATTTGTATTCAACCTGGTATGGTTAAAAATACCTATGGCACTGGTTGTTTTATGTTAATGCATACTGGAGAAAAAGCAGTGGTATCAAAAAATAATTTATTAACGACAATAGCATTACAACGTAACGGTAAAACTTTTTATGCATTGGAGGGTAGTGTGTTTATTGGAGGCGCTGTGGTGCAATGGCTTAGAGATGGGCTTCATCTTATTCGTGATTCTGAACAAGTAGAAAGCTTGGCTGCTCAAGTCGCCCACACCGATGGGGTGTATATGGTCCCTGCATTTGCTGGATTAGGGGCACCCTATTGGAATCAGCATGCAAAAGGCACCATCACAGGTATCACAAGAGGCACCAATGCTGCGCATATTGCACGAGCAGCATTAGAAAGTATTGCATATCAATCATACGACTTATTAAAGGCAATGGAATCGGATGCGCAAATTCCAATTGCAGAATTAAGAGTGGATGGAGGTGCAACAAAAAATAATTTATTGATGCAGTTTCAATCCAATATTGTAAACACAAAAGTAATTCGACCTACGATCATTGAAACCACTGCCTTGGGTGCAGCTTATTTAGCTGGACTGGCTATTGGTTTTTGGAAAGACGAATCTGAACTTGCAGCAAAATGGAAAGTAGATCAAGTGTTCAGTCCTAACTTAGCGCAAGCAGAGGTAGAAAAGGGTATCGAAGGGTGGAAAAAAGCAATTAAAATGACCAATATATAAATGATTAAATAATAATTTTATGACTCCATTTTTAGGCGAATTCTTAGGCACTACAATGATGATGATCATTGGAAACGGTGTGGTGGCAAATATCGTATTGCCAAAAACAAAAGGCAATAATGGCGGATTGATTTCTATTGTGCTGGGATGGACCATTGCAGTTTTTGTGGGAGTGTACATTTCTAATAGTGCGAGTGGAGCACACTTAAATCCAGCTGTTACAATTGCTTTTGCAATTGCTGGAAAATTTAGTTGGGCCTTAGTCCCTTCTTATTTATTAGCACAATTATTAGGTAGTATGTTGGGGGCATTTGTGGTATGGATGATTTACAAGGATCATTTTAATGAAAGCGAAAATCCAGCAGACCAATTGGCTTGTTTTTCGACAGGGCCATCTATCCGTAGACTACCTCAAAATTTCATTGTAGAAACAGTCGCCACCTTTGTTTTTGTAATAGGAATTTTCCATATTAAGTCTGCTGGAGTCGAATTAGGCAGTTTTTCGGCCTTGCCAGTGGCCCTTTTAGTAGCAGGAATTGGCTTTGGCATAGGTGGACCAACTGGCTGGGCAATCAATCCTGCCAGAGATTTAGGGCCTAGAATCATGCATTTTGTGCTGCCAATCAAGGGAAAAGGTCCAAGTGATTGGGCTTATGCCGCCATTCCCGTATTTGGGCCAATTGTAGGGGGAATTTTAGCTGCAATTATCTATGTACAATTTTTGCAATAAACATGCAAATCACTACCTTTGCAGCCGAAATGGAGTAAATCCATTTTCGCCTCTTAAAAGGGGGTTGTAAAAACAAATAACTATATGGCAACAACAGGTAAAATCAAACAAATTATTGGTGCGGTTGTAGACGTACATTTTTCAACAAAAAGTGTATTACCAGAAATATACAATGCCCTTGAAATCACGCGTCCTAACGGTGAGAAATTAGTATTAGAAGTGCAACAGCACTTAGGTGAAGATAGCGTTCGTGCAATTGCCATGGACGGTACCGAAGGCTTAGTGAGAGGCATGGAAGTAGTTGATACTGGAAAAGGAATTTTGATGCCAGTGGGTGAAGGTATCAATGGTCGCTTGTTCAATGTAACAGGAGACGCAATTGATGGCTTACCACAATTAGATAAATCAAATGGTCGTTCTATCCATGCTAATCCTCCAAAGTTCGAAGACTTAAGTACTGCAACAGAAGTGTTGTTTACAGGTATTAAAGTAATCGACTTGATTGAGCCATATGCAAAGGGTGGTAAGATTGGATTGTTTGGTGGTGCGGGTGTAGGTAAAACAGTATTGATTCAAGAATTGATTAATAATATCGCAAAAGGACACGGAGGTTTATCTGTATTTGCGGGTGTGGGAGAAAGAACACGTGAAGGAAATGACTTATTGCGTGAGATGATTGAAGCAGGTATCATGAAATATGGTGATGCATTCAAGCATAGCATGGAAGAAGGTGGATGGGATTTAAGCAAAGTGAATTTAGAAGAATTAAAAGAATCAAAAGCAACATTCGTTTTTGGTCAAATGAACGAACCTCCAGGTGCGCGTGCTCGTGTGGCTTTGAGTGGTTTGACCATTGCAGAATATTTCCGTGATGGAGATGGAACAGGAAAAGGAAAGGATATCTTATTCTTCGTAGATAACATCTTCCGTTTTACACAAGCAGGTTCAGAGGTATCGGCTTTATTAGGTCGTATGCCATCTGCGGTAGGTTACCAACCGACATTGGCAACTGAGATGGGATTGATGCAAGAACGTATTACTTCAACTAAGAATGGTTCAATTACTTCGGTTCAAGCGGTATATGTACCTGCGGATGACTTAACAGATCCGGCTCCTGCAACTACTTTCGCTCACTTAGATGCAACAACAGTATTGTCTCGTAAGATTGCCGATTTAGGTATCTATCCTGCGGTGGATCCATTGGATTCAACTTCAAGAATCTTAACCAAAGCAATTGTTGGAGATGCACACTACGATACTGCACAGAAAGTAAAAATGATTTTACAACGTTATAAGGAATTGCAAGATATCATCGCCATCTTAGGTATGGATGAATTAAGTGATGAAGATAAATTGGTCGTATCACGCGCTCGTCGTGTTCAACGTTTCTTATCTCAACCTTTCCACGTTGCGGAACAATTTACAGGCTTGAAAGGGGTATTCGTTTCTATCGATGATACGATCAGAGGTTTCAATGCAATTATGGATGGTCAAGTGGACGAATATCCAGAAGCGGCATTCAACTTAGTTGGTACATTAGAAGATGCGATTGAGAAAGGAAAGAAAATGATGGCTCAAGCATAATAAATTAAAATTCCATTCATGTTATTAGAAATATTAACACCAGAGAAGAAGTTATTTAGTGGAAATGTACAAGGTGTACAATTACCTGGTGTAGATGGTTTATTCGAGATCTTAGACAAGCACGCTCCATTGGTGAGTGCATTAGGAATTGGCAATGTGAAAGT
>JBILIU010000014.1:0-20055 GCA_044368905.1 Sediminibacterium sp. | reverse complement strand
TTGCCTTTGGGAAGAAGCATCAAATATTGATTTGTCATGACAATCCTTATGCGTTTATCTTAAACAATCAACCTGAAAGTTTATTGTCGATAGTAGGTGCAAAAGAGGTGGTGATCGAATTGAACTCTCTGAGTAAAAGCCAAAACATGGCAGGGTGGAGAGTCGGCATGTTAATTGCTGCCGAAGACAGAATCAATGAAATACTTAGGTTTAAATCCAATATGGACAGTGGTATGTTTTTACCAGTCCAACTAGCTGCTGTTAAAGCATTAAGTCTAGACGAGAGTTGGTATGAATCCGTGAATAAAATATATACAGCACGTCGAGAAAAAGTATTCGAATTATTAGATGTTTTAAAATGTGCTTATTCAAAACAACAAGTTGGAATGTTTGTTTGGGCAAAAATTCCGGCCACATTCAAAGACGGTTATGCGTTGAGTGATAAAGTGCTTTACGAAGCCAATGTATTTATCACCCCAGGAGGCATCTTTGGTTCCGCTGGTAAAGATTATATCCGTGTGAGTTTGTGTGGGTCTTTAGAAAAATTTAGTGAAGCAATTAAAAGAATTGAAGCATGCGTTTAACAGTGATTGGTGTTGGATTAATTGGCGGCTCGATTGCCATGACCCTAAAGCAAAAAGGCTTTGTGGAGCATGTCATTGGAGTGGACAATAATCCTTTGCACCTAGATCAAGCATTGCGATTAGGTATTGTAGATGAAATCATGTCTTTAGAAGAAGCCATCTTTCACTCAGATCTAATTGTGATTGCAACGCCAATCAATATTGCAGAAAAATTGCTTTCAACTATTTTAAATTTAATTGACAAGCAGGTTGTATTTGATGTAGGGTCTACTAAGGAAAGTATTGTACAAATCGCGAACGTACATTCTAAGAAGGGAAGATTCGTTCCAACCCACCCAATGTGGGGAACTGAATTTAGTGGTCCAGAAGCGGCTCAACAAGATGCATTTAAAGAAAAGGCAACTGTGATTTGTAATAAAGAACAAATTGACCAAGATGCTTTGACTTTAGTAGAGCAAGTGTATGAGCAATTAGGGATGCATATATTATACATGGATGCAATGAAGCACGACATCCATGTGGCTTATGTTAGCCATATATCGCATATTACTTCTTTTGCATTGGCGAATACCGTGTTAGAGAAGGAGAAAGAGTCCGATGCTATTTTTGAATTAGCGAGTGGTGGTTTTGAAAGCACAGTGCGTTTGGCAAAGTCCAATGCTGCAATGTGGGTTCCCATCTTTATGCAGAATAAGGAAAATGTGTTGGATGTGCTAAATGAGCATATCAGTCAATTGAAAAAGTTTAAGTCATGTCTTGAGAAAGATAATGTGGACTACTTATCTGATTTGATTGAAAATGCAAATGGTATCAAAAGAATTTTAAAATAAAATTCAATTTAAAAGAAATTTAAACATTAAAAATGAAGAAGACAGAAGAGATGAATACAACGAATGAATTAATTGAAGCAGTGAAGACTAAAAAAACTTTTGCTGAATTAGGCGTGAATGAGCAATTGGTAAAATCAGTGACCGAATTAGGCTACACGCATGCAACAGAAATTCAAGAGCGTTCTATTCCCGTTTTAATTAGCGGAACAAAGGATTTTATTGGATTGGCACAAACAGGTACTGGTAAGACAGCTGCATTTGGTTTGCCATTGATTCAATTAATCAAAACAGCCGACAAGCATCCTCAAGCATTGGTCGTTTGTCCTACACGTGAATTGTGTATGCAAATTGTGAATGAAATTAATTTATTTAAAAAGCATGTTCCTGGTGTTCAAGTCTTAGCAGTATACGGTGGTACATCCATTGGAATGCAAATAAGGGATTTGAAAAGAGGGGTACAAATTATTGTCGCTACACCAGGTCGATTAATTGACTTGATTGAGCGTAAGGCCATTAACCTTGAGCAAATCGAATACGTTGTTTTAGATGAGGCAGACGAAATGTTGAATATGGGATTCCAAGAAGACATTGAGTTTATCTTAAAGAACACTCCTAACCGTGAAAGTATTTGGTTATTCAGTGCTACCATGCCAACTGAAATCCGAAAAGTAAGTAAGCGTTACATGAAAGAGCCAGTGGAAGTAACTATTGGTAAAGTGAATGCAACCAACAAAAGCATCGATCACCAATATTATGTAACCTCGGCGCAGTATCGTTATGAGACTTTAAAAAGAATCATTGATTTCAACCCAGGTATTTATGGTATCATCTTTACTCGAACTAAAGCAGATGCGCAAGATGTATCAGCAAGGTTAACACGTGAAGGATATGATATCGATGCTATCCATGGTGACTTGACTCAACAACAACGTGATAGAGTCATGGGTCAATTTAGAGATAAAACATTACAATTGTTAATTGCAACCGATGTGGCTGCTCGTGGTATTGATGTAAAAGGAATTACGCATGTTATCAACTATGAATTACCAGATGATGTAGAAGTTTACACACACCGTAGTGGTCGTACAGGCCGCGCTGGTAGTCAAGGTATTTGTATTTCTATTGTACATGCAAGAGAGTCTTACAGATTGCGTCAAATTGAGAATATCAATAAAAGCACTTTCCATAAATTAGATATCCCTAGCGGTAAAGACGTTTGTAGAAAACAATTCTTCCATGTAATGGATAAATTAATGTCTACCGATGTGAGCCATGGTGATTATGAAACTTATGTGCCTATGTTAGCAGAAAAATTTGCTGACATGACGAAAGAAGAAATTTTGAAGCGCGTGGCTGCTTTAGAGTTCAATCGTTTCTTAGCCTATTATGAAAATGCAGCAGACTTAAATATCCGTGCAGTTGAAAAAGGCCGTCGAGATGTTGGTGGCATGCAGGATCGTAATAGAGAAAGAGGACGTAACGAATACTCAGATCGCAGAAGCGGCGGAGACAGAACAAATAATGACAGCAGAGATCGCGGTGCAGACCGTGGAGATAGAGGCGGCCGAAGCCAATCAAGAGGGGCTGCAGGCGCAACTCGTTTATTCGTGAATTTAGGAACAAAAGATGGGTTTTATAAAGCGAGTTTCTTACAATTTATTTTAGACATGAGTGATTTGAAAAAAGAAGTCTTGGGTAAAATAGATATGAGAGACATGAATAGCTGGATAGAAATTGAATCAGGTGCTGCTAAAAAAATGATTAGTGCTTTAGATGGCAAAAACTATAAGGGTCGTCGTATTCGTATGAATGATGCGGATAGTGGAGGTCAAAGAGGCAGTACTGAAGGATAATTATATTATATCTCTAATTTATAAATTGGTTAACATGGGGATTTTACTAAAGAAAACACCATTGATCATTTCTGGTCCATGTAGTGCAGAAACAGAAGAACAAGTCATGCAAACAGCGCAGCGATTAGCTGCTACTGGTAAAGTAGATATTTTACGTGCAGGCATCTGGAAGCCAAGAACAAGACCTGGTAGCTTTGAAGGTATTGGTACAAAAGGTTTGCCTTGGTTGCAACAAGCAAAAAAGGAAACTGGATTACCAGTGGCCGTAGAAGTTGCTACTGCAAAACAAGTAGAAGATGCATTGCATTTTGGTGTGGATGTACTTTGGATTGGAGCAAGAACGACGGTGAATCCATTTAGTGTGCAAGACATTGCAGATGCTTTAAGAGGTGTTAAAGTGCCAGTATTGATAAAAAATCCTTTGAATCCAGATCTTGAATTATGGGTAGGTGGTATGGAGCGTATTGCAAAAGCTGGAATTGAAGAACTTGGATTAATCCACAGAGGATTTAGTTCTTATGGCAATACTGAATTCCGTAACGCACCTATGTGGCATTTAGCCATTGAGATGAAGCGTCGTTTCCCAGGCATTCCAATGATCAATGATCCTTCACATATTTGTGGTCGTCGTGATATTTTACAAGAAGTAGCGCAACAAGCGATTGACTTAGACTATGATGGTTTAATCATTGAATCTCATATTGATCCAGACAATGCTTGGAGTGATGCCAAACAACAAATTACGCCCGAAGTATTGAAGGAAATGTTGGAAGCCATTCGTTGGAGAAAAGAAGACATTGCTTCTGTAGAATTTCATACTGCACTGGAAAAATTACGTCAACAAATCAATCAATTAGATGATGAGTTGTTGCAAGTTTTATCTACAAGAATGAAAGTGGCTCAAAAAATTGGTGAGTACAAAAAAAACAATGACATCACCATCCTTCAAACCAATCGTTGGAATGAAATTTTAGAAAGAGCGGTTGCGAAAGGGAATAAAATGGGCTTGAGTGACGACTTTATCACTAAATACATGGACGCAGTGCATATGGAAAGTATTCAACAACAAAATAAAATTATGAATAGCTAAAATTGTCTGGTAAGTCCAGCAATTTTAGTTGTTATAAATGGATTAAAATGAAAAACTGGAAAGTTAAATTTTCAAATAATACAGTTGAGTTTGTGTTAGATGGCAAATTTGCAGCTATTGGCAAAATGGTGGACAAATTAAACGCAATTTATATCACAGACGAAAATGTGTACGCCTTGCATCAACAAATCTTTAAAGGGAAACCAACTATTGTTATTCCTGCAGGAGAAATACATAAGCAACAAGCAACAGTCGATTTTATCATAGAAGCATTATTAAACTTTGGCGCCAATAGACAATCCGTATTGATTGGCGTTGGAGGAGGTGTCGTAACAGATATGGTTGGCTATGTAGCTGGTGTGTTTATGCGTGGCGTAAAATTTGGATTTGTTCCAACAACTTTACTAGCCATGGTTGACGCTTCCATTGGGGGGAAAAACGGTATTGATGTGGGCGTTTATAAAAATATGGTGGGCTTGATTCGTCAGCCAGCATTTATTGTTTATGACCATAGTTTCTTAAAAACATTGCCGAGCTACCAATGGGAAAATGGTTTTGCAGAAATCATCAAACATGCAGCGATCAAAGATGCAAGCATGCTAAAGGAGTTAAACGAAAAGGATTTATCTTTTTATCAAAAAAATACAAAAGCTTTGGCTGCATTGATTCAAAAAAATGTGGAAATCAAAGTGAAAGTGGTACAGAAAGATGAATTTGAACAAGGAGATCGTAAGCTGTTAAATTTTGGACATACTTTAGGGCACGCGATTGAAAATGAACATGCCTTGTTACATGGCCATGCAATCAGTGTTGGGATGGTCTATGCTGCTAAAATTTCACAAGTATTATTAGGTTTTACCGGTACGGGTTTATTGGTTGAAACGCTTAAAAAATATGGCTTACCTACTGCCATGCATTTTGATCTAGATGCAGCAATGGAAGTCATGCAAAAAGATAAAAAGAAAGCCAATGCTGGCATGCAATACGTGCTTTTAAGTAAAATTGGGAAGGGTATCTATGAAACCATCCCAATGAAAACTTTACAAAAACTGATTAAATTATATTCTTAAAATGCGCGCGACAGTCTATCCAAATACACTGAGAGGCGAGCAGGTTGCACCGGCTAGTAAAAGTAGTATGCAAAGAGCATGTGCTGCTGCATTACTCCATCATGGTAGCACCACAATTCTGAATCCTGGACATTCTAATGATGATCTTGCTGCAATAGATGTGATTCAAAAACTAGGTGCGATTGTTAAAACTGAAGATGGATTGAATGAAAAAATAAATGCTGTTAGTATTATCGTGCATTCAGATGGTGTAAAACCAATTGGGGCTTCTATGAATTGTGGAGAAAGTGGATTAGGTATTCGAATGTTTACACCGATCGCTGCATTAAGTGAACAGTCCATCACCATCGAAGGGAAAGGCAGTTTATTAAAAAGACCAATGCATTTTTTTGATACCATTTTTCCAAAACTAGGTATCGACATACAATCGCAATCTGGTTATTTGCCTATTACAATCAAAGGTCCTTTAAAGCCTGCAAATATTGTGGTAGATGGCTCTTTGAGTTCTCAGTTTTTAACTGGTTTATTAATGGCTTATGCTGCTTCAAATGCAACAGACGCAGTGATTGAAGTGCAGGATTTAAAAAGTAAACCTTATATCGATCTCACTTTGTCCGTATTAAATGCATTTGGATGGAATGTGCAACATCAAGATTATAAACGTTTTGAATTTCTAGCACATCCACCTTTAGCGAAGCACATTGACTATACTGTAGAAGGCGATTGGAGTGGTGCAGCTTTTTTATTAGTTGCTGGTGCCATTGCAGGTCCAATTACTGTGAAAGGTTTACAATTGGATTCTACACAAGCGGATAAAGCAGTGATGCAAGCATTGAATGCTGCTGGCGCATTCATTGACATTCAGGAGCATTCAATTTTTATTGGTCCAGCAAAAGATCCTGCTGGAATAATTACTAAACTTAATGCATTTGAATTTGATGCAACAGATTGCCCAGACTTATTTCCTCCTTTAGTGGCGCTTGCTGCTGTATGCAAAGGAGTAACCATCATACATGGAGTAAGTCGTTTAACACATAAAGAAAGTGACAGGGGCTTAACCTTGCAAACTGAATTTGCTAAATTGGGTATTCAAATAGAATTAAATCGGGATAGGATGTTGATACACGGGGGAACAGGCATAAATGGATCAGAAGTATTTTCACAACACGATCACCGTATAGCCATGGCTTGTGGGATTGCTGCATTGTGTGCGGATGGGCCAATTACAATTGCTGATGCAGAAGCGGTGAATAAGTCCTACACCGATTTCTTTAAACATCTGCAGCATTTAGGGGCTAAAGTTGATTTAGATTAAATTGCTTAACTTGTATACACTATAAAAGTACATTCATGAATAGTTTTGGTACCTTATTTAAAGTTCAAATTTTTGGCGAATCACATGGTAACTGCGTTGGCGTTTTAGTAGATGGATGCCCAGCAGGGTTGTCGCTTCAACAATCCGATTTTGTAGAAGACATGGAGCGCAGAAAAGGAGGCAAACAAAAAGGAACGACGCCAAGAAAAGAGGATGATATTCCATTTTTTAAAACAGGTGTATTTAATGATACCACGACTGGCGCACCATTGATGTTATTATTTGAAAATAACAATACAAGAAGTGGTGATTATGAAAAACAAAGAGCCGTCCCAAGACCAGGTCATGCTGATTTCACGGCACATCAAAAATTTGGGGGCTTTGAAGATTATAGAGGCGGTGGACATTTTAGCGGCAGGTTAACGGCAGGTTTGGTAGGCGCGGGAGTGGTTGCTAAAAAAATATTAAAAGGGATTGAGGTAAAAGCAACGATATTAAGTATTGGTGGCGAAAAAGATTTAGAAAAAGGATTACAAAACGCGATTGATCAAAAAGACAGCGTGGGGGGTATTGTTGAATGTGTGGTGAAAGGATTACCAATTGGATTAGGTGAACATTTCTTTAATTCAGTGGAGTCTTTAATTAGCCATGCAGTTTTTGCGATTCCTGCAATCAGAGGTATTGAATTTGGAACAGGATTTGCCGCAGCAAATATGTTTGGAGTGGAACACAATGATGCCATTATGGATGCTACTGGCAAAACAAAAACAAACCATGCAGGTGGCGTGGTGGGTGGTTATACCAATGGTAATGATCTAGTGTTTCGAATTGCAGTAAAACCTACATCTTCTACACCAAAGTTGCAACATACTTTGAATTGGGAAACCAATGAACAGGAAGATTTTTCGGTAAAAGGAAGGCATGATTTATGCATTGCCTTAAGAGTACCCGTAGTACTTGAAGCGGTAACGGCGATGGTGATAGCAGATCTAATGATGATCGATCAACGTATACCAAGAATTATTAAATAATTTAAATTAGAAAAAAATGGAAAGCGAATATATATATCATGTGACTTCAAGTAAAGAATGGGAAGAGGCACAAGTAAAACAAAGCTATTTACCTAAAGATTTTGTAAAAGATGGATTTATACATTGCTCCATCGAAAGACAAATAGAAGGGGTGCTTGAAAGGTTTTATCAAGGGCAAACAGGTTTAGTGAAATTAAAAATCGAAAAAGTCAAAGTGCAAAGGCCAGTTTTATTTGAATTAGCAGAGGATTTGAATGAATTATTCCCACATATATACGGGCCATTGAATTTGGACAGCGTGGTGGCGGTCATACCTATTTAAGCAAATAGCAATTTTAAAACGTAGACCTATGAAAAAACAGATCCTTCAGTCAATTGTTTGCGTTTATTTAATATTGATTAGTGGTGCTATTCAGGCACAAAATATTCATTCTAATACACTAACAACAGAGAACTACTTAGATAGTGTAAATATCAAAAAGTATAAAAATAAGATTGATACCAAGCGCATTAAAATTGAAATCAATCATATCCAAGGGGTTTCAAGTTTTTACAGTAAAAATTTAAATGGCACATTGACTTCTACAGGGGAGCGTTTTTACAATAATAAGTTCACCGCAGCTTGTAATTTGTATAAGTTAAACACCATCGTAAGGGTCACTAATTTAAGGAATGGGAAGACCGTGCTGGTGAGGATTAACGACCGTATGCACCCCAATATGTTGAAAAAGGGCAGGGTAATAGATTTAAGTCAATCTGCAGCTAAACAATTGGTTTTCAGTTCAAAAGGACTTGTAAAGGTAATGGTAGACGCTATTGGGTATTCTAAAAAGAACCCTAAATTAGACGATTAAATAGGGTAGAAAAATTTCAATAATTCGCTATTAAGGCCTAAATTTGTGAGACATTTAACAAACAATTAATATGAAGAAATTATTATTTTCTCTAATCGCTTTGGGTTTTATTTTTAATGCTCATGCTCAAACTAGCAATGGCGGTAAGAAAAAAACATCATTAGCTATAAGATTCAATGCTTTAGATTTTGGTTCTGCAGAGAATGTTCAAAATGGTTCAATAGGATCTACTTTAAATGCAAAGAAATGGGGTCAATATGCATCTACAACAAAATCATTAGGTATCAATTACACTAGTCAATATTCAGATCAAGTTGATTTCTTTTATAATTTAGATCTAGCAATTGCGCGTACTCCTTTGTATGCACCAAACGCATTAAGAAGATCAAACGAAGATATTTTGACTGCTGTGGAGACCGGTGTAAATATCAAGATGTTCAAAGGTGATTATAAAGTAAATCCATATGTAACTGCTGGTTTAGGTGTGCGTGCTTTCGCTTTCAGAGACTATAGTGCATATGCACCAGTTGGTTTAGGATTGCAAATCAAAACTTGTAAAGGGTCTAATTTGAATATTACAACAACTTATTCAACTAAGATGTCTAAGTCTTTTGTACCTTCTTACAACTATGGAGTTAGTTACAGCTTCTTATTGAACTAATTCAATTAAATATGTCAAAAAAAGTAATTGGAGTAACCATTATTTTATTTGCTTCATTGTTAAGCAATGCGCAAAATAAAAAAGTAAATAAAAATAAAACAGCTTCGATTGCTTTGAAAGGATCTATACTGAATTTCAAGAAAACCCCTCAAACCGAGGGGTTAACTGTTTCTACCCCTGCTTTGGGGGTACAATTTTTTAAAGGAATTACACCGCGTTTGGATGCTGTCGTAAACCTGGATCTTAGTTCATTAAAGTATCCTTATTACGCTTCTTCTAAGCAGCCAAAAGCAACGAGTAATGGATTATATGCTGCAGTTGATACACGCGTTCATTTAAAACTTAGGGATGATGATAAATCAATGCTCCCTTATGCGATTCTAGGAATTGGTTTAGCAAAAGATGCCACCAATTTTACTGCCTATGCGCCAATGGGGCTTGGCTTACAATTTAAAGCTAAGCAAGGTTCTTTCTTAAATGTATTCGGTACTTATAACGCAGAGGCGACTAAGCTTACTAAAATGCATATGAATTATGGGGTTAGTTATTCATTCCCTTTAAAGTTGAAGGAGAAGAAAGCGATCGCATTACCTACTGCACCAATTCAAGTAGACCAAGATGATGATGGCGTATCCAATGAAAATGATGACTGTCCAGAAAGAAGTGGCTTATTAAAATATAAAGGTTGTCCTGTGCCAGACGAAGATGGTGATGGCATCAATGATGAGAATGATAAATGTCCAAATGCAGAAGGTACTTTACAATATAGAGGCTGTCCAGTGCCTGATACAGACAAAGATGGTATACCAGATGACAAAGATCCTTGTCCAACAGTAGCTGGATTACCAGCTTACAAAGGTTGCGCTATTCCCGACACAGATAAAGATGGTGTGAATGACGAGCTAGATCAATGTCCTAATATTGCAGGGATTGCTGGTAACAATGGCTGTGAAGACCTTCAACCTAAGTTAAATAATATTGCTGCTGCTTTGAAATTTGAAATTGGACAAGTAAATATTGCGAATAAGTTATTACAGGGTTTGGATTCATTGGTGCAAATCATGACTCAGTATCCTTCTACAAAATTATTAATTACTGGCCACACAGATAATACTGGATCAAGAAAAATTAACGACCCATTGTCTTTATCAAGGGCAAAGAAAATACAAGCCTATATAGTTAAAAAAGGACTTGCAATAAATAGAACATCTATTATTGGATTGGCCGACACGCAACCAATTGCAAGTAATGAAACAAATAAGGGAAGAGCTCAGAATAGGAGAGTAGACTTGACTATTCAATACTAATTGTAATTTCTAATTTTACTCCAAATTGAATAAGTACAGACTGAATGATTGCCTCTGAGAAATCAAGAATGGTTTGTCCTTTTGTTGCACCATAATTTACAATGACCAATACTTGGTCCTGATAAGATCCCACTTGATTTTTTGTGACGCCTTTCCATCCACATGCTTCAATGAGCCAACCTGCATCTATCTTATAAGTATGATCATGAATAGGATAAGCCATCAATGAAGGGAATTGAAGTATAAGATGATCATATTGGGTTGTAGTAATTGTTGGATTTTTAAAAAAATGACCTGCATTACCCAGTTTTTTTGGATCAGGCCATTGATTCAACCTTAGGTAAATGACTGCATCCGCAATAGATTCCACACTTGGATTACTGATGCCTCTCTCGTGCAATACAGCTTTAATGTCCCCGTAATCTGTCCTTAATAAAGGCTGTTTTGATAATTTAAATTGAACTGCACAAATAATATACCTGTTGACTTCCTGATTAAAAATACTAGAGCCATCACTAAAAGCGCAATCTTGTTTTGCGAGGGTCACCCATTCATGCTTGATGGTATCAAATGCATCTACACTTACAATATGTTCGCCAACCTCAACACCGTATGCGCCAATATTTTTTATTGGAGCAGCACCAACTGTACCAGGAATCAAACTTAGATTTTCTAAACCACCCCAGGATTTTTGCACACAATAACTTACAAAATAAGACCAATTTTCTCCAGCACCAACTTTAAGTTTTATATCAGAGGATGTTTCTTGTAGCTTTTGGATGCCATTGAGCTCCATCTTAATCACTAAGCCATCGAATTGTTTGGTGAATAAAATATTTGTGCCTGAACCAAGTATCAAGTAGGGTTGATCATTGTCTTTTGCCCAATCAATGGCTTCCATTAAGGCGTCTTTTGTTGTAACGATAGTAAAAAATGCAGCAATTTCTTCACAAGCAAAACTATGGTATCGTTTTAAGGCTATATTTTTTTGAAGCTTCATTTAGTTGGGATCAATATCTATGATAATCTGAACAGACTTGTACCTTGGGTGAACTGAAATCAATTGAATAAAATGTAATAATTGTTTTTTGGCAATTGCTAATTGCTGAGGCTGTTTGGTTATTTTAACACATAGCTCCCAAATATATTTATTTCTTATTCTATTGATAATGGGTTGAGCTGGTCCCATCACTGTTTTTTGAATCATTGGATCTAATGATTTTAAAAAATGATTCGCAGCTTCTTCTGCAATATGGTTTTCTTTATGTTTAAAAAGTATGCTCATTAACCTACTAAAAGGGGGATAAGCAAAGTGTTTTCTATTATTGATCTCGAACTCATAAAATGCATGATAGTCGTGGGTATGCACAAATGCTACAATAGGATGATTTGTTTGACTTAGTTGCATAATCACTTTACCTTGATCATTTTTTCGACCTGCTCTTCCGCTTACTTGCTCCATCATTTGAAATGCCCTTTCATTGACCCTGTATTGATTAAAATTCAATAAGCTATCCCCGTCCACAATGCCCACTAGGTCTACATGTTCAAAGTCGAGTCCCTTAACCACCATTTGTGTTCCTACCAATACATCAATTTCTCTTCTTTCAAATTGCTGTATCAAATGATCATGCTCATTTTTACCTTTAATATTATCCAAGTCCATTCTTGCAATTCGAAGTTGTGGTAAGGCCAATGCTAATTTTTCCTCAATTTGTTCTGTGCCAAAACTCTTTTGCTTAAAACTTTGTTTGCCACAGGCTTCACAGGTGTGCACTACCGGATAAGCAGCCCCGCAATAATGGCAAGACAGCATATTTTTTCCTTTATGTAAAGTCAGGCTGACATCACATTGTTTGCAATGCGGTATCCATCCACAGGTTTCACAAATCATATAAGGCGCATAGCCTCTTTTATTTTGAAATAAAATGACTTGTTTATTTTTTGCAACAGTAGTTTGTATCGCTTCTAATAATTGCGGTGTTAAAATGGCAGACTGTTCGCTTTGTTTTTTAGTATCCACAATGATCATTTGTGGCAAAGCCCCTTCGCTAAATCTTTCTTTTAAATGGTAGTAGCCAAACTTATTTTGCATGGCATTATAATAAGTTTCCACAGATGGCGTCGCAGAACCCAATACTACTTTTGCACCCAACTGATTGGCATAATAAATAGCGGTATCTCTGGCTTGGTATCTTGGAGCAGGGTCTTGTTGTTTATAAGAAGCATCATGCTCTTCGTCAATAATGACTAAAGATAAATTATGGTAGGGCAGGAACAAGGCAGATCGAGCTCCTAATACAATTTTAATTTCCCCAGACTTCACTTTATTCCAAATTTCAACTCTTTCATTGGGATTGAATTTAGAATGATAAATTGCAATTTTGCCTCCAAAATATTGTTTAAGACGTCGAATCATTTGTGCCGTCAATGCAATTTCAGGCAGCATATACAATGCCTGTTGATTGGACTGAATGGCATTTTCAATTAATGCAGCATAAATTTGAGTCTTTCCACTTCCGGTGATGCCATGCAATAGATTGACCGAATGTGTTTTCATTTGTTCCAAAATGGAATCATATGCAAGCTGCTGTGCGGCTGACAATTGGTGTAAGTGGGTATTACCCAAACTTAGATCAACCCCCAAGCGATCTATTTTTCTTTTTTCAACTACAAGAATACCTTTATCAATCAGTGCTTTTAATTGTGCATGTGCAGCACCCGATTTTTCAAGTAATGCTTTTTGTTGCACCTGTCCTTCTGTTTTTTGAAGGTGCAAGAAGGCAAGTAGAAGGGCTAGTTGTTTTGGAGCCCTGGTCCAATCATTCATCAATTGTTCTAATGCGGTTTCAGTATGATAATCTGGATGTAAATGCAATAGATTTTCTACTTTAATAGTATACTTGTCATGCATTGTTTCCTCAACCGAACAAATACCTTTTTGGATGAGTTTATTGATAATTGGATAAACTGATTTTTTATCTAGTAGCTTTTGTATTTCAACTAAGCTTAATTGTTTTTTTATTTGCAAGGCCTCAGAAATAATATATTCTGTATCACTTAGTTGAAGACTATCTATAGCTGCATCTTCATTTAAAATAAATATACTTTCACTAGAAATTTTTAAATGACTCGGTACTGCAGCTTGCATCACTTCCCCTTCGGTACACATATAATATGCAGCCATCCATTCCCATAATTGTAATTGCGCTGGATAAACAATGGGTGCATCATCCAAAATGCCCAATATAGGCTTAGGGTTGAATCCAGCAGGTTTTTCTGTGAGGATTTTTTTTATTATGCCGGCATAGCGCTTATTAGAACCTAACATCACTTCTACACGCATGCCAATCATGACACCTTCCACAAATTCAGTGGGGATGGCCCAGGTATAGTTTTTTGGAAGGGCTAATGGTATGATGATTTCGGCGTACATATCGGGCTACAAAAATACATTAAGAAGCTGGATACTTGCGATATCTTCTTAAGCCGTCATCCATCATTTGGTGTACTTGTTGCTTCAAGATTTCAAGGTCATCGAGACTATAATTATCCACATAAACAGTCGGCAAATAGACAACGCGACAGATGCCTGGGCTAAGGGTAAAAATGCTACTAAAATGCATTCTGTCAACAGAATCAACCATTAAAACGGGTTGTATTGGTACCTGCATTTCAATCGCTAATTTAAAAGCACCATTGTAAAAATCCTTCAATGGTTTTTCGTCCGTCATACTAAATGTGCCTTCTGGAAAAATAAATATAGAAATTTTTTGTTTCAAGGCTTCTTTTAAATTTTGAAGACTCTGCGCTCTTTTTTCGGGGTTGGATCTATCCACCATAATCACGATATGTCTATAGAATAAACCGAATAGTGGAATTTTTGAAGATTCAAATTTCCCCAAGGGCTTAATGGGTTGATGTTTCAATTGGACAATTGGAGGAATATCCATGTATGAATTATGATTGCCAACAAAGACATGTGCTTTATTAAAATGATGGATCCCCTCGTAAATTTCTTGATGTCGCATCCCTATAAATAGGTACAATGTTTTAGAAAAATAACGACCAATTTTATAGATGCCGATGGTTAAATATTGATAACCCATTGGTAGTATGAAAATCATTGCAAATAGCGATATGATTGTCAAGCATGCAAAAATGCATAAGGCGTAAATGCAATATAAAATTTGGAAAGGGCGAACAATTTTTTTCATCATAGCCACTAATATAATAAAAAAGGCCCGTTTGATCTGAAAATCTAGATTAAGTCAATACGCAATGTATGTTCAATAGACGGTGCATGCTCAAAATGATGCTTTGGGAAGATGCCATACAATGAACTTCCTGACCCACTCATGCTCGCGTATATTGCACCTAATTGATAAAGCTGTGCTTTAATATTAGATAGGCTAGGCTCGGCTTTAAAGACAGGGGCTTCAAAATCATTGATCAATAAACCCTTCCATTCGGTCATAGGTTTTTGAATGATCGATTGAATGCTTTCTGATTTTGTATGGGGGTTCAATTGTTGGAATGCCCATGCTGTAGAAATATGTTTTCCAGGGTGCACTAACAAAAATTGATAGTTGGATAAGTCTAATGCAATTGGAGTTAAAACTTCACCTCTACCTGAAGCATGACATGCTTTATTGTAAACGAAAAATGGGCAATCACTTCCAAGTTGACTTGCATAATCAATTAATTGACGATCATTCAAGCCCAATGAAAATTGTTGATTTAAAATGAGTAAGGCGTTCGTTCCATCACTTGATCCTCCACCTAAACCTGCACCCATTGGAATATTTTTATGCAAGTGTATCTGCACAGCAGGGAGTTGAGGAAAATCTTTTTTGAGTAAATGGTATGCTTTTAAGCAAAGATTTTGTGCAGGGTCTCCAGGAACAGGAATACCTGACTGGGTCATGGTTAAACTATCAGCAGTTAAAATTTCTAAAGCATCTGAAACTGCAATAGGGTAAAAGACTGTTTCGAGTTCATGGTAGCCGTCTGCTCTTTTTGCAAGGATAGAAAGACCTAGGTTAATTTTGCAGTTGGGAAATTGAATCATCCTAAGGCTGCTTTGGTTCATTACGTTTATTGATTTCATCTCTGATATCAATAGCGCGGATATAATCTTCTTGTTCTAAAACTTCAGTTAGTAATTGATTTAATTCTGCTAATGAAAGTTTAGCTAAATCACTTCGCTCAGTGGTCTTGGTAATGGTAGCAGGCATATCTACTTTGTCTGCTTTTTCGTTAGTTAATCCAGCTTGATCCAGTATATGTTCGTAAACATAAACAGGGCAACCAAAACGAACCGCTAAAGCCAATGCATCGCTTGTTCTACTATCAATTTCGATGGTATCGTTGGAATTATGACAAACTAATTTTGAATAGAAGATGCCTTCTTGTAAATCGCAGATATACACTTCTTGTAATTGAAGGTTAAATGCAGTCATGAAATTTTTCATTAAATCATGGGTCAATGGTCTAGAAGGGTGCATGTTTTCCAATGCAACTGCGATCGCCTGCGCTTCGAAGCCACCAATCACAATAGGTAAACGTCTCAACCCATTCACTTCTCCTAAAATAACTGCATAGGAGTTAGATTGGGTGATACTATGGGATAGCGCTACAATTTCTAGTTCAATTTTTTGCATAAGATGATTTGCCTTACAAAGTTAAAGCAAAAAAGCATTGATTTGAATTAGGCCTTTGATTTTTGTATGGCAGCTGTTAGGGCTGGTAAGACTTCAAATGCGTCCCCCACAATACCATAATCAGCAGCTTTAAAGAAAGGCGCTTCTGGGTCTTTATTAATAACTACAATTGTTTTACTTCTGTTCACCCCAGCAAGATGCTGGATGGCGCCAGAAATGCCCACAGCAATATATAAATTAGGTGCCACTTGAACCCCTGTTTGACCCACATGCTCATGGTGCGGTCTCCAATCTGAATCGGATACAGGACGACTACAAGCTGTCGCAGCGCCTAATACTTTTGCAAGATCTTCAATGATGCCCCAGTTTTCTGGTCCTTTTAATCCACGCCCCCCGCTCACTACTATATTTGCTTCCGTCAATGGAATTTCACCATCCACTTTATGTGTTGCAGTCACTTTAATAGATGCAAAAGGAATAGGGATAGATAAAGCTTCAACAGCGCAACTGCCTTCATGCATATGAACACCAAAACAATTTTGGTTGATAGAGATTACTTTAATTGGAGTATCGATATTGATTTGAGCAAATGCTTTTCCAGAGAAAACAGTTTTAGTCACCGTAAACCCATTGCTCGTATCTGGCAAACTATTCACACCAGTCACAATACCCGCATGTAATTTTACAGCAACAGCTGGGGCAATAGCTTTTCCATTTAAATTATGTGCAAAAACAAGTGCAGAAGCATTTGTTGCTTTCGCAGCATCTGTTAAAACTTGCGTGAAAACTTTAGCATCAAAATGATTTAAACTAGCATCAGTTACTTGATGTAATTTTTGCAAGCCATACTTTCCTAGGCTTGCCAAATCATCTGTTACTGTACCTAGTAAAATACCTTCTGTAGATACACCTAATTGTTTTGCAAGGGCAGCACCATAAGAAATAGCTTCTAGAGAAGATTTTTTAATTTGTTGTTCTGCTTGATCAATATATATAAGTACCATTTTTTTTCGATTTGAATTGTTTAGAATGCTTTTGCTTCTTCTTTTAATAATCTTACTAGTTCATCCACATTGTCTGCTGCAACTAATTTAACGCCAGATTTAGCAGGAGGTAAATCATAAGTTTTAATGGATGTGGTTGCTTGAACGGCAATTGGTTCCACCACTTTCAAAGGCTTTGTTCTTGCAGCCATGATCCCACGCATATTTGGAATTCTTTGTTCCGCCATCCCTTTTTGACAACTCACAATAGCCGGAAGGGTGACTTCGCAAGTTTCTTCACCACCTTCGATCTCTCTTTTCACAGTTGCAGTATGACCGTTTAAAACCATGTGATTTGCAAGAGACACCAATGGCATATCCAATAAACCAGCTAACATAGAACCGATACAAGCACTGTTATAATCAATGGTTTCTTTACCAGTAAGGATTAAATCGTACCCACCTTCTTTTGCAATTGCAGCAATTTGACTTGCCACCACAAATGAATCATTGCTTTGTATATTAATACGGATGGCTTCGTCACCACCAAGTGCTAAAGCTTTTCTAATGATTGGTTCAGCATCTGCTTCTCCTACGGTTACAAGGTGAATTGTAACAGCAGGATCTTGTTCTTTCATTTCGATCGCTCTTACTAAGGCATACCATTCGTCGTATGGATTGATGATCCATTGTACGCCGTTTTCATCGAACTTTGTATTACCTTCGGTGAAGGCAATTTTAGATGTGGTGTCTGGTGTTTTGCTAATGCAAACTAATAACTTCATAGTCTAATGCTTTTTGGTTGTTTATGCAACTAATGCAAATATAAGACAAGATGCAACGAATTGAAAGAATTATTGAATTTTTAAATCAACAACCTAAGGATAACTTTTTAAGACATGCTTTGGCCTTAGAGTATATCAAAATAGGGGACTTGGAAAAGGCAAAAGCTTTATTCATTGAAATTTTGACTGAGTCACCTGATTATGTAGGCTCCTATTACCATTTAGCAAAATGTTTAGAAACGCTTACCGAAAAAGAAGCAGCAATAACATGGTATGAAAAAGGATTAGCTGCTTGCAAATTGGCCAAAGACGACCATGCGCATAGAGAATTATTAGCAGCTTACGAAGACCTTGTTTATTAGTCTTGTTGATTAATTTTGTTTATTAGATCCGTCTTTTTTACTGTAATTGCATCAACGTTATTTTTTACGTATTTTTTTTAGTTTTACAGACCTAGTCTTTGACTTAATTTTTGGTCAATGAATTGAAAAAAATGTTCAGGCTTGTAAGTACGCCATGCGCTAATTTCCATTAGCTCGATGTAGCGGTTTAATTTTCTCAATAAAAAATCATGTTGTGCAGCCGGATGGAAATTGACCAATACGGCCCATCCGTCTTCATCGGATAATTCATCGTATAATTCCTCGTAATAATCTTTATCCCCACTATGAAAATTGAATACATTTTCGGCAATTAAAATAAATTTTATGATGCCCTCTGCCATTAATTTATCAAAGACTTCCCGCTTCAATTCCATGATATCATTTTCAATCGTATCATTCCATTCGCCTATGAGTTCTATAATGGCAAATTTTGCATCATAGTCGGTGTACAAAATTTTTAAGTACAATGTTTTGCTGCCAAATTCATCCCACTGAGGATGGATATAATAATTGTAAACAGTTTGTGAAAATTCAAATTCACTGTAGGTTCTACCAAAAAAAATAGACCTTGAATCTGCTTCTGCAGTATATAAATGTCGCCAATGATAATAAGGCTCTATATCATGCATCTGAACCTAGTTTTTGCTATGGTATTCAATCAATCCATCCATTGGAGATTTCACAATTTTACCTAATTCAATTTCATAGCCATCTGCCAATTGTTTTAAGACATCTTTAAAGCCATAAGCCACGCTGCCCACAAAATGAATAGGGTATAACCAAGATTCATTTAATTTATTTAAATGGGTAAAAAAGAAATCGTTCAATCCATCTTCAATGATATTTTCGATCATATAATGGCCTCTATTTTCGACCAAGAAATCGGTAAAGCTTGCGATATAACTATTTGGAGTAGGTTCTTTATACACTTTATTTAAAATAGCTGCCCGATCCAAATGGTATTTCTTCTCAAACATATTCATCAACTCTTCGTCAAATGTATTGTATAAAAAATATTGCAATACCTTTTTACCTAAATAGGCACCGCTTCCCTCGTCTCCTAAAACATAGCCCAAACCTGGGCTGTTTTTAGTTATTTTTTTGCCATTGTAAAATCCTGCATTGGATCCTGTGCCTAAAATACAAACCACCCCTTTTTTATCCTGACATGCAGCTCTAGCAATGGCCATTAAATCGGTTTGGATATCCAATTTTGCATTCTTAAAAACGATTTTCAGGGCTTTTTTTAAAATGGCAACATTATCTGGGTTACTTAATCCCGTTCCATAAAAGTAAACGGCAGCAACTTTGCTTAAATCTGTTTTTTTCTTGAATGTCTTTTCTACTATTTGTACAATGTCTGTAAGACTTAAAAAGTAGGGGCTAATACCAGTTGTTTTTATGGTTTGACGCTTGCCATTTTGAACTAAGGTCCATTGGCATTTTGTGGCACCGCTATCTGCTATTAAATAAGTCTTTTTCATGGTAGTTGAACTAAGACATGAAATTAGCCATTTCATTTTGAATTGATGTAAATTTGCCAAGAATTCATACAACATGCAACAAAATCAACCTCGATCGACCCAAACAAGTTGGGTGACCCCAATCATCTATGCAGGCGTACTTTTATTGGGTATTGGAATAGG
>JBILIU010000086.1:0-5533 GCA_044368905.1 Sediminibacterium sp. | reverse complement strand
AGTTACTATTGTTTCCAAACTTTCAAAGATCTTAGTGTGTTTTTTGCGCGCCATTATTCATAGCGGGGTGCAAAGGTAGACACAATATTTTTATTAGCCAAACTTTATTTAATAATTATTTAAAATAGGATTTAAATTAATCAACAAAATAAGGCCGATATGATTTCAAGAACTAACCCCTTTTTGAAGAGGGAGGGCAAAGATAGAGCCTCATTTCTAAGCCACCAAATTTTGATGGATTAATTTTAAAGTTTTTTTGAACTTTTATGCTGCTTTATAATTGCTTCAGAGAACTCCTGTTATTGATATTTCATCGTTAACGGGCGGCAAAGATAGGGAGTTATTTAAACCAGCCAAATATAATGTATACTAATTTTGATTTTTTTTCGTTCAAGCCATTCATAATCTATCAGTTATGAGCTCAAACCCAATAGCAGAAAGGATTCTGCTTACCCAATTTTTTTTAAGAAATCTGGGTAGATAATCTGAGATAAATAAAGACCGCAAGCTGGCGTGGAGAAATCGACCCTTTGTTCGTCCTTTGATGCGACGATTTCATGCCATGCATCCATACTAATTTGCCCCCTTCCTACTTGTACCATGGTGCCCACTAAACCACGGATCATCCCTCTTAGAAAGCGGTTGGAATGAATCTCAAACTGAATATTAGGCCCAGACATGGTCCAATTGGCCTTGGTAATGGCACATTCAAAGGTGTTGACCTGGGTATTTTTTTTGGAAAAACTCTCAAAATCGGTGTAGTTCAATAAGGAATCCGCTGCTGTTTGCATTAAATCTAGGTCTAAAGGGAAGGGATAATACCAAGACCTTCCTTCTGAAAATGGATCTTTACTTTGATGTAGTCTATATATATACCCTCTTTTAATGGCATCAAAACGGCTATGGGCCTCGTTTGGAACAAGGTAAATCCCTTTCACCACCACAGCATTGGGCAAAATTGCGTTTAAATTATAGACATGTTTAGGGAGGATTTCTAATTCGGTGTCAAAATGCAAGAAATTTTGATATGCATGCACCCCTGCGTCTGTTCTTGAAGCGCCTGTCAAGGCAATAGGTGTTCTAAATAAAGTTTCCATAGCATTTTCTAGTGCGCCCTGCACAGTGCCTACATTTTGCTGAATCTGAAATCCACCAAATGAAGCCCCGTCATAACTAAGTTCTATAAAATACCTTGCCATGAATCATTTATTTGAGCCACTAAGCTACAATTTTTTTGATTCCACCCTATTTAGCGCATCAAAACAGAATCGATTCCTAACTTTGTAACATTATTATATGCCTTTCGTTATATAAATTCAATCCACTTTCAAATGAAAAAAATAGCCCTATTCGCATGCCTTTTTTTGGCATTTACATTACAAGCACAAACAAATACAGCGCAAGAAGATAGTAGTTGGAAACAAAACTATCGTGCAGTTGCAACAAAGACAAACAATCTTAAGCATACTAAATTAGTGGCGAGTTTTAATTATGAAAAATCCCAAATGAATGGTGAAGTTTGGTTGCAATTGCAACCACATTTTTATCCAACTAAAACTGTGGTATTGGATGCAAAAGCAATGGATATTAAAGAAGTTGTTCTAATAAAAGGCACTGCAAAAGCAAAACTTAATTATACATACGATAGTCTTCAATTACATATCGATTTGGATAAAACATATACTGCGAAAGAGTCTTACACTATTTACATTAAATACATTGCACGTCCTAACGAGTATAAAGGAAAAGGTAGCGAAGCCATTAGAGATGCAAAAGGAATGTACTTTATCAATCCATTGGGCACAGATAAAGACAAGCCTACACAAATTTGGACTCAGGGTGAAACCGAAGCAAGTTCTGTTTGGATTCCAACGATTGATCAAACAAATCAAAAAACAACTCAAGAATTTTATTTAAAGGTTCCTAGTAAATATGTGAGTTTATCGAATGGTTTATTGGTGAAACAAACAGATTTAAAAAATGGATTTAGAGAAGATGTTTGGAAGATGGACCTACCCCACTCCCCTTATTTATTTTTTATTGGGATTGGCGATTATGCTGTCATTAAAGATAGTTACAAGGGCAAGGAAGTAAGCTATTATATAGAGAAGGCTTATGAAAAAGTAGCAAGAAAAATATATGGCAATACACCACAGATGATTGCCTATTTTGAAAATAAATTAGGCGTTGCTTACCCATGGATTAAGTATGCTCAGATTAGTGGTAGAGACTATGTGAGTGGTGCCATGGAAAATACCACGGCTACTTTGCATAGCGATGCTGTGCAACAAGATGCAAGAGAATTGGTTGATGGTAATAATTGGGAGAGCACTATTGCACATGAATTATTTCATCAATGGTTTGGGGATTTAGTAACCGCAGAAAGCTGGAGCAATCTCACCGTGAATGAAAGCTTTGCCGATTATAGCCAAACACTTTGGTTTGAACATAGCCAGGGTAAAGATGCAGGTGCCTATGAAAACTTTATTGGACTTCGTAGCTACCTGAGTAGTCCTTCGGATGCTGAAAAGAATTTAGTACGCTTTTATTATAAGGATAAGGAAGATGTCTTTGATTTAGTAAGTTACCAAAAAGGCGGACGCATTTTAAACATGCTAAGGCATTTGGTGGGAGATGATGCTTTCTTTGCTTCTTTGAATAAATATTTAACAGACAATAAATTCTCAAACGGATCTGCCATCAAACTTAAACTAGCTTTTGAAGCAGTGACAGGTAAAGACTTAAACTGGTTTTTTAATCAATGGTATTTTAGCAATGGACATCCTTATGTACGCATCCAGCAAAAATACATGGCAGACCAACAAAAGGTTTTAGTCACGATTCAACAAACGCAAACTCAAAATAAATTATTCACCCTACCTGTAGGCATTGACGTTTATGTAAATGGCAATCGCAATCATTATGAGGTGTGGAGTAAAAACAAAGTGGACAGCTTTTACTTTCCAGCTGCTGTAGCACCAGACAATGTGAATGTAGACAATGACAAAGTTTTACTTTGGGCCAAAGATGAATCCAAGCCCATAGAACAATACGCTTATCAAATGAAGCATGCGCGTAATTTTATGGACCGTTTTGAAGCAGCGAATGAAGCAGCGGCTAATTTAAAAAATCCTGCGGCTAAAGCCATCGTTGAAGCTGCAATCAAAGATAGTTTCCATGTGATTCGTTCTATTGCTTTAACTAGCTACAATCCAACTGCGATTGATGCGACAATGGAAGCAAAAATAATAGAGCTTGCTGGTAAAGATAAAGTGAGCACTGTAAGAGAAGATGCGATTAATGTATTGAGCAAAATCAACAAACCTAGTTTCACACCATTGTATGAAAAATGGGTATATGACTCCTCTTATACCGTTGCTGGAGCTGCCCTAGCTGCTTTAGAAATAGTAGATAGCGCAAAAGCATTCACCATTGCTAAGCAATTTTCTACACAGCCATTGAAGAAAAGATTAAACGCAGTTGTAACGACCATCCTCACAAAATATGGTGATGCAGAAGTATTTGATTTTGTTGCAAACACTTATGCTAAATTAAATATTCAGTCATCTGAGAAATTCGAAATGACTGCCCCATTTGCGCAGTTATTAATTAAAACAACAGACCCTATCAAGTTTAAGAAAGGGATTGATTTGATTGTTGAATTTAGAGAAGCGATTCCTCAAGGATATCGTGCACAGACAGATCCTTATTTTAACTTTAAAATCTTTGCAGATATCCTTAAAGCTAAAAAGCAAAAAGGTGAAATTGAATTGGTTGCTATGGTGAGTGCAGTGTTACCGAAAATGTAATTCAATATTTAATTCAATAATTGATTAGCAACTTAACTTAATAAGTACACATTAAAAGAGCCTCCATTTGGAGGCTCTTTTTTATTCAATATCTTTTTATAATTCATCTTATAAAGTCTTACCAAGAACCGCCTGCGCCTCCACCGCCAGAGCTTCCGCCTCCAAAGCCGCCGAATCCACCGCCGCCACCGCCGAATCCTCCACCACCGCCGTGTCGACCACCGCCACCTAGTAGAGAGCCTAGTAACATGCCTGTGGCAACATCACTAAATCCACCGCCGCCAATATTGGATCCACCACCGCCTCGGCCACTTCTTAACACCAAAAAAATGATGATTAAGATGATCAAAAATCCTCCGCTTCCTTTAGATTTTGATCTTGATTTTTTTGCTTTCGCGACCTTGTATTCTCCAACAGCAGCTTTCGCAATATTATCTGTTGCTTGGTCAATGCCTTCGTAATAATTACCTGCTTTGAATGCAGGCTTAATATCGTTATCAATAATATTTAATGCAGTGATATCTGGGATGGCACCTTCTAAGCCATAACCCACTTCGATTTTGATTTCGCGATCGTTGATGGCGATCAATAATAAAATACCATTATTCTTTTTACCTCCTATGCCCCAGTCTCTAAATAATTTAGTCGCATATTCTTCCTTTGGATATCCGTCTAAACTTGGGATAATGACTACGGCTATCTGATTGGAACTACTATCATCAATGGCAACCAATTTATTTTCTAAAGCCTGCTTTTGTTCTGGCGTCAATACACCAGCCAAATCTGTCACAAGGGTTGCTGGATTCGGCTTCGCAATAATATTTTGCGCGAACGCATTGTTTGCAAAAAGCAATGCTTGTAGAAAGAAAAGGATTGTTAAAACAAAAGGCGAAATGCCAAATAATTTTATTTTTCTCATTTGCCCATCATGATTTCGTCAGATAATTCATTTTCATCCGTTACGCGATCATATGGAAAATGATCTTTCAATGCATGACCCACAGCATCAATCACAGCCACCATGCCATCTACATAATGTGCTTGCTTAAAATGACCTGTCATTTCTTGCACTTGTTGGTACCAAAACTCCACGCCTACTTTTTCATGAATTTGTTGATCACCGTAAATGGCCAATTTCTTGTCCGATACGGCTACGTAAACCAATACTCCATTCCGGTCCTTGGTTTCATTCATCTTGTTCTTGAAAAATATTTCAGTTGCACGTTCTAATGCATCCTGCTTTTTAGGAATACTTGTTTCTACAAAAACACGGATCTCGCCGCTTGTATTTTGTTCAGCAGCTTGAATCGCCTGGACAAGCAGTTGCTTGTCCGAGACGCTCAATAAGTTATCCGTTTTGGATTTAAATAGATTCAGTGGATTCCACATAGTGTTGATAGTTTGGAGATTAAAACAGACTTAGAATTTTACTTCTGGCGCTTTAGAAGCACCTTCGTCTGCTTTAAATCCTTCTTTGGTTTTGAAACCAAACATACCAGCTAATAAATTCAAAGGAAATGATCTTGCTCTTTTGTTGTAATCAGCAATTGCAGCATTGAAATCGTTTCTTGATACTTTGATTCTGTTTTCAGTACCTTCTAATTGAGCTTGTAATCCACGGAAGGCATCATTTGCTCTTAAATTAGGATAGTTCTCTGAAACCACTAATAAACGACCTAAAGCCTGAGACAATTGTCCTTGACCCGCTTGGAACTGTTGTAATT
>JBILIU010000085.1:0-5603 GCA_044368905.1 Sediminibacterium sp. | reverse complement strand
AATTACATACCTTTAGTTACTCGCGTTAAATAAGTTTCAACTGCCCTTCTAACTTGTGTGCTTGATGGACTCATATGATTGGCAACCAATACTGAGAAATATAGTTTTTGCTGCTTCGGTGTATAGATGAATCCACTTAATGCCACTTGTCCTCCCAAGGTGCCTGTCTTAGCATACATGGTGCCTGGGAAATTCTTATAATAAGCCGAAATCGTACCTTCTCCTCCTTTTTCAAAAATATTTTTTACACGAGCTTCACCAAATTTGGTTTGCATCTGTTGTAAAATAGCAACATAGTTTTCGGGGGTATTTAAATTATAACGACTCAATCCACTGCCGTCTGCCCAACGCATTTTTTGTGGCAAATCGGCAAAAAATAATTTCTTAGCACTATCAATCAATGCTGCGTCATCCATCTTACCAAATAACTGCTCACTGGCCATCAAGACTATTTGGTCTGCATAAAAGTTATCGCTACGCAGCATCATGATCTTTAACAAGCTATCTGTTGGAACCGTTTTAATGGTCTTAAAAGGAATGGATGCAAGTGTGCTGTTTTTTTGAAAGCTAATTTTTTTGCCTAAAGTATCACTCAATAATTCAAGTGCTTTTACCATTGGCACATCTTCTTGGCTAAAAGGGACTTGAAAATATTTGCTTTTATTATTTTCGTTCGTGGTAAAAAAGCGATTCCCCAACCTATTTCTTGACCAATTTTTTTCTTCCACTTTGTCTAAGTCAACAATATCTTTAAAGAAATAGAAAGGCTTAATGGCCTCTAATTTTTTATTGCTTTGGTAAAAATGGACCACATTGCCATAAATAGGCATCCTGCTTCTTTCTGGCTGATAATCTTCCGCATAATCAGCCCAGGACCAACCACTTCCAAATATTTCAAATTGATCTTGATTGTTGCCAACAATGACAACCTGCTTTTTTGTACTTTTTATGATGTCCACTACAGGTTGATACCTAAATTCAGGATGCATAAAACTAGGATCCCCCAAAGGCATCAAAAATAAAGTATCCGCATTTTCTGCCATTTTCCATCCTGGTAAGGAATCTCCTAAAAATTGCAAACCTAAATAAGTCGCTAAGATTTTAGTATTGCTCGCTGGGGTAAAATAATGATCGCTCTGGTATTTGGTCAACCACTGTGCCTTTGTATCATTATAAATAGCAATACCAATATGTGCTCCTTTGACGCCTTCAGCGCTTAATAATGTTTTTTGCGCTTGACGCACCGAACAGGCACTTAAAATCATTACTGTTGCTACTGCAATGAATAACAACTTTAATAAATTTTCAAACTTAAATGGGTTTATTCTCTTTCTAATGCTCTTAGCCATCTTTCTGGGATTTCGTTATTAGAAGCTACTAAATAGTCCTTGTAACTACAAGGCATCCATTCTTCATTATGCAATTTCATCCACCACCTTCCTGTACTTTTACTTTGTAAAAATTGCGTATCGATATCTGAAAATGCAATATGAAATTCTTTAAAACGATCAAGTGCAGTAAGTGGTGCTTCTTTTTTACCACGATGCACGCCGTCAATGATATACCAGATCATTTGTGCCATCTGTATAGCTGTTAATCCATGATGATCTAATTCTGCCTGATACCCAAATAATCCAATAGAGCTTGTTTTCCAACTCATCCCTGCGTATTGCATCAATACACAAGCTTCTTCTCCGTTAAACCCGTTGGATGTAATAATATTTGCAGGCGCTTGTGCATGTTGAATAGCACTAATGTCAAAACTCATCATGTGGCTGTCTCTAATGACTGGCTCCATTTCTTCGATACTTTCACGCACTACACCCAATCTAAAACAATCAAACCTTAGCTTATCAATTGTTTCAAGCATATGCGGATGCATAAAATAACTTTGAAAACCGATATGTGCATAATGGTTTAAATGATTCGGTAAACCAGTAAATAATTCTTCTAAAAAATGATCCGATGGCAAGCGCGCTTCTAGATCTAAATCAATTTTAGCATCTGCTACCACTGCATTCACTAAAGTAGGAATCGCAGTATAGGCATGGTATTGAGGCAGTGTAAGATCATGAGATCCACCCATGATCACTACTTTTTTATTTTGTAAAATCAACTCTGCAATCACTGTTCTTAACGCAGCATAACTGTCTTGAATTGTTTGTCCAAGTTTCACGTTTCCAATATCTGCTATTGTGACTTGAGCATGCCAATAATATAAATTGTATAAAGCAGCTCTAACCGCATTGGCAGCTTCAAAACCATTCAATGCAAACCCAGCACCCCTGCATTCGCCTGCACCAATCAATACGATATCCGCATCCTTGATATCTGGTAGTTGATTTTCATAAGATTTTATATGCTTTCCAAGCTGGGTATCGCGATAACCTTCGTCTTTTGACAAAAAGGACAGGTTAATTGGTTCTACAAAGTCTTGGATAGAGGACAATGACATGGGCTAAAATTATCTATAAATACTAACGCAAATTTTGCCCAAAGATTGCGTAAAGGGGTATTAATCTTGGAATTTATAGCCTACGCCGCGCATGGAAATAAAGTGTTTTGGGTGCTTGGGGTCCATTTCGAAGTACTTTCTAAAATTCAATATGAAATTATCGATGGTTCTGGTATTTGGGAATACCTGGTAGCCCCAGACCAATTGTAGGATTTTTTCCCTTGTGACCACGGTGTTTTTTTGTTCAATGAGTAGTTTTAATAATAACAATTCTCTTTTAGTAAGGATGATTTTTTGTCCGGAAGCAAGTAATGCCTCCGAGGCGTTAAAATCAATACTATGCCCTTTAAATTGATAACTATCTATTTGCGGGGAAGCATTGGACTGTTGTGCGTTTTTCTGAATCAGTTTTGCAACCCTTAAAATCAACTCTTCTAAATTAAATGGCTTGGTTAAGTAGTCGTCGGCACCCAATTTTAATCCTTGCACCCTATTCGCACTTGTATTTTTTGCACTTAAAATTAAAATAGGTGTTTGGTTATTGTTCAAACGCATACGTTCTGTGATACTAAAGCCATCCAAGGAAGGCAACATGATATCCAAAATGATTAAATCATAATGCGCAGTCTGAATTTGTTTTAAAGCCTCCCCTCCATCATATGCAGAGTCCACCTGATAGCCCTCCATCTCTAAATTCAGCTTCAAAGCCTCATGTAGATGTTCTTCGTCTTCCACCAATAAGATGCTATGTTTTTGCATGATTAATCTGCCTTGAATTGAACCACAAAAATACTTCCTTTAGGTTGATTTGGCTTGACGAAAATATTGCCAGCGTGGAATGTGACAATTTTTTTACATAAATACAAACCCAATCCTGTTCCCTTAGTCGTTCTGGTTTGTTCTGCGCCCACTCTATAAAATTTATCAAATACTTTTGACCTCTCCTCTAATTCGATACCGATGCCTTGGTCTTTAACGGTCAGCTCAATGTCTTTTCCAACTAAATGCAAGTCTATAAAAATATCGGTATCGGTCGCTGCATATTTATTAGCGTTATCCAATAAATTATTAATCATCAACTGCAATAATAAAGGTTCGCCTTGTAGTTGAATGGCCGCATCAATTGAACCAATGCATTTTCTATTGGAGTATCGTTCTTCAAAAGATTGTATACATTGAACAGTAATGGTTGATAGATCTACCAATTGTTTACTGTTTTCATATTGTCCCATTTCAAATTGGGATGCTAATAAAATATTATTACAGAGCGCGTCTAATCGTTTTGTTTCTTTAAGCGTATTCTGAATTAAATGTTGTTGTTGCTCGGGTTGTAAATCTCTTTTGACAATCGTTTCTAAATTTAATTGCGTGACCGCAATGGGCGTCTTGAGCTCATGCGTGACTGCCATCATGAAATTCTGTTGTAGAGTCGAATATTTTAATTGTTTCAATAAAGAACGGTATACATAGATGGCGCCTAAAAGGAATAACAATAAAAATGTCAACCCCTCTCCAATATATTGTTTTGTTTTTCTAGTAGCAAATGCCTCGATATTTGCAATATGTTGTTCATCTATTTGTCCTTTTGCTGTAAGGGTTTCAATTTTTGTGGCCGTCAATAAATCATTTTGTTGAACCAGCGCTACATACCACCAAATAAAGGCCGCAACCATATAAGTTAAGAATAACCAATAAATGATTCTTACCCATACTAATTTTGATATGGAAAATGGCATGTGCATCTTATAAAGCAGCTTTTTCTATTCGAATGCCTGTAGATAAAATATTTTGCAGTGGGTCTTCGCGCATCGTATGCTTAATTGCAAAAGTATGCATGCCGTATTTTAATTTCATAGGCTTAGAATACAATGGAATGCGTTGATCATAAATATCATCCATGCCAGTGCCTAGCCAACCTTTTTGATCATCTGCTAAATTCAAATTAAATGTTTCAGTTTGCGCTTTTTCCCCAGCAAAGCTATGATTTAGTTCAACCCAAATATTTTTATAATGATAGGCATTGTGGTGTCTAATGACAAATATTACTTTATATAACTGATTTGTGTCGGTGACATTGAATAAGTATTTTTCTGGCTTTACACTATTCCATTGATGGTCTGGATGGATTGTATTTTGTTCAGACAATGGTATTGTTTGACATGCAATTAGGCTCATTAAAAAACAGCTACCAAATACGATACGATAAAACTTCCCCATTTATAACACGTTTAAGATTTGTTCTTTCGCTTTTTCTAATTCATCCTTCATGACAATCACTGCTTTTTGAATGTCAACATCATTGGCCTTAGACCCAGTGGTATTGATCTCTCTGCCCATTTCTTGTAAAACAAAAGATAATTTTTTTCCTTTATTGGGATCTTTTTCGGCAAGGATAGATTTAAAATAGGCGCAATGGTTGGTTAAACGAACACGCTCTTCGGAAATATCAATTTTCTCGATATAGTAAATCAATTCTTGTTCAAGACGATTGTTATCATACTTATCTGGTCCCACATTTTGTTCTAATAATTTAATCAAGCCGTCTTTTATTTTAGTTCTTCTATTTGGTTCAAGTAGAGCGATCGCAGCTTGTTGTGCTTCAATACCTGCAACACGTTCTAACAAATCTAATTCAATTGATTTTCCTTCCTCCTGTCTATGAATATTTAATAAATCAATCGCTTGTTTTAATAAACTAAAAATGGTGGCTTTTTCTTCCTCTGATAAAACTTCGTTTGTAGAGGATACAACATCTGGCATTTTCAATAAAGTGCTCAAAATATTTTCTTTGCCAATGCCTAATTCATCTGCTAGTTCAACAATGGGTTGGTAATAGGATTTTGCTAATTCTTTGTTGATATTCACAGGCTTTGAAGCACCATTGGATCTAACGGCAATAGAACACTCTACACTACCTCTAAATAAGTGTTCATTTAATGTATTTCTGATTTCAACTTCAATTGGTTTTAAGATGGATGGAATATTTAAACGAACATCAAATTGCTTTCCGTTTAAAGACTTGACTTCCACCAAGAGTGTTTTGTCATTGAATGCCATTTCTGCCCTTCCGTAACCCGTCATTGAATACAACATAAGTATACCATTATTTAGTCCATAAAGGTATTAAATAATGAGCTTGCAAGCGCTA
>JBILIU010000084.1:0-5691 GCA_044368905.1 Sediminibacterium sp. | reverse complement strand
GTGGACTGTTCTTATTTTACATTGGATGTGATGAATGCGATTTACAATACCAATTTAAAAAGAACAGCAGCAGAACAATATACACAAAGTGAAAAAATTGATTGGTCTGATTTAAAGGAAGGGGATTTGATTTTCTTTAAAACAGATGGTAGTCGTTCTATTTCGCATGTAGGTATTTACATGACCAATAATAAATTTGCGCATGCTTCTACTAGCCAAGGTGTCACCATTAGTGATTTATCAGAACCTTATTGGCAAAAAAGGTTGTACAGTTTAGGTAGGGTGCTTAAGAACTAATTTACTCCTTCTATTATTTCCTGCTATTTTACCTCCTCTAATCGAATGTAGTATTGACTCTCGATTGTTTTTACAAAATCTTGTAGGTTAAAATTTGAATCTTGAATTAAGCGCTGTTGAGGCTGATAGTCCATTGGCATGAAACTATAATTTTTACCTAAATAATTAAAGTGCAATGGCAAATTAAATCCAGTCACACAGTTCTTATATTGGTAGGTCAATATTTTTTCTTTTTCATTATAATTATAACTGAAAACTGGAATTTGTATTGTTCTTAAGTATTGATCAAATACTTTTTGAAATCCAAAACCAGCACGTACAGAAATATAATTTTCAACTTGTTCAGTGGTTACCGTTTGGTGGTAAAATTGTTTATTCAATCCAATCAATATATTTCTAAACAAACTATCATTGTTGATGGCGTGACGAATAGTATGTATTAAATTAGCACCTTTTCGATACATATCTCCACTACCTTCTTGGTTCACTCCATATGGCCCAATGATTGGAATATCGTTTTTGATACCACTGCGAATGCCATAATTGTATTCATCTCCTGCTTTTTTACCATAAAAATATTCCGTAAATAAGATTTCAGAATAACTCGTAAAACCTTCATGCACCCACATATCAGCAATATCTTTTGTGCTTATATTATTAGCAAACCATTCGTGACCACTTTCATGAACGATGATATAATCCCACTTGAGACCCCAGCCCGATCCAGATAAATCACGCCCTAAATAGCCATTCATATACCTATTCCCATAGGCAATTGCGGACTGATGTTCCATACCCAAATGGGGGCTTTGCACCAATTGAAATCCATCCTCGTAAAAAGGATAAGGCCCAAACCAGTATTCAAAAGCTTCCAACATTTTTGGTACTTGCTTAAACTGTTCAACAGCTTTTGCAGAATCAGATCTGAGTACCCAATAACTCAAATCTAGTTTTCCTTTTAATCCTTTATAGTTTTCTTTCCATCCTACATAATCTCCAATGTAGGGGATGATATTGTAATTGTTGATGGGATTGGTTACCTGCCAACTGAATCGATTATTATCACTAAGGTTGATTAGGTTGGTCTCTGTAACTTTTCTCCCATTGCCAATTGCGATGATGTTTTTATCCTTAGGCACTTGAATGGTTAATTGAGCGCCTTCTTCTGGTTCATCGGATTGATGGTCTTTACAAGGATACCAAACCGAAGCACCTAAACCCTGACAAGCCACAGACATCCATGGTTGTCCATTGGCATCTTTCTTCCAAATCCATCCACCATCCCAGGGTGGTCGAATGGCCTCCTTTGGAACCCCATGGTAAAATATAGTAAGACCAAATTGTTTTCCTTTTGGAATTTGTTTTTCAATTTGCGCAATTGCGATATTATTTGATCTTGTAAATTCTAAACGAACAGCATTCATGCCTTCATTGACATTAGGCCATAACAAAATACTATCAATCACCATTGGGGTTTGTAGATCTATTTGAATTTGCTTTGAAGGCTTCACTGCTATGGCTTTCCAGCTCACCACACCAACAATAGATTTTGAATCATAATTTGGGGTCACATCTATTACATATCTTTTGATATCAAACCAATCCCTATTTTCATTTAAACTTCCTCTTAAGACATCTGCCTCATTCACTAGGGGTTGTGCTTTAGCGGATAATCCAATAAAAATGAATAATAAAAAAGTAGTTAATTGCTTCATATGAAAAATAGGTATTGAGTTTTAAAAGTACACTAAACCTTATTATTCATCTTCTTTTTTCAATTTATCCTTAAACACTTTCTCAAATTTTTCCAATTTTGGCCCAATCACATACCTGCAATAGCCTTGGTTGGTATTGTTATTATAGTAGTTCTGGTGGTAAGACTCAGCAGAATAGAATTTAGTGAATGCAGTGACCTCAGTGATGATTGGTTTGTCCCATGCTTTACTTGCATCTAATTCCTTAATGTATTTAAGTGCAATGTCCTTTTGTTGGTTATTGTGGTAAAATACAGCCGATCTATATTGAGGGCCTACATCATTGCCTTGTTGATTGGGTGTAGTAGGGTCATGTGTTTTCCAAAAAACTGAAAGGATATCGTCCAAGCTAATTTTAGTGGTATCAAACACAATCTGACAAACCTCTGCATGTCCCGTAGTTTTCAAACATACTTCTTCGTAGGTAGGATTTTCAACATGGCCACCGCTATAGCCACTAGTGACTTTAACGACTCCTTCTAAACGTTGATACACGGCCTCGGTGCACCAAAAACAGCCAGAACCTAATGTGATTGTTTGGGTATTTTCCATATTGACTTTTTGAATTTTTGCTTGTTTTTTCGGGGTTTGAGCACATGCGTATAAAGATAGAATGCTGAACAAACCGGCTGTGATGTATTTGATTGTTTTCATATAAATAGTATAGTTGAAATTATAACAAATCATAGACCAATTTGTTCTAAGGCTGTTAATGTTTATTTAACTAAATTTGTAGCTATTGCACCTATGAGAGTATATCCAGAAAATGCCCTTTCCCAATTAGAATTTGATAAGATCAAGGCCATCTTACTCAATTACTGTCAATCCACCATTGGAAAGGAGCAGGTGGAAGCGATGCGGATACACACGCATTTAAATTTTATTCAAATTAATTTAAGGCAAACGCAGGAATACCAGTTCATTAAGCAAGCCAATCAGTATTTTCCGAGTGATTTTATTTTAGATATCAGGAAGGATGTGAAGTTATTGGGTATACCAGGGGCGCAACTCACCGGAGAGCAGTGGTTACTCTTGCGCAAATTGGTGGACCATATGGGTCAATTGTTTAAATGGTTTGACGCAGAAAGACAAGCGGCATATAGTCATTTGTATTTAGTCATTGCAGAAAGTTATTTCGAAAAAACAATCATTGAATCTATTGATGAAGTGATTGATGATAGAGGATTAGTCAAAGACAATGCTTCCGAAGATTTGGCGAAGATTCGGTCACAATTGTATAAAAAAAGACAAGATTTAAGACGCATTTTTGAAAAAGTATTGGGTCGCCTTGCAAAGTCAGGCTATACGGCAGATATTGATGAGAGTTTTAGCAATGGACGACGTGTGGTAGCAGTGTTCTCGGAATACAAGCGACAAGTGAAGGGTTTTTTACATGGCGAAAGTGATAGCCGAAAAACAGCCTTCATAGAACCCGAAGAAACCATTGAATTGAATAATGAATTATTTAGTTTAGAACAGGATGAAACCAAGGAGGTGCAAAGGATCTTAAGGCAATTGACAGCACAATTGGCGCCATACTCCAGTTTATTAATGGGTTATTTGCAAATGATTGGTTTGTATGATTTTATCAAAGCCAAGGCTTTGTTGGCGATTGACATGAATGCGCATTTGCCCGTAGTTGAGAACAAAGCAACATCCCATTTAATAAATGCTTACCATCCTTTATTGTACATGTATAATAAAGCATCAGGAAAAAAAACAATTCCTGTTAATTTAGAATTGGATGACGAAGCAAGAATATTAATTATAAGTGGACCCAATGCTGGGGGAAAGACCGTGTCCATGAAAACCCTTGGATTGAATCAAGTGATGTTACAATCTGGCTTATTGGTGCCGGTGCATCCCGATTCACAAATGGGCATCTACAAGCAATTGTTTATACAATTAGGCGATACACAAAATTTAGCATTTGAATTAAGCACCTATAGTAGTCATTTGACGCACATGAAGTACTTTATAGAAAATGCCAATGGGAAGACCTTGTTTTTTATAGATGAATTAGGAAGTGGATCTGATCCGCATTTAGGAGGGGCATTTGCAGAAGTTATTTTAGAGGAGTTGTCTCATAAACATGCACAGGGCATTGTGACCACACACTATTTGAATTTAAAAGTGATGGCCAACCACAACAAAGGCATTGTGAATGGTGCGATGCAATTTGATGAAGTAAAATTAGAACCCTTGTATCAATTGGTGATTGGCAAGCCGGGAAGCTCTTATACTTTTGCCATTGCAGAAAGAATAGGTTTACCCAAACATTTGATCAATCGAGCAAGAAAATTAGTAGACACGCATCATTTTGAGTTGGATAAATTATTGAATCGAACAGAACAAGATTTACAATTGGTGCAGAAGGAGCGAAAGGAACTACATAAATTGATTAAAGAGAATGATGCACTTAAATTAGAGTTGAATAAAACTTTAGATAAAGAAAAGCATTTACAACAGATTGCACTATTAAGAGAACAGAATAGGGTAGCAGAGGAGAAGTTCAGTTATTTAAAAGAGATGGAACGCAATTTGAAGCAGATTGCTTTGGATTATAAAAAGTCAGACAAGAAGGAAGAAGTGATGAAGACTTTGTACAATTTGCTATTTAAAAAGAACGATGCCATAGTGATTAATAAATTGGCTAAGAAAGTGGATAAACAATACAAAGAATCCGCTGCGCCAATCCTGGTAGGCTCCACTGTGAAGTTGAAAAAGAACTACCAAGTGGGCGAAGTCATTGGATTTAAAGGGAAGCGTGCGATTGTGAAAGTGGGTCAGTTACCAATGAATATTGATATAGAAGATTTATTAGTGGTAGAAAAGATTGAGGAAGAGATTGCGAAGCAATCGATCAATAAAGCTAAGCCGGCGCACATTGCACCGAAGGTTTCAAATTTTAAAAAGAAATAAGTATGATACTTGACGAACTCTCTGAATTAAATAAATATCTAGCGGTGCATCCTCGATTCGCTGCTGCCTTTGACTATATTTTAAATACCAAGTTCGAGAATATGCCTGTTGGTAAAAAAGAAATTGATGGGAAAAATATCATTGCGATTATTTCAGACGAGGATGGGGTGCCAATGATGGAATCCTGCGCTAATTTTGAATGCCATAATACCTATATAGATATTCAAGTATGTTTTAATGGAGTAGAGACGGTGGGTTGGAAATCAAGAAACACCTGCGTTGAGCCAAGAGGCACATACGACAAAGAAAAAGATGTTTTATTTTTTGAAGATGCACCAGATCATTTTTTCAAATTGCATCCTGGACAATTTGGTATTTATTTCCCAAATGATGTACATGCGCCGATGATAGGGGATGGAAGAATCAGAAAATTAATTATGAAAGTGAAAGTGGACTAAAAAATTACAAAAAGATTATTGAACAATAAAATCTTTTGATTCAGTTTCATCTAACTTTAAAGTATAGTTGCCATTTTTAAGATCACCAACGTACAAGCAAGTTCGCTGTGTAAAACCTGTGATTTTGCCTTGTTGCAGGACATTACCTTTTGAGCAGGTAATTTGATAAAATTTATTTCCTGTCCCATGACCAGAAAACTGAATTTCTAGAATTCCATCTTTAACGATTTCTGTTATTTTAAACATACTCCACGTTTAGC
>JBILIU010000156.1:0-5744 GCA_044368905.1 Sediminibacterium sp. | reverse complement strand
AATAGTTCTTGTTCAAGCGAAAGTAGCTCATTTGGTAGAGCACGACCTTGCCAAGGTCGGGGTGGCCAGTTCGAGCCTGGTCTTTCGCTCAAAAATCCCGTTCTTCGGACGGGATTTTTTTTAAGTCAGTAATGACGCCCTGGTGGTGGAACTGGTAGACACGCAGGACTTAGACACTGTTCTCGAGGAGAACAAAAATTTGAGTGCACTTCGAGAAATTGAAGATGTAGAACTCCGTAAATTCGGCGAACCCTTTTAAATGGGAATACCGAGCGAAGCCCGAAAGGGAACGTGTAGAGACTAGACACGGAGCACCTAAATCGCAAGATATGGTGAAGGCATAGTCCAGACTACAAACCGGTAGTGGGTGGTGAAAACCATAGTAGTAAGAAAATCCTGTTCGCCGCAACGCGAGTGCGGGTTCGATTCCCGCCTGGGGCACACAGCCTCTCACGAAAGTGAGAGGCTTTTTTTTATGCGAGCAGCGTCAAGAGCTTGCTCTTGTAAGCTAGCGAGTATAAAAAAAGCCAACTGAACGCGAAGCGTTTAGTTGAAAGGCTTTGGGTAAGACCGATATACGAGGACGACGGTGAACGAAGTGAACCGTCAATCCCGAAGCCAACGGCAGTCCCAATCAACAAATTATTTATTAACTTAAAGGAATGAAATCCTATATCCCCCAATCACTTATAGAAGAAGTATGTGCAAGGAATAATTCTATGGCCAAAGCAGCTGCAGAGCTTAATATCCATTTTAATACTTTAAAGAGGCTAGCAATTTTATATAATTGTTATCAGCCTAATCAGGGATTAAAAGGTGGTCGTAAAAGCGTTCCGCCTAAAATAACTTTAGATAAAATTTTATCTGGTAATCATCCTTCTTTTCAAACTTATAAATTAAAAAATAGACTTTTAAAAGAGGGGATATTAATTAATAAATGTGCGATATGTGGTATTGATTCTTGGAATAATAAGCAGCTCAATTTGGAGTTAGATCATATAGATGGAAATAGAATTAATCATCAATTATCTAATTTAAGATTGTTATGTCCAAATTGTCATGCTCAGACAGATACATACAGGTCTAAGAATAGATTTTCTAAGTGTTAATCCAAAAATAAATTTAAGCGTATCTTAGCACCCAATATGGCACATTTAAAAGAAAGAACATCCAAGGATTGCCTCAACTGTGGAACAGAAGTCGCAGGTAGGTTTTGTCAACAATGTGGACAGGAGAATGTAGAAGTAAAGGAAAGTTTTTTTCAATTACTAAGACACTTTCTAGAAGACCTGATGCATTTTGATGGCAAACTATGGAAGACATTAAAGTTGTTATTATTTAAACCCGGGAGTCTTACAAAATTATACATCGAAGGAAAGAGAGCATCCTATATCCATCCAATTAGAATGTACCTTTTTATTTCTGCTGTTTTCTTTTTATTCATGTTCACGGGAGATGCGCCTGAAATGCAAGAAAAGAGCCAAGCCAATCCAACACAGGCAAAAGATTTCGCTTCGGGTTTTCAAGATGGTTTAGATCTAGACTTAACTGAAGACTCGGTAAAATATAAATCAATTGCGGAATATAATTCGGCACAACAAAAACTACCTGAATCTAAAAGAGATAATTGGATAGATGCAGTTGTTAAAAAGAAGGGCATTGAGCTTAACGAAAAATACAACGGGGATAAGTTAAAGATTGGAAAGGCATTGATAGAAAAATTTGAAAATTATTTCTCTAGAATGCTTTACATCTCGTTACCCATCTTTGCTTTCTTTATTTGGGTTTTATATAGGCGAAATAAAAATCATTATTTCGTTGATCATGTCATTTTTAGCATCCATATTTACTGTGCGTTTTACATTTTATTATTTGTTGCTCAAATGATTACGACAGTAAAAGATTTTTTCACTGATCAACCAGTTGGTGTCATTGCATTTATTGTCGCTTTTTCTTTATTTTTCTATTTGTATATATCACTCAAGAACCATTTTAATCAATCAAGAAGTAAAACCTTGCTTAAATTTATAATTTTAAACCTGCTTACATTGTTTTTGATGCTTTCCTTAATGATTGTCTTTTTCATGTTCTCTTTATTTAGTATTTAATCATGTCTCAAGAAAATATCTCCAAAAACTTTTTAGAACTCGTGGCGATCATGGATCGTCTAAGAGCAGAATGTCCTTGGGATAAAAAGCAGACTATTCATAGTTTACGAAGTAATACGATCGAAGAGTTGTATGAATTAGTGGACGCTATTATCGAGGAAGATTGGCAAGGGATTAAAGAAGAACTAGGAGATTTATTATTGCATATTTTATTTTATACCAAGATTGCATCCGAAAAAAATGAATTCATTTTAGAAGAAGTAATAGAAGGTATTTCTAAAAAGTTAATCCATCGTCATCCACATATTTATGGGGATGTAAAAGCAGAGACCGAAGATCAGGTCAAATTAAACTGGGAACAGTTGAAGTTAAAAGAGGGGGATGGCAGTAAAACTTTATTAAGTGGCGTGCCTAATAGTTTACCAGCCATGGTGAAGGCTTTAAGAATTCAAGAGAAAGTAAAACAAGTTGGTTTTGAGTGGGAGAACAAGGAGCAGGTTTGGGATAAGGTCAACGAGGAGATACGGGAACTTCAACATGAGATTGCCCAGAATGACAAGGAGAAGATGGAAGACGAATTAGGAGATGTATTTTTTAGCCTCATCAATTATGCAAGATTTTTAAAAATAGACCCTGAGACTGCATTAGAAAAAACGAATAAGAAATTTAAGCATCGATTTGAATTAATGGAAACCTATGCAAAAGAAAATGGGTTGGATTTGGCCAAGCTAAGTCTTGAAGAAAAAGAAGCTATTTGGCAATCGATGAAATTTAAATAATAATCATAAAAAAGGCACTCAATTGAGTGCCTTTTTTATGAAATACATTCGAGATTATTCATTCAAATTCAACATAAACGCATAATTCCCAAAGAACCCAGGGTACACCCCTGAAAGTTTAATAGTAGCGCCAGTTAATTTCTTTAAAGCTTCATAAAACTCCTCTGTATTTTTTACAGGTTGATCATTCACATGGGTAATTACAAATCCTTTTTCTACTCGGCTCTTTCCTAAAATGCCATTGCCTAATTCTTTTACCATTACGCCACCTTCTACATCATTTTTTTCTGCAGTGGCTTTATCTATTGTTTCTAATTTGCCGCCTAATTTTTCGGCTGCTTTACTGCTACTCGCTAAATCGGTGTTGCCTAGTTTCGCTTTTAAAGTGGCATTTAAAGTAAGGTCTTTATTGTCTCTTTTTAAAGTGATGGCAATTTTATCATTCGGCTTGTATTTTGCAATTTGTTCTTGTAGCTCTGGGGAAGAGGTGACAGGAGCACCATTTATTTTAGTCAAAATATCACCTACTTTGATACCAGCTACTTTCGCTGCACCCCCCTCTAATACATCCGTTACTACAATGCCTTGCACATCTCCAATCTTTACTTTATAGTCGGATTCTAATTTCTTAATTTGTTCTTCACTTAATTCCTGTTGAGGATAAGAGATGCCTAAGTAGGCACGTTGCACTGTTCCGTATTTTACAATATCTGTCACTACTTTTTTTACCATATTCACTGGGATGGCATAAGAGTAGCCTGCATAAGAACCAGTAGGAGAGGCAATGGCAGAGTTAATGCCAACTAATTCACCACTCGTGTTCACTAATGCCCCACCACTATTGCCTTGGTTCACCGCAGCATCTGTTTGTAAAAAAGATTCAACAGGTCTATCACTCTGTCTTGAATTAATATCAATGGATCTATTTTTTGCACTAATAATCCCTGCTGTTATAGTTACATCTAAACTCAAAGGATATCCAATAGCTAGTACCCATTGGCCTAATTTAATTTCATCACTATTACCATACACTAAATAAGGTAATCCACTCGCTTCAATTTTAATCACAGCAATATCACTACTAGCATCTACTCCAATCACTTTTGCTTTATAGGTTTTCTTATTCGTTAAGGTCACATTAATTTCATCTGCGCCATTCACCACATGATTATTAGTAACAATATAGCCGTCTGCAGTAATCAATACGCCACTTCCACTTGCTCTTTGTTCTGGTTGCATTCTTGGGCCTCCAAAATAATCGCCTAACATATCCTCATCACCAAAGAAATCGAAGAAAGGATTTCTTTGTCTAGGTTGGCGATTTTGTTGCACTTGCTTTGCATTGGTCTTAGTTTTAATATGCACTACAGCTGGGGAAGCGGCATTCGCTGCTGGTGTAAAGTCAACCGTCGTTGCTGGGGCGCTACCATTAAAAAAACTGGCATAATTTGCTGGCAATTTGCCATCTGTTTCAAAATTTGAATTGGATCTTGAAATTTTACCATAAGCCCACATACTTGCCACGGTAGTTACTGCGCTAATACCAATAATGGCAGCTACGTTTTTTAAGTTCATATTCATACTTTTATTTTTTAATGTAAAAGAATCAGTTCGGTATATATTTTACAAATTCTGTACCAATTTAATTGCAATTTAATGCAGCTGAAATTATGGCACAAATTCCATCAATGAGTTTAACAAATATTAAAGAAAAGAGTTGATTAATCGTGACAATTTTACAAATTCACCATAGCATAACTCCATATTTCAGGGTTTATTTCAAGCCTGATAAAAAGGCTAAACTGTCCACCCCGTCTGCATATTGGCCTAAAAGGGGTTTTTGTAAACTGCCAAAAGGAAGCTGGCTTTTCCCCACCACACATTGAATTTCATCCATATTAAATGCAGGGCTGTTACCCAATGGATAATGCTGGTAATGAATTTGGCTAATTGCGGCAAATGGGGACGAGTTTTCGCTCATTAAGACACCCCCAGAATCCATGTATAATTTTTTACCCATCATCAATAAAGCCAATTGATAATCATAATTGTGCTTGTATTTATGTTGGTCTAATAAGTAATTGTATTTTTTAAGGGCATTCAAAAATGGGATAAAATCATAGCCTTCTGGTACCCAAATCTGGGTCACATTTCGGCAGCCCATTCCATAATACAGCATACAATCATCTGCCAAGGCAGCTAGTTCTGCCAAAGTTTCAGTCCCATCTAAAATGGCAATTGAAGTTTTATTTTTGCGGATGATATGCGGAAATTTACCAAAATAATATTCAAAATAGTTGCCTGCGGTATTGCCTCCAGTAGCAATATATGCATCGCAATTTTTTAGTTGTTCTTGTACCAAGATTTGAGCTTCAAATGCTGGATTAATTTTGATTAAACTAGCAATGATAAAGTCCATCAGAACCTGGTCTTTAGAAGATCTTTTCACTACGGCAGTATGTCCGGCAATAAGGGTACTTAATAAATCATGAAAACCTACCAAGGGGATATTGCCTGCCATGACAATACCAACCTTTAACTGCGTGGCTTGATCAGAAATAGATGGGTACCCAGCAGTCCATGTTTCCAGGGCTGTTTGCTGTAAAAACTGCTCACTGATTTGCTGAATAGCTTGGTCGATGAATTCGGGTAAAAACCATGCATTTTGTTGATAAGCAGCAGATTTTGCTTCAAATAATAGGGCATTATTTGCATCTGAGAGCTGATGTCCAAGGGTGACAAAACCTTTAATTCTTGCTTGTAAGTTCATGCTAGTTATATATCTTTGTTAGCAAAAGTACGATTCTAAAATTTAAATATTTTTTATGGCAATCAAAATTACAGACGAATGTATTAA
>JBILIU010000083.1:0-5765 GCA_044368905.1 Sediminibacterium sp. | reverse complement strand
CACAGGACAGATGGGTATCCCGGTTTCAACAACACATACGATCACTGGATCCATTATTGGTGTTGGTGCAACAAAAAGATTAAGCGCAGTAAGATGGGGTGTAACAACCAATTTACTTTGGGCATGGATATTAACTATTCCAGTGAGTGCTGTACTCGCAGCCATCACTTATTTTATTGTAAAGTTCTTTTTGGGATAATATAAAAACCTAATAGGTGATAACGGAATTATAAAAAAAAGACGCTACCGAGGTAGCGTCTTTTTTTTATTGAATTAAAAGTATTGTTTTTTGACGACCATCAAGGTATTCAAAACTTGATCCATTATAACAGCCATTTTGTTCTAATGCAATTCTTACTGGTTTATTCCATCCCGAAATGGTATGCGTGGCATTCAATTCAATCGAGTAACAAGTATTTGGACGCATTGCATAATCACCCGAGCCTGGAACCCCTTGTTGCATATCCCACATACCAATGGTTGTACCTGCTGCATGACCGTGAAATCCGATTGGGTGTGTGTAGATACTTGGCTGAATGCCTTCTGCTTTTGCCTGATTAAGCGAAGCTGCTAAAATCTCATTGCCTGTTCTACCAGTTTTAAAATTGGTAGTTAAAATATCTTGCAGTCTATTGGTCTTATTAAATGCTGCAACTAATTCTGCAGGTGCTGTAGTTTCATTTGGTAATAGTACATAAGCATGTTCTTGCACATCCGAATTGAGTCTTAAATAACTGATTCCGAAATCCACATGCAATAAATCTCCGCGACGAATGATGTCATCTTTTTCATTACTCACCCTTCTTTGAATTTCAATTGATGGATGAAACCAAGTTGACAAACCAAGATCACTTACTTTTTGTCTAAACCACCAAACTAAATCATTCGTAGTTGTTTTATTGGGTTGAATCGATCGATTGCTAAAGCCTTCTTTAATAATTTGATGACTGATTGCAAGTAAGGTTGGAAAGAAGGCCATTTCTTTTTCCGTTCTTGTTTCTAACCAAGCAACACCTAGTTTTTCTGCTGAGACAATTTTATTTAATTGACTAGGGGTCATGGCATTTTTTAGTTCGTTGAACTCTGTCAAATGCAAGCCATCTGCATGCCCATAATCATTTGAGGTATTTAAAGCAATTTGATTTGGATTTAAACTATCGATGAGCTTTGAAAGGGCCTTCCATTGATTGGGCTCTTTTTCGGGATTCCAAGCAGCTTGAATACGCTTGCCTACCTGGTACCTTGCTATGGCATAACTATGAATGCTTTCATTTTTTTTATCTCTATAAAAGACAAGCATCGTCGTTCTTCTTGCAGAAAGCCATTCTGCAGGTAAAAAGGTTTTTAAGATGGGATCTTCATTGTATTCTCTTGAAATAATGAGCCAACAATCTATTTTGGTTTCATCCATTAACTTAGGCAACAAATTGTCTATTCTATCATTCAATACTTCATTGATGGTTGCAGCTTGTTCTTTTACAGACAATACTTGTGCCTGCGTGTTTACAACAAAAAAGAAGAGTGTGGTGGCAATGATCAAACCTTTCATATTGGGTGTTATTAAAATGAATAAATCTTGATGCGATATTGAATCTAGAATAAATTAACTACTAAATTTGCATCTATGCAAATTCATTTCAAATTTTTTCTTTTTTTATCGTTTTCCACGCCTATTATAGCCTCCAGCCAAGAAAAATCATTCAAACTATCTGATACGAGTTTGCAAACAGTGATTGTCACTGCCAATAAATCAAAAGAAAAAAGAATTGAATCCCCCATTGCGATAAGTGTATTGGGTCAAAAGCAGATTCAAGAAGCCAAAGCAGTAAGAATAGATTTTTTATTGAATAAGGTCAGTGGGGTCTTTATGCCCACCATTGGTAACGAACAACATATGATGTCCATTAGACAGCCAGTTTCTTTGAAAGGATTATACCTCTACCTAGAGGATGGTCTGCCTATTAGAACAAGCGGTTTATTTAGCAACAATGCCCTCATCGAAATCAATACCGCCGCCATTCAACAAATTGAAGTGATTAAGGGACCTGCTTCGGCATTGTATGGAGCAGAAGCGATTGGTGGGGTGGTGAATTTTATACATGCACCAAGACCCACGAGAGATCAGCTTTCTATTAGCAACCATATCAATAATAATGGACTTTTAAAAACTGATTTAGCATGGAACAAAGCTGGTAAAAAATCTGGCTGGTCAATGAACCTAAGTCAGATTGGACAAAAAAATGGACTACTTGAATATAGCGATTATACTAAAACAGCCTTGAGCTTAAAAAGAGATTTTTCTTTTAAAGACAAGTGGACCGGGTATCAACAACTTCAATACATCCATTATGATGGCCAGATGACTGGAACGGTGGATAGCTTAAAATTTCAAGCAAGAAACTATAGCACCCAACAAAGCTTTACCTATCGAAAATTGGACCTGGTTCGTATAAGACAAAACTTATCCTATGCATGGAGTGCAACACAAAAAACAACATTGAACTTATTATATCGTGGCAATACCATGAGTCAAAATCCGGCTTATCTTATCGCCTCAACTCCTAATCCTACAAAGTTTAGAGGACAGATTAATTCAAATCGTTTTGACGCTTATGTTTTTGATTTACAACATCAGATTAATTTGAAAAAATTAAAATCAAAAATTCTAATAGGTGGTTATATGGATGCAACAGAACAAGGATTAATAGCCAACTATATTGATATTTTCAAAGACACAAACATCAATAAATTTACAAGCTACACAAGAAGATCCATAGACAGTTTAATCACCAACTATCAAACAACTATTTATAATAAAGCAATCTATTTAAATTGGATTCAACCAATTACCAATCGTCTACGTTTCAATGCCACTTTAAGGTATGATCAATTTGATTACCAGTTTAAAAATAAATTAGCTTCTGGAACGCCCTCTGCAAATAACTTATTCACTAATTGGGCGCCTAAACTTGGTTTAACCTATAATCAATTAAATTGGGGTGGCTATTTAAATTTTAGTAATGGTTTTGTCCCACCTCAAATCACCGAAATTTACAATGCCATTCGTGTACCTTATCTGTTACCGCAAAGTTTTTCGAATTATGAAATTGGATCTTGGCTTAGTATACCCAATGGTTATTTCGAATGGGCCTTATACCAATTGAATGGTCGCAATGAAATTATCTCAGTCCGACAAGCAGACGGTGTCAATCTAAATCAAAATACAGGTCAAACAACACATTATGGAATAGAATACCAAGTAAAATATAATTTTAGCAAATTATTTCAGCTCAACTTTAATGGAAGCAATGCAAAGCACCTGTATGTGAACACCATTTTAAAGGGAACAGATATTAGCAATAAAGAAATGGTGGCTGCACCTCGTTTTTTTAGTAACCTGACTTTATTAAGTCAATGGAATACTGCTTTAAGTTCATCCATAGAATGGCAGCACCAGTCTGGCTATTTTATGGATGAGATCAATGCTACTCGCTACAATGGTTTTGATGTACTCAACCTCAGGGTCAATTATACAATGAAAAAACATGAATTTTGGTTCCAATGCTTGAACCTGACAGATCAATTTTATGCCAGTATGGCGACCAAAAACTTTAGTGTACGAGGTAACAATGCCTACGCCTATTATTTAGGCGACAACAGAACATTTGCATTGGGATGGAGATGGAATATCATTCCATAAAAAAAAGGGGACGCGATTGCGTCCCCTTTTTAAAATCTATCTCGAAGCCTAATTAATCAAATAGAGATTAATTACCTCCTACACGGATATTCATTCCACCCATTCTAATACCTCCACCTCTTTGCATTTCTTGCATTAACTTCTGCATATTTTCTTGGAACTGCGCTCTATTCATTTTATCACCCTTTGTTGGTGCAACCAATTCTTTTTTTGGATACTTCGCACTCACTTCCACAGCAGTGGTAACTGTTGCGCCATTGTCTTGATCTATCTCCATAATCACGCCTGGCAATCCGCTATAATTATCAGGGCCAAATGATACTGGGATATTCTCGGCATACCAAACCACCAATTCAGTTTCTTTTGGTGCTCTTGGCGTATTCGCTGCAGTGTCTGTATTGTTGCCACCGCCGCCTATGCTAACACGCATACGCATCTGAGGCGCTGTAATCATCGTAGTGGCTTTCTTACACAACTGTTTTGCAATCGTTTTAGTTTCCTCTGATAATTTCCATTTGTATTGCTTCAATGAATCAACAATTAAAAATTCTTTTTCAAAAAATGCACGTTCTTCATATTGCATCTGTTTTGCCATATCAGTGTAGGTATTAGCAGTTGGCATTCTAAAATTCATACGCATGCCACCTCCACCACCACCAGCATTGGCAAACGGGTCTGGCGCTTCGTCATCTACTACTGATCTAAATAAACTTACAGACTCATTAAAAATTAATTCAAACTTATCTGTCCTGAATTCTGGCACCATGGACTTCATTTGAGGATCGGGCAGGTTACGATGCATATTAATCTTACGCTCATAACTAATCTTTCCTTCTTTCATTTGTGCAGTAGCCAATGTTGTAACACTTGTTAATGCAATCAACATCCCAATCACTAATTGTATTTTTTTCATAAAAGTTATTTTTATTTCTTTATAATCATTATACTGTTTAAACTAATTGATTAAAGATAACTAATTTAATTTCTGTTATCTATTTTACATTCTAATCATCATGCCTCCTGGTCTTGCACCACCGCCCAATCCAGATTTTTGTAAACTATAAGTAAAGGTCAACATAAAATACTGACTTATTACATTGTATGATCTATCCACAATTTGATTCTGAGATACGTTTCGGTTAATACCAATATTCTTATTCAATAAGTCAAAGGCGCTCATCTTTATTTCTGCTCTCTTGTTTTTTAAGAAAAATTTAGAAAAACTTGCATTCCAAATTGGAATTGCTGTATTAAATCCTTCTGCACGGCCGGTATTAATAGCATAGTTGAAGGATTGATTCAATACAATATTAAATGGCAGGTAATTGGTCATATCCGCACCAAAAACTTTAGTTAAAAAGTTGGTATTTAATGTTGGATTCACCTCATTCGATGTTTGACTGAAGGAATAACGAGCCGTCAAATTGATATCAATGACATCGTCAACAATATAAGTATACGACATACTAGGTCCTGTAGACTTTGTCACAATGGTATTTAATAAGCCATTCGCATAAGAGATATTATTATTCAATCCAGCATTCAAGCCAAAGCTCAGTCTAGATTTTAATTTTTTGATACCAAAACCATAATTCATAGAACCATTGATTCTATAGGCTCCATTGACATTGACTGGCCTTGTAAGAATAGTTCTATTTGGTAAAACGCTATCGTAATTAACAATCGAATTATTTGTAGTAGACGCGTTCAATGTAGAAAAGAAACTTTTACCTGCTAAAATTTTAGAACTGAAAAAACGAATATTCAAATTATGTACATAGCTTCTTTTTAAATCTGGATTACCTATAGACTGTCTATTGATATTGCTTTGATCCAATACCGGTTGCAATTGGGTGATAGAAGGCTGATTGGTTGAGGTACGATAATCTAAATTAAAATTTTTAGTTTGGGAGAAGTTGTACCTGAAAGTTGCATTAGGCAAGATATCTTGAAAACTTTGACTCAGTCTTGTTTTTAAACTGATATTCTCACCATCTAGCACTGCATTTTGTAAAGAAACTCCAGTAGCAAAATTATATTTCTTTTGATTGGACCTATAGCTCAT
>JBILIU010000082.1:0-5889 GCA_044368905.1 Sediminibacterium sp. | reverse complement strand
AGCTACGCATGTAGTAATAGTGAACTGCAGCAATAAAAGTGATTAACCCCGATACTAATACCGAAGTGCGCCACTCTTGACTTGTGTTGCTCAATTCAAAAAAGAAAAAAACCGAAGCGGCCATCATGGCCATTGTGCCTACAAAGAATGTAAACGAAACGTAGTCCGTTTTAGCAATCACTGTAGTTGCATCTAGTAAAAATAAAGAATCCATATTGTGGAGATTTGGTGAACGTGTTTATAACTGTTGTTAGTTAGAACATGAATTTAAATAAATTGTTTGAAAAATTAAAAAAAAATTTAAACAAAAAAAGATTTTTTTTATCCATGTTCTATCATTGATCATATAAAAAAACACAGATAATCAATCAGTTAGGTTCATTTATAAAATTTTTTATCAAAATGTTTTCAATTATCTATTTCATTGATAATCATATATTTAAATAATTTTTTCAGATTTTTTCACATTTTTATCATGATTTTCTGATGGACTTGCCCTTTTTTATGGGTACCTGAACTGCCTGATCCATACTTAATGCGCCATTTACCCAGATATATTTGAATCCTTTTGCATATTGATGCGAGTCTTCAAATGTGGCCATGTCTGAAACCTCATCCGCATCAAATACAACGATGTCTGCATAATAGCCTTCTTGTATAACCCCTCTCTTCGCTATATTGAATTTATTCGCAGGCAGGGAGGTCATTCTTCTAATTGCTTCTTCTAAACTCAACACGCCCATTGTTCTAACATATCTTCCTAATACGCGTGAATTGGTGCCATAAGCCCTTGGGTGTGGTTTACCATAGCCTTTCATTGCGATGCCTGCATCACTTGCGAACATATTAAAAGGATATTGCATAATTGCTTTCACATCCGACTCGGTCATGCCGTGGTAAATCATTTGTGCACCACCTTGTTCCATCATTTGTATGATTGTTTCTGCTTCACTTAATGCGGTATGTTTATTACCTCTTAATAGATTAATGGCTTCGATATCTTTTCCATTATAACTACTGTCTGCTCTATAATTGGCCACTACGGCATAGGTAAAATGTTTGATCCCTCTTTCTTTTAAAATTCCAATGATTTCATTGGCTACTTTTTTTCGAATGGTTGGATTTTTTAATCTTGCAAAAATAGAATCCTGCCCATCTGATAAAACCCAGTCAGGTAATAATACACTTAGCTGTGTGCTACTCGCTGTATAAGGGTATTGGTCGATGGTCACATCAATGCCTTCTTTTCTTGCATTCACTACCAATGGAATTGTTTCCTTACTTCGGCCCCAATTGTTTTGACCACTAATTTTAAAGTGTGAAATCTCAACTGGTATGTTAGCGGCCCTTCCTATTTGAATGGCTTCGTTCACGGCATCTACTACTTGATTTTCTTCGTTGCGAATATGCGATGCATAGACCCCACCATTTGATGCCACCACTTTCGCTAGTCTTACAATTTCTTCTGTAGGTGCATAAGTGCCAGGAATATAAATTAAACCAGTTGACATACCTACTGCACCATCTTGCATGGCTTGTGCTACAATTTTTTCCATTGCTTGCATTTCGGCTTCTGTAGCATGCCTATTTGCGGTGCCCATCACTTGTTTGCGAATCGTATTATGCCCAATCAAGGAAGCAATATTGATAGACATCCCTATTGAGTCTAAATGATTAAAGTAGGTATTTAAATTTTCTGACGATCCGCCGCAATTCCCTGTCACCACAGTGGTCACGCCGTCGTATAAAAAATTACTCGCTAAGGGATTTCTTGTTTCGCCACCTTCTAAATGTCCGTGGACATCTATAAAACCAGGCGCTACAATTAAGCCTTTTGCATCGACCTCTCTTGCTGCTTTCCAATTGCTCAAATTTCCAATGGCAATAATTTGATTGCCCTTGATGGCCACATCTTTGTATTGCCATTGATTTCCTGTACCGTCGATTAGTTTTCCGTTACGGATAATAAAGTCTGCAGTTTGCGCATTTGCTTGAAGCATTGTAAAAACAAAGGCAATCACTAGAAGGATATTTTTCATAAAACTATTTTGTCTACTCAATTTACTAAATCTTACTCCATTTGTCATTCATTTTTATTTATATAACCTAAAAAATGTATTTTCAATGGATCAATTATGAACCTATGAAAAAGTATATTTTATTTTTTGTTGTCACACTGGCTTGTGCAACAAACTTGAAAGCACAACAAACTCAAAAACCACCTTTACATGGTAAAGACTGGGTAGCTATTACGGGTAAACCTTTGGCTGCAACTGCAGGATCAATGGTGTTTCAGAAAGGTGGTAATGCAGTGGATGCTGCATGTGCTATGCTTGCTGCAACATGTACGATGTGGGATGTGTTAAGTTGGGGCGGTGAAACACAGGCTTTGATCTATAATCCCAAAACAAAAAAAGTAATCGCAATTAGTGCTATGGGATTTGCACCAACAGGTGCTACGCCAGCATTTTTTAAAGGCAAGGGTTTTAATTATCCTCCAGAATATGGTCCATTAGCAGCCACTACCCCTGGCACACCAGGAGGCATTTGTTTGATGTTGGCGAATTATGGCTCTATGAGTTTAAAAGAAGTATTGGCACCTGCGATGGATCTAGCTGCAGGCTATCCAATTGATGCGCAAACTGCAAATAGTATTGAGCGTGGTAAAGCGATGATCAAAACCTGGCCATATAGTAAGAAAGTATTGTTACCTCATTTAGGAGAAAAAAGAGAAGCACCAGCTGCTGGTGAAATATTTGTACAAAAAGATTTATTGAATACTTTACAAAAAATGGTAGACGCCGAGCAAGCTGCATTGAAACAAGGCAAGTCTCGTAAAGAGGCTATCTGGGCTGCATATGATCGTTTTTATAAAGGTGATATTGCAGATGAATTTGTAAGAGGGGTGCAAGAGCAAGGCGGATTGATTACCAAAGAAGATTTAAAAAACTGGAGCCCTACGGAAGAAGCGCCGTCGATGGTCAACTATAAAGGTATTGATGTGTATAAATTACAATCATGGACACAAGGACCTTCATTATTACAAGCTTTAAATATTGTAGAAAATTTTGACCTCAAAAAAATGGGCTATAATTCTGCGGATTATATGCACACCATTTATCAAGCAATGAATTTAAGTTTTGCAGATCGTGATTTTTATTATGGCGATCCAAAATTTGCGACCAACCAACCAATGACTGGTTTATTAAGTAAAGCTTATGCAAAACAAAGAGCAGGTGAAATTGATATGGCAAAGAACAATGCCAATGCAGGTCCTGGAGATCCTTATCCTTTTGAAGGCAAAACAAATCCATATATGGATTTAATCAAAGCAAAAGGATTTCAACCTTCAACTGATACTGCAAAAAATAAAAGTGGATTTGCGCCAGCGCATGATTTAAGAAATATCGCATCTCTAAACCCGAATGAAAAATTACCAATCGATGCAGATTATATGGATCGTTTATGGAGAGGTACTACTACTGTTGAAGCTGCTGATAAAGAAGGATGGATTGTGTCTATCACGCCAAGTGGTGGATGGTTGCCAGCAACCATTGCGGGTAACACAGGCGTTGGTTTGAGTCAACGCATGCAAAGTTTTGTATTGGATTCTGCACAAAGCCCTTTCAATGTAGTTGCACCAGGTAAAAGACCAAGAGTGACTTTAACACCAAGTATAGCCATCAAAGACGGCAAGCCTTATATGGCATTTGGTGTGCAGGGTGGTGACACACAGGATCAAAATTTATTGCAATTCTTTTTAAATATGGTTGAATTTGGAATGACTGTTCAAGAAGCAACTGAAGCTGCGAATATCAATTCAAATCAACTTTGGCTTTCTTTAGGAGGTACTAAAATTGCAGACAGAAAACCAAGACCAGGCAGCATCTTATTGCATGACAATGTTTCTGAGTGGGTTCGAAAAGACTTAAGAGCTAGAGGCTATAATTTAACTTTTGATGATCGTACAAGTGGTCCTATCAACGCCATTTTATTTGATTGGAAGCATGGATCCATGTGGGGCGGCAGTTCTAATCATGGAGAGGATTATGGTATTGCATGGTAGTAGGAAAATGATCAATGAAAAGGAATTAAAATTATTATCGAATAAATAAAATACAATGAGCCAGAATAGAAGAAAATTTTTAAGCACTGCATTTTTAACTGCAGGCACATTAGGATTAGGCGGTAAAGTTTTAGCAAGCAACTCGGTAGATAAGTACGCTATCAATTTACCTAAATCAATTGAGGACTTAACCCCAATGAAAGAAGGTGTGGTGCCCATTACAGTAGATGAGCGCAAGCAAAGAATTGCGAAAGCACAGTCTATTATGGAAAAGGAAAAAATAGATGCTATCTTTTTAGAAGGCACTGTGTCTTGTTTTTACTTCACTGGTATGCGTTGGGGACAGAGTGAAAGAACTTTTGGTGTAGTTATTCCAGCAAAGGGTCCGATTGCCTATGTTTGTCCAAAGTTCGAAGAAGATAGGGCGATGGAATTATTGAATCCAGTATTTGGAGATGAAGTAAGATGTTGGGAAGAACACGAAAGTCCTTATGCGTTAATTTTTAATATCATTAAAGATCGTGGTGTTCGATTTAAAAAAATCGGCATGGAAGAGCGTGTTCGTTTTTTCATTGCGGATGGTGTTAAAAAATTAGCAACAGGTTTTGATATTGTTGATGCAACACCAGTTACAGCAGGTTGTAGAATGTATAAGACAAAAGCAGAATTAGCTTTGATGCAGTATTCAAGTGATGTAACGATTAAAGCATATCAAGCAGCGTTTGCAACCATTCGTCCAGACATGTCTCAGTCTGAATTCAGTGGCAATATCAGTGCAGCTTTTAGAAAGCTAGGCTATAGTGGCGGCGCTTCGGTGCAAGTAGGGAAATATTCCGCATTGCCTCATGGTAGTATCACACCTCAAGTGATTCGCGAAGGCGATATTGTAATGGTAGATGGCGGAACAAGTGTAGAAGGATATGCTTCTGATATCACTAGAACAATCGTGGTAGGCAAGCCAAGTCAAAGACAAATAGATGTTTGGAATATTGAATTGGAAGCACAGAACGCCGCATTTGCTGCAATCAAAATTGGTGCACCATGTGAAGTGGTAGATGCAGCAGCAAGAGCAGTGATTGAAAAAGCAGGATTCAAAAGCAATTATAAATTACCTGGGCTGCCACATAGAACAGGACATGGCATTGGTCTAGAAGGACATGAGTGGACTAATTTTGTAAAAGGAAATAAAACAGCTTTGGCTGTTGGTATGTGTTTTAGCAATGAACCAACTATTTCTATTCCTGGTGAATTTGGAATTCGTTTAGAAGACTGTTTATACATTGCCGAAGATGGACCACATTATTTTTCGAAACAAAGTATTTCGATCGAACAACCATTTGGATAAATAAGTTAGATGATTGTTTTTACAATCAATGAAAATTGAATTTAAGTAAAGACAATTCAAATAAAAAAGGAGCTACAATTTGTAGCTCCTTTTTTTATAATCCTATCAGAAGAGACTATTTTTTAAATTATTTATACAACTGATTGAATAACATTTTATAAGTAGAATGTGTTTGACCTCTGAAAGTAATTTCAGGTCCATACACAAATAACTTGCCTTTTCCCAATTTTGCTTCAAAAGCAGCGACACCATCTTGTAAGTATGCTTGTCCAAACGCCCAGCCGCTTCTTAAAGTTTTATCTGATGCAAACCACGCAAGAGGTGTGATGGTTCCATTGGCGATGGCATCGGGCTGTACTCTAAATACAGGGCTATTGTTAAAATACACATCTGCATTATTTTTCATACCCCAGTTGGCTTTTAGTGCAGGCGCAACAGCAACTTGTAAGATACTTCCTGGAATATAAAATTTCTCTCC
>JBILIU010000081.1:0-5924 GCA_044368905.1 Sediminibacterium sp. | reverse complement strand
TTTTGTTTTACAAACTTTATCATTAGGAATAGAGCAATGGAAAACTGCCATAGTAGATGCGATCAATACCATCTTTAAACCAAAAGGTATTTATGAAAGGAACGATGTACCTGTTAGAGAACTAGAAGGATTAGAACAGAAGAAGGATTTTTTATCCGACCCTTTTCCAACAGAAATCATCATTCAAGAAAATGGGTTAAATTTTTATGTAGACATTGAGCATGGACAAAAAACCGGTTATTTTTTAGACCAACAAGACAACCGTCGCGCTATTCAACATATTGTGAAAGGTGCAGATGTTTTAGGCGCATTTACATATACGGGAACATTTGAAATACATGCTGCACATTACGGCGCAAAATCTGTTTTAGGTATTGATATTTCTGAAAATGCAGTGGCCCAAGCCAACAGAAATGCGGCGTTAAATAAATTAGATCATATTGTGAAATTTGAAGCCATGAATGCTTTTGATGTCCTAAAAAACTGGGGCAAAGAAGGCAGGAAATATGATGTGGTGATGTTGGATCCACCTGCTTTTACAAAAAGTAGAAGTAGTATCGAAAAAGCAGTCACAGGTTATAAAGAGATTAATTTAAGGGGGATGAAAATGATCAACAACGGAGGCTTCTTAGTGACTTCTAGTTGTACGAACCTTGTAAGTCCAGAACTATTCTTAGATACCATTTATATGGCTGCAAAAGACGCCAAGAAAAGGATTAGACAAGTCACTTATCAATCACAGTCGAGCGACCACCCTATTATATGGGGCATGGAGAACACGCATTATTTAAAATTCTTGATTGTAGAAGTTTGTGATAGATAAAGCCTTTAATCGAAATCGATTTAAAAATTAACACGAACCAAAAAAGGATAACGTAAACGTTATCCTTTTTTTATATCATTCGATTTTAAATCATGTAGGTTTATATTCTATAAAACCTAACATGATCCAAAAAATCATAAGCTGTTAAAATTGTTAGGGCTTATATTTTATATAGCCCTAACAATTTTTAACGTTTCAGTTCAATGAATTCAATGTTGTTTGAATCGCCTCAAAATTAGGCAAGTCACCAGGTGTTGGACAAATTTCTGCATATTGTACCACTCCATTTGCGTCAAGTACAAAAGCTGCACGCTTGCTTACACCTTGCATTTCAAAAGCAGGGAAAGTTTCATACAATACTTCAAATGCTGTTGCTGCTGCTTTATTAAAATCACTCAATAAAGGAAAATTTAATTTTTGCTCTTCTTTGAACTTACCTAATGCAAATAAAGAATCTACAGAAATACCATAGACTTGTGCATTGGTTGAATTGTATGCTGCAATATTGTCTCTTACAGTACATAGTTCAGTTGTACAAACACCTGTAAATGCAAGTGGGAAAAATAAAAGCACCACATTCTTACCTTTAGCATCCGCTAAATGAACGAGATTTTTATCTGTATCAAATAATGAGAAATCAGGGGCGTTTTGTCCGATTGAAATTGGCATAATTGTATAATTTATTAGTTTAAGATATCAAAAGTAAAAGTGTTTGTTGAGACCTCCATTTATTTACATAAAATTAATGTGCAATAAGGGCTAATTTTTCTCTTTTCGATAATGCTTCCACCGAGTCCAATAATACTTTCATTTCCACAGGATGCTTATCCAAATAATCCATTGTAGCATAAAATTGCACTCGATCTACTTTGTTAAGATTGAATACACGTTGATAATATTCAGCTTTCTTGAGGGATGGTGCTATGGTGGTATCGGTTTGTATTTGTCTTGTCAGGTATTCATCTACTTGCATTAACTGCCATACTGTTTGTTGCATGGTTTTAATAGGTAAAAGCGTCCCACTCTTTGTTGCTCTTGATGCACATGCTGCAAGCAATAGCATGCCAAAAATGATTGTATTTTTCATTCAAAATAGGCTTTATACTTATTGATATTGGTAATATCTATCGCAGACAATGTGGCCATCAATTGTTTCTTAGTTGTCCGGTCGGCATCCGAAAACAAACCAATCAATTCTGTCACCCTACCTTGCATAAAGATAGAAATAGCCATAGAATTGACATTGTCCTCGTTCAATTCTTGTAAACTCATGAGTGCATTGAGGATAGCCACTTTGGCCTGCTCTGGCTTTTCTGCCAATTGATCTATACCTTTTCTATAATAGTTAAAACTAATTTCATGTAATTTTTCAAATCCAGATTTAGTCAAGTTATCAATTAATACAAATCGGTTACGTTGTCCATCATAAGATTTCCATCCATTGATGCCCGATCCATCTGGGGCGTTGTATACAATATTTAAAGCTTTACTAAAATAAGGCGCACCTCCATTTTTAGAGAAGGAATCATAATCTAAACCTAAAATAATATACACATAGTAAGCAAGTGTGGCTGTTAAATTCGCTTCTAATGGATCTGTTCTGGCTACATTGTTTTCATTGAATTCAATAGGCTGACCTAATTGATATTTAAACGTAAAATTAGCATCCTGCATATTCAATAATGGCGTTGAATAATTGGCGCGATACACTGGCCTATTGGCAACAATACTTAATTTAGCATTGTATACACCTGGAGAAACCACAGATTCAATCGTAATATAAAAACTACAATCAATTTTCTCCTCTTGCGTAAAAATATCTGAAGTCCATTTACGCTGGTTGATAAAATCTTTTAACTGTGTTTGAAGTTGCGTAAAAAATTTAGGATCCACTTGATTATCCACCTTATTGGTTTGTAGGCTTACAATAGCCGAAAGCTCCTGCCCTTTCAATTGCTGAAAAGTACAATAGCATAATAATAAGATCGATAATTTCTTTAAAAACATACCTAGTTGTTTTATACCCTAAAATACAAAAACGTCCCGAATCTTCGGGACGTTTTATATAAATACCTTAATAAGTCTAACGGAATAGATCCGCTTCCTCATTTTTACGATGATAAATCTTGTCGTCAATGAATTCAGCAGTTGCTAAAATCGCAGGATTTGGCATGCGCTCATAAGCTTTAGAGATTTCAATTTGCTCTTTATTCTCATGAATTTCTTCCAAGCTGTCTGTGTGACTAGCAAACTCCTCTAATTTAGAGTGTAATTCTTCTCTAATAGAGATATTAATTTGATTTGCTCTTTTTGCAATGATAGAAATTGATTCATACAAATTTCCAGTCTTTGCTTTTAATGCTTTCAAACTTTTTGTTTCTACAACAGCAGGTGTATTAGCACCCATATGTCTTCTTAATTTACTCATTTTATATTATTTAAATATTGATCAGTTTGTTTCTTTATTTTTTTAGCTTCTGTCATCAATGGACTGTCGCTATATCTATCTACAAAATCATTGTATTCTACAATCACTTTTTCAAAACGCTCTTTTTGTTTATCAATGAAACTATTTTCTGCAAACTTGAAATAGGATTTCAATGTTAATAATTTGTACTTATCAGCCTGCTTAGAATCTGGAAAATAATCTGATAATAAACCATAAGATACTGCAGAAGCTCTGTACAAAGCAAGATCATAGTACAATGTAGCAGTTTTATAGTCTTTCAATTCCAGCTTTGCTCTACACGCATCTATAACATCAGACGCTTCCTTCACTCTTGTACTTGTTGGATGCGCATCAATGAAAGATTGCATTAATTGCATTGCTCTATTGGTGGTGGTTTGATCTAATTCAGCTTTTGGGGAACGCTTATAAAAAGTATATGCCCTCATGAATTCTACTTCTTCTACTTTTGCAGAATTAGGGAAATACTCAATAAAAGTTTTATATATATTTTCCGCATTATCATAATCCTTATCGTAATAATAAGAATTAGCATACATCAAATATAATTCCTCGTAACGAGGTGTTCCTTTTACGAACTGAATGACTGATTCAAAGAGCTGTTGTGCATTAATGTATTTCTTTTCTGCAAAATATTTTTCTGCCATTTTAACTTTGTAGTCTGTGTCCTTGTTCTTCAACACTTTTTGGAACTTTGAAGTACAAGCACTCAAACTTAAAACCAGGCAAAATAATAAGATGATTCTATTCATACAGGGTGGCAAAATTAACTAATAATCCCCAATTTAGGACGAAAAAGATTGCGAATAAAGGCTTTCACGTTAAGAAATAGCTAAAACCCACTTGATAGTCAATTATTTACCTACAAAAGGCCTGCTCCCCCTTTAAGTATAGAAATGGATTGAATGCATTAGCTCTATAAAACCAAAGCCCCGCAATTGCGGGGCTTCAATATTATCAAAGTGTTTTTTGAACCAAAAAACTATCCTTCTTTGTTTTCGTCTAATTTAGCTTTGATTTCTGCTAAAGCACCTAAATCACCTAATGTAGATTTCTCTACTTTAGCTTGTACTGCTTTAACTGCTTTTTTAGTGTTGTCACTTTCAGCTTTTGCCTCTTTCTTAGCTACTTCTTTTTCTTCTTGGATGTTTTGCTCCCAAATTCTTGCATGAGAAACTACAATACGCTTTTCATTACGATCAAATTCGATCACCATGAATTGTGCTGTTTCTTCTGCTTGTACTTGCTTGCCATCTTCTTTAGCTAAGTGACGGTTAGGCGCGAAACCTTCTAAACCATAAGGCATTTGTACGATAGCACCTTTGTCATCCTTACGAACGATGGTACCTTCGTGAATAGATCCGATTGCAAAAGTTGCTTCTAATGCATTCCAAGGATCTTCTTCTAATTGCTTATGTCCTAATTGAAGTTTTCTGTTTTCTTTGTCGATGTTCAAGATTTTGATATCGATAGACTCACCTACTTTCACATACTCAGAAGGGTGATTGAAACGCTTCAACCAGCTTAAATCGCTGATGTGAATCATACCACCAATGCCAGATTCTAATTCAACAAACACACCGTAAGGAGTGATGTTTTTAACTAGACCTTTGTGCATGCTATTTTCAGGGAATTTATTATCGATAGCGCTCCAAGGATCTTGAGACATTTGTTTAATACTCAAGCTCATCTTACGAGCATCTTTATCTAATGTAACTACTTTCGCTTCATGCTCATCTCCTAATTTGAAGAATTCTTTAGCGTTGATAGGTGTGTTCGCCCAAGTGATTTCAGAAACGTGTACTAAACCTTCAACACCTGGTTGAATTTCTAAGAACGCACCGTAATCTTCGATGTTCACAACTTTACCTTTCACTACACTACCTTCTGATAAGTCAGCTGGTAATACATCCCAAGGGTGTGGAGTCAATTGTTTTAAACCTAAGCTGATACGTTTTTTGTCATCATCAAAGTCTAATACAACCACTTGAATCTTCTGATCCATCTTAACCACTTCACTTGGATGAGAAATTCTACCCCAAGAGATATCCGTGATATACAATAAACCATCTAATCCACCTAAGTCCATGAAGGCTCCGAAATCAGTGATGTTTTTAACAACACCTTCTAATACTTGACCTTTCTCTAATTTACTCATGATCTCTGCACGTTGTGCCTCGATATCACTTTCAATTAATGCTTTATGTGATACAACGGCATTCTTAATTGTTTCGTTAATCTTAACAACTTTGAACTCCATTGTTTTTCCTACGAACTGATCGTAATCTGTAACTGGCTTCACGTCGATTTGAGAACCTGGTAAGAAAGTTTCCATACCAAATACATCAACGATCAATCCACCTTTTGTTTTGCTTGTCACTAAACCAGTAACAACTTCACCAGTCTTATGTACTTCCATAATACGCTCCCAAGCACGATAGATACGAGCAGACTTACGGCTTAAGTGAAGATTACCATCGCGGTCTTCTTTCTCTACTACCATTACCTCAACTGTATCACCAGTTTTAACACCATTGGTGTCACGGAATTCATTCAATGATACCAAGCCATCACTTTTAAAACCAATGTTTACTACCACATCTGTTTTAGTTAAAGCAACAACAAGACCATTCA
>JBILIU010000079.1:0-6102 GCA_044368905.1 Sediminibacterium sp. | reverse complement strand
TAACCATTATCGCCAATGCAATTGCACTTTCTGCTATTTTATTTAGACTCTCTGAGTTTGGCCTTTCACCTAACAGAATCGCAGTCTTAGGTGCGAACCTTTTGATCTTTATACATTTATTAATAGTATCCTATGGCTTATTCAAAAACCTTAAGGGGAAAGCTTCTATACAAGATGTAGAAGGGGATATCGCATTATTTATACCGGTCTATGCTGTTTGGACTGCCTTTGTCACTTTTGTAATACCTTTTATATTCAAGTTTATTTAAAGGATTCTTTTTCGTCTGAACCAGAGGTAAATTACAATTACAACAATTGCCATTAAACATAAAGCAAATGCATATCCTAATTTCCAATTTAACTCAGGCATAAATTTAAAATTCATTCCATAGATGCCTGCAATAAAAGTTAGTGGTAGAAAAAACACAGAAAATATGGTTAATAGACGAACCACTTCATTATTCTTTTGATCACTTAATGAAAGATAGGTATTCATTAACTGTGTAGAATTTTCTACAGATTCTTCATTGATAGTAAGCAGATTTAGAAGATTATCTTGTATGTCTTGATAGATATAGGAAACCTTATATTTATCCTGAGATTTTAGAATAGTCGCCTCTGTAATTGAAATTATTTTCTTTAATATCCTTGATTGTGTCTTAATATAATAGAGTTCTTCAATTAATACTACCCTATAGTCTTTTAAAAAGATTATTTTTTCAATCTCGGTTATTTTATTTGAAATTTCGATTGTTGGTTTTTTGAATGTATCAATCATGAAACCAATTATTCTTAAAAAAAGCTCATTTATTTTAATATGCTTTTCTTCGTGTATATTCAAAAAAGAAAAAGGAGCACGGTGAATTGTAATTAACTTGTCATCAAATAGAAAGAAGGCTATCTTATTAGACATTTCACCAATTTCATCAATATTCAAATTGATATTGGATGTATAAGCCCTGAATATAAAAAAATCGTGTTTATGCAGTTGCTCATATTTAGGCAAATGACCAATATCAAGCGCATCTTTTATTAAAAAATAATTTAGATTATGCTTTTTTGCAATTACTTCTAGTTCACTTTTATTTGCATTTTCAATATCAATCCAGGTGAAGGATTCAAATGCTTTTTCTTTTATGATCATGATGCCATTATTTATAATGCAATGTAAACTTAATTATAGATCTTTTTTATAACTAGTAATTGTCATCATTAATCTCTAGCCAATAGCCATCTGGGTCTTGTAACCAAATTTGATGCACACCATCTATTCGAGTTGTTATCGCGTTTTGATTACCCGCCACATCCTCATATGCCCAATTAAGCCCCTTTAATTTTTTGATAAACAGGTTAAAATCTGGAACTGTAAAACAAGTGTGTTGATTTTTGTAATAGTCCTTTTTTGCCGTTGCGCCCGCTATGACATGCAACATGGTATGTGCTCCTGTGCTATACCATATATGCTTCCCATCATGAAATGGCTCAGGCACTGTATCTAAACCAATAACATTGGAATAAAATGAGGCTGTTTTTTGTATATCCATTACATAAATGGCAGTATGGTTGATATGTACTTTTGATTGTTGTGCATGGACATGCAATTGGCTAATTAAAATGAGTAAACCTGATAAAATAAATTGTTTCATAGTATTTATTTATAAAGAGACCTATTACAAATCATCTACAATTCAAATATATCTACTTTTGATAACTATCTGTAGGCTAATATGATCAATCTCATTAGATCTTTTGTCGCCTATGTATTAAGTATTAGCTAGATTCCGTAATTTAGCATTCTATTTTACATTCACCATAGACACCATGTCTTTCAAATTTATACTATGAGCGACGTATCAAAAAACATGCGCATTTACCACAGATACCTTGGCTTCTTTTTAGCAGGTATCATGGCCATTTATTCAGTGAGCGGTATTATCATGATTTTTAGAGATACCGATTTTTTGAAACAAGAAAATCAAAAAGTACTCACTGTAGCAACCGGTCTTGAATCACATGCAGTTGGGGCTGCTATCAAAATCAAAAATCTTAAAATCATTTCAGATACACTTGATGTGATCACTTTCCCACAAGGCACCTACAATAAAACGACTGGTGTAGCAGATTTTAAAGTAATGGAATTACCCTACTTATTAAATAAGATGACCAAGATGCATAAAGCAACCAATAAGGATCCTTTATATTATTTAAATATATTCTTTGGTGTTTCTTTAATGTTTTTTGTGATCTCCTCTTTCTACATGTTTATGCCTGGAACAACCATTTTCAAAAAAGGAATGTATTTTACTTTAGCAGGAATTGTTTTAGTGCTAGTGATGTTATTCTTTTAACGAATTATATTATCGTATAAACTATTTACAGTTTGATGCAATACTGCATTGAATCCATTGATTGTTTTAGTATCGCAGCCATTGCTGATGACTACAAAGCCAATTTTTTCTTTGGGTTCAAAAAACATAATACTGTATAGGCCGTAAGCTACACCTGTATGGCCAATCATCGTTTTTCCTGCAATTAATTGTGTAGACGTTTCTAATGCCATCCCGTAGTTTTCTTCTTCAGAAATGATTGCCTGCATTTGTTTTGATAAGTTTTTAGATATCATCCTCCCGCCTTTGTATTTACCCAATTGACTATGCATGATCATATACTTGGCAAGGTCATTTGCGGATATCTTCATGCCTCCTGTTGGTGAAAATATTGGGGTTGTTCTGCCCATAGTGTAGTTATTGATCTCCTCAGTTCTTGGTGCATATGCATTGGGAGATAAAGTAAAACCTTGGGTCTCTTTATTGAATTCATAAATTTTTGCAATTAAATTACTATCTAAAGCATTCACATTGTATCCTCCATAAAGTCCAAGCGGATCTAATATTTGTTGTTGAATGTATTTATCAAAACGAATACCAGTGATTTTTTCTAGTATAGATCCCGCTAAATTGTAGTTTAAATTACAATACATATAGCCTTTATCGGGTTCGTATGCATTGTAACATTTTGCAAAATTTGGATTTGTAGCCGGATCAATGGCGTCTAAGCTAAAGTAGCCTTCACTATCATTGATGGAAGACCTATGAGACAATGCCATTTTTAAAGTAATGACTGTATTTGGAAACTTTGGATTCCTTACTTTAAAACCAACAAGTTCACTGATATCTTGGTCTAATCTTATTTTCTTTTCTGCAACCAATTGCATGATGGCAGTGGTGGTGAATGATTTAGAGATGGATGCGATTCTAAATATGGATGCATTGGTCAAGGGCAATTGCTTCTCAACATCCTTAAAACCAAAGGAGTGATTGTAGATCACTTTATTATTTTTCACCACAGCAACGGATAGCCCAACCACAGGGTTAGATTGCATAATGGACTGAATAGCAGCTTCGGCCTTTGCTGGTTGTGCAAATGCTTGATGAATTGTAACTAGCATTAAGCCAGTCAATAGGGTGGTTTGAAGTATTCTTTTCATACTTCAATTTAAGTTTATTTTTTCATTTCCCATATTAATCGTAATTTTACGATTAATATGGGAACCACTAAAACCAAAGACTATTCAGCACAGGAATTAAGCATTGCGAAATATGCTAAAGCCTTATCACATCCTGCTAGGGTGGCTATTTTGAATGTATTACTAAAACGCCAGTCTTGTATCTGTGGTGATATTGTAGATGAATTGCCGCTTTCTCAAAGTACTGTTTCTCAGCACTTAAAGGAATTGAAGGCTGCTGGGCTCATTAAAGGGGATATCGATGGCGTTTCTGTATGTTATTGTATTGACGAAAAAGAATGGGCGAAAGCAAAAAATCAGTTAGGGCTATTATTAGACAAATTGACCCTGCCAGCTAGCAAATGTTGTTAAACAAAAATTCAAAAAATTTATAAATAAAATTTATGCAAACCGAAGAACAATTAAAAGAAATCGTAAGACAAAAGTACAGTGAAATTGCGCTACAAGACAAGGCCGATAATATGGCTTCTTGCTGTGGTGCTGGTGGATGTTCTACAGAAGTGTACAATATCATGTCCGAGGATTACACAACTTTAGAAGGATACAATGCCGATGCCGATTTGGGTCTTGGCTGCGGCTTGCCAACACAGTTTGCAAGAATTAAAAAAGGAGATGTGGTGATTGACTTAGGAAGTGGTGCAGGCAATGATTGTTTTATCGCACGTCACGAGACTGGTGAAACAGGTAAAGTGATTGGCGTTGATTTTACACCTGCTATGATTGACAAAGCAAGAGCGAATGCAGAGATAAGAGGGTTTAATAATGTAGAGTTTAGACAAGGAGATATTGAGCATATGCCTATTACGGCAAATACGGCTGATGTGGTGGTGAGTAATTGTGTATTGAATTTGGTACCAAATAAAGATGCTGTTTTAAAAGACATCCTTAGAGTACTTAAACCGGGCGGTCATTTTAGCATTTCTGATGTGGTCTTAGTAGGTGCATTGCCTGAAGGTTTAAGAAAGGATGCCGAAATGTACGCTGGTTGTGTAGCTGGTGCAATTCAAAAAGAAGTTTACATGGAATTAATTCATGCAAATGGATTTGAAAATGTAACCATTCAAAAAGAAAAACCAATCGTGATTCCTGATGATATCTTAATCAATTATTTATCTCAAGATGAAATCAATCAATTTAAAACCGGATCAACTGGCATTTTTAGTGTCACTGTTTTTGCACAAAAACCAAGTTCAGATAAGGTGGATGAAAAAGTTTGTGTTCCTGGAGGAGGTTGTTGTTAGTAGGTGTATTCTAAAAATAAAAAAAGAAGCATTTTTAATTATAATCTAATTCAATGAAGAACATTTTAGTATTATGCACAGGCAATAGCTGCCGCAGTCAAATCGCACATGGTTATTTACAATACTTTGGAGGAAATAAAGCAGAAGTATATAGCGCTGGGGTAGAAACACATGGGGTGAATCCAAAAGCAATTGCCACAATGCAAAAGGATGGCATTGATATCTCTAATCATACTTCTAACAATATCTTAGAGTATACTGGGATTGAATTTGACTATGTGATTACCGTATGTGATAACGCCAAAGAGCGCTGTCCCTATTTCCCAACGAAAGCTCAAAAATTTCATTATAATTTCCCCGATCCAGCAAAAGCAACTGGAACAGAACACGAAATTGAAGCCGCTTTTGATTCAGTGAGAAATTTAATCAAAGATTACTGTGCAGATTTTGTAAAGAATAATTTGGCACCATAATTTAATTTCGACATAATTGCAATAAAGGCTTTATAGTATTATCTTTATTAAAATAAGAATGCATTAAATATGGATATAGCAAATGCCTACAATAGTTGGTCAGCACAATACGATACCAATGATAATAAAACAAGAGACCTTGAAGCTTTGTCATTACAAAAAATAGTACAAGGAAAAAGCTTTAAGCATTGTTTAGAAGTGGGTTGCGGTACCGGCAAGAATACGGCATGGCTTTTAACCATCTGTGATCAAATTACTGCCATAGATTTATCTAATGGCATGCTTGATATTGCAAGAAATAAAATCCAGTCTGATAAAGTCAATTTTATCGAAGCAGATATCACAAAGGACTGGACTTTTGCAAAGGATACTTATGACCTTGTTACCTTTAGTTTAATGCTTGAGCATATCGAAGACCTTCATGCTGTTTTTCAAAAATTAGCAAAAGTGAGTAATAAAGGCACGGGTGTTTATATTGGTGAATTACATCCCTTTAAACAATATGCGGGCTCTAAAGCAAGATTTGAAACCGAATCTGGTACACAGGTTGTTACCTGCTTCAATCATCATGTGACAGATTTTATTCAAGCTGCAAATGCTTCGGGTTTTCAATTAGTTCAGTTAGATGAACAATTTGATGACGCTGATAGAAGCCAGATACCAAGAATATTGAACCTCCTATTTGAAAAATTATAGGTTACCTTTGTTCTTAAATTACACATTTTGAAGTTTATCGATTTAGGGCTGGATCAGCGCATTTTGGACGGTATTGACGCCATGGGTTACGAAACAGCAACACCGGTGCAACAACAGGTGATGGTTCCAATATTAGAAGGAAAGGATATTATAGCAGCCGCTCAAA
>JBILIU010000078.1:0-6263 GCA_044368905.1 Sediminibacterium sp. | reverse complement strand
AAGTTTTAGCGTGCTCTAAAGTGGCTACAATCTCCTCCATATTATGACCATCCATATGTAATACTGTCCAATGGAATGCCTTGAATTTATCTTCCAAGCTATCTAAATTCAAGACCTTGTTCAATGGTCCGTCAATTTGTTGTCCGTTTACATCTATTGTTGCAATGTAATTGTCTACTTTATTATGCGCCGCAAACATAATGGCTTCCCAGTTTTGACCTTCTTGTAATTCACCATCCCCATGTAAAGAATAAACGATACGAACGTCGCTATTGTATTTTTTAGATAAAGCAGCGCCAATTGCTACACTCATGCCTTGTCCCAAAGAACCACTTGCAATACGAATGCCTGGTAAATGTTCATGTGTAGTAGGATGACCCTGTAAACGAGAATTGATCATTCTAAATGTGGCTAATTCTTTGATATCAAAATAACCTGATCTTGCTAATACAGAATAGAATACCGGAGAGATATGTCCATTAGATAAAAAGAAAAGATCTTCGCCTTTGCCATCCATATTAAAAGCAGGATCGTGCTTTAATACTTTAAAATATAGTGCTGTTAAAAAATCTGTACAACCTAAAGAACCTCCTGGATGACCACTTTGTTGTGCATGCACCATTCTAACGATATCTCTTCTTACTTGTGAAGCTGTTCTTTTTAATTCCGCTGTTGACATAATTGTATTTTAACGTTCGTACAAAGATAGAAAAATTACTGCCATAAAAAAAGGTAAGGGCAGAATACCAAGGATTTATTAGCTTTGCCTTTGAAAACATTGAATTATGTCAGAGGAATTGAAGAAAATTAGTACAGAAGCAGAAAATGGCATGAAAAAAGCCATCAATCACTTAGAGATAGAATTGTCTAAAATTCGTGCGGGCAAAGCCTCGCCTGCCATTTTAGAAGGCGTCAATGTAGATTATTATGGCACCCCTACTCCAATTAGCCAGATTGCCAATGTTCAAGTACTGGATGCCAGAACCATTAGTATTCAGCCCTGGGAAAAAAACATGTTGCCTTTAATTGAAAGAGCCATCATGGGCGCGAATATTGGGATCACCCCTCAAAATGACGGGGTCAATATTCGATTATTCATGCCGCCATTGACCGAAGAGCGCAGAAAGGAAATGGTAAAAAAGGCAGGTGGAGAAGGAGAACAAAGCAAAGTGGCTATTCGCAATATCAGAAGAGACCATATTGAGCAAGTAAAGAAATTACAAAAAGACGGTATGAGTGAAGATATCTGCAAAGGTGCAGAAGATACCATTCAAGGATTAACCGATAAGCATATTGCTTTAGTTGAAAAACATTTAGAAGCAAAAGAAAAAGAAATAATGACCGTTTAATCGGCATTTTTTTGTGACTTATTGAGCCCTCAATTTATGATTGGGGGCTTTTTTGTTTTAAGAATGGAATGAAATTCAAGTTCCCTCTATTCACAATATAGACGCCCAATAAAATCACGCCTAAACAAACTACTTGCAATGGCGCCAAAGATTCTCCATAGATCAAACCCCATACCACCGCCACGATTGGGATACCATAAGTAACCATTGAGCCAAATAAAACTCCTGCTTTTTTTACTAAATAATAAAATAAGATAGATGCCATTGAGGTGCCCACCATGCCTAAAATGGCACTTGTCATAATGCTATGAATAACCAATGGGTCACTAAAATTATACTCAAAAAAACCTGTAAAAAACAAGACGGCAGCGCTTGGTAGAATTAAGAATGAAAATGCAACTGAAGCAATTTGTATGGAACCAATGGCTTTTAAATTCCTGCCAACTGTGTGCACATTGACCCCGTACATCATCGTTGCAATGAGGACAAGGCTCGCATAAGAAAGATTTTCAAAATGCATATCCTTTCCGGTTAAGAGCAAAAAAGTCAATCCAACAAATCCAATTAAAATGCCTAAAAACTTGATCGTGGTGGTTTGTGTTTTATAGAATACAACACCTACCAGGATGGTAAATAAGGGGGTTAGGGAATTTAAAATACCTGCTAAAGCACTATCTATCCTCGTTTCTGCAATGCAAAAAAGGTAGGCTGGGATAAAATTGCCAATCAAGCCAGATACGATCACGATGCCCATTTTGTCTTTGGGTATTTTTCGGAATGATTTGATCGCAAATGGCAATAAAACCAGTCCCGCAAAAAGCATTCTAAGCGAAGCTACCTGGTAGGGTGTAAATGCCTTCAATCCTTCTTTTATTAAGATAAAGGAGCTGCCCCATACGATTGATAACAAAGCAAATACAAGCCAGTTGGTCCACTTCTGATGCATCCTTATTGGTTTTGAACAAAGATGCCGCATTTTGGCTAAAAAATGAATAAATATCACTTTCTTTGCAAGGATGAGCCAGCACACTAATTATTCTATTAAAGTGGACCAATTTGAAGGTCCTTTTGACCTTTTATTGTTCTTTATTGAGCGTGACGAGATGGATATTTACAATATCCAGATTACAAAAATCATTCAGGATTTTTTAGACTTTATCCATGGACAAGACAAGTTGAACATTGAATTAAGTAGTGAATTTATTTTATTCGTTTCTACCTTAATGCGCATCAAGGCTAAAATGCTATTGCCAAGAAAAGAGATAGATGCTTTGGGCAATGAGATAGATCCAAGACAAGAATTAATTGATAAAATTTTAGAATATAAAAAGTACAAAGAAGCAGCAGTTCAAATGGCCGATTTAGAAGCGATGAGAATGTTGATGCTGAAGCGCGGTAATATTCAAAAAGAAATGTCCTTGGTTGGAGAAGAAGCGGCCGAAGGAACAGAGTTACAAACAGTGACTTTGTTTAAGTTGATGAAAGCTTTTGAGAAAGTGATGACCCGTGTGCACGAACGTCAAAACAGACCTGTTCATACGGTTGTTCGATACAATTATACTATGGAAGGCAGTCGTACTTATTTGCTTACATTGGTGCAAGAGGGACAGACAGTTGCTTTCGAAAAAGTATTTGATATTTGTGCAGACCGTGTGCACGCTTTATTCTTGTTCTTATCTATTTTAGAATTAGCGCAACAGAAATATATGAAATTAATGGTGGGTGAAGGACGCAATAATTTTATCCTTGAATGGAATGAAAACAGGGAGGATGATTTAGAGCCTGGATACATTGAACAAACCGATTCTTACGAAACAAAATTTGATCAAAGTGCATTTGCAGATGCACCAGAAGATGAAGGTGATTTTGATCCTAGCTTGAATTAATTATCCTTCTACTAACACCGATTTTCCTAAAAGATTTTTTACTGCATTGGCAATCGCCATAGCGTCGTAATGACATTCTTGTTGTAATTCTTTTACAGAACCATGTTCCACAATGGTATCAGGTATACCTAAAATGCGCACTTGACTACGGTAATTATGTGCATTCATGAATTCCAATACAGCAGAACCTAATCCACCAACAACTGTTGCATCTTCTACAGTCACAACAAGTGCATAGTTTTGGAATACCTCATGCAATAATGCTTCATCGAGTGGTTTTACAAAACGCATATCATAATGTGCAGGATCAATGCCTTCGAGTCTTAAATTACGAATGGCAGTTTGGGCGTTGTTGCCTGGGTGTCCAAAAGTAAGAATAGCCACATCTTTACCTTCTTTTAATCTGCGTCCTTGTCCAATAACTAATTGTTCGAAAGGCTTCTTCCAATCCACCATCACACCTTCGCCTCTTGGATAACGAATCACAAAAGGTAAATCAGTTGAAGGTAATTGAGCAGTATACATCATGTTCCTTAATTCTTGCTCATTCATAGGTGCAGCAATAATTAAATTAGGAATACATCTAAAAAAAGCAATATCATAACAACCATGGTGCGTTGGTCCATCTTCTCCAACCAATCCTGCACGGTCTAAACAAAATATAACAGGTAATTTTTGCAATGCCACATCATGTATTACTTGATCATAGGCGCGTTGCATGAACGAAGAATAAATATTACAAAAAGCTTTCACACCTTGTGTAGCAAGACCTGCACTCAATGTTACCGCATGTTGTTCACAAATCCCAACGTCAAATGCACGATCTGGCATGGCTTCCATCATGAATTTCATAGAGGAACCACTTGGCATAGCAGGTGTGACACCCATGATCATTGGATTCATTTCTGCTAATTCAACAAGGGTCAATCCAAAAACGTCTTGGTATTTTGGTGGCTGAGGGGTCTCAATTTTTTTCTTAATAATCTCTCCAGTCAATTTATCAAATAAGCCTGGCGCATGCCATTTAGTTTGGTCTTTTTCTGCTAGTTCATATCCTTTCCCTTTCACAGTTAGAATATGCAATATTTTAGGTCCCGGAATTTCTCTTAAATCTCTTAAAGTGTCAACAAGGTTGGTGATATTGTGGCCATCAATTGGTCCAAAATATCTTAATGAAAGTGCTTCAAATAAATTGCTGCTTTTTGAGACCATCCCTTTCAAACCAGCTTCTACTTTGGAAGCCATTTCTCTTGTAAAAGTTTTTCCAATCGGTAATTTGCCCATCAATTCCCATAACTCGTCTCTAAACTTATTATAAGTGGGTGAGGTACTAATATCCGTTAAATATTCTTTCAACGCGCCCACATTTGGGTCGATGCTCATACAGTTATCGTTCAAAATAATCAACACATCGCTATCCGCTACACCAGCATGGTTCATCGCTTCGAAAGCCATACCTGCCGTCATAGAACCATCTCCAATAATAGCCACTGATTTCCTGTCCTCGCCCTTGTATTTAGCCGCCATGGACATGCCTAGTGCTGCCGAAATAGAAGTAGAGGAGTGACCCACGCCAAATGTATCGTATGGACTTTCGCTTCGCTTAGGGAAGCCGCTTAATCCCTTGTATTTTCTGTTGGTCACAAATGCATCTCGGCGACCAGTCAAAATTTTGTGACCATATGCCTGATGGCCTACGTCCCAAACCAATTGGTCATAGGGTGTATTGTACACATAATGCAATGCAACGCTTAATTCTACTACGCCAAGGCTGGCCGCAAAATGACCTCCATGCACACTCACGATATCAATAATATACTGACGTAATTCATCGCACACCTGGTGTAATTTCTCCCTAGAAACCTTTTTTAGGTCATCTGGGGTATCTATATGCTTCAATAATGGTCCTGCCTCAATCAAAATGCTCCGTTTTTAGTCTTGTAAAAGTAAGTTAATAACATAAATTTATGCTAAAAGTTGCAGCTTATTTGAGATTGCCGATGAAACATCAATTTGACCATTAATCCAAAAAATTAACCCAATATCGTGTGATAGGGTTTAAATTTGAAAGGTGAAAAAACATCAATCAATTTATTGGATCTGTCAGATAGGAGGTTGGATGACTTATGGTTTGACCATTATCTTTTTCTCCTATATGCTCGAGAAACAGCTAAGCGCTGTTTTTTATCCGCGTTTAATTGCGAATGTTTTATTAGGCATTATTGTTACGCATTTGTTTAGAAAAGCGCTGCTGGCTTTATCACTTCATCCTCCTATGCCTACTTTTAAATGGGGACAGCTACTTGCTTTATTGTTGACCTTTGCGAGTGTGTATAGCTTTTTGACAAGTTACGCAGTTGAAATTTTAAAATTATATGATGCTACTAGGAAAGTAAGTTTGGAAAGACGTTTTTTAATTAGTTTGGTGATTGACACACCGATTATTTTCGTTTGGGTATCTATTTATATTCTATGGCATTATATTGAGTTCACGAATTCCGAAGCCATTCAAAAAGTCAAACTCGAAAGTTTAATTAAGGAATTACAACTTAAGACCATTAAGTCTCAAATGAATCCGCATTTTATTTTCAATGCACTAAACAGCATCAGAGCATTGGTAGACGAGGATCCACAACGTGCAAGACAAGCGATTACAGAGTTGAGTAATATTTTAAGAAGTAGTATTCAAGCAGACCAGACCGAAGTCACGAGTTTGGAAAAAGAATTAAATATTGTGAAGGATTACCTAGCCTTGGAATATATCAGATTTGCAGACAGATTGATTGTGGAATACGCAATCGATGACAATACACGCTTCAATCAAATGCCACCCATGATGTTACAAACCTTAGTGGAGAATGCGATTAAGCATGGACTAGGCAAGCAGCCTGGCAACTGTTTGATTAAAATTATTTCTACCTACGAGGACAACAAACATTTATTGATGGTTCAAAATACGGGTGTATTAGATCAGGAAGTAGGTCGTGATGGATTTGGTCTACAGAGCACAAAAAATAGATTGAATATT
>JBILIU010000013.1:0-23123 GCA_044368905.1 Sediminibacterium sp. | reverse complement strand
CAAGACATATCGAGATTCAAGTAGCGGGTGACCAATTTGGTAATGTGTGTCATTTGAGTGAGCGTGATTGTTCTATTCAAAGAAGACACCAAAAATTAGTAGAGGAATCTCCTTCACCATTTATGACACCAGAACTGCGTCAAAGAATGGGAGAAGCTGCGATCAAAGCTGCATCTGCAATCAATTATGAGAGTGTAGGTACCATCGAATTTTTAGTCGACAAGCATCGTAATTTCTACTTCATGGAAATGAATACGCGAATTCAAGTAGAGCATTGCGTAACAGAGGAAGTAGTGAGTTATGATTTAATTAAAGAGCAAATTAAAATTGCTGCTGGCGAAAAAATATCTGGAAAGAATTACGAACCACAATTGCATGCGATTGAATGTCGTATCAATGCGGAAGATCCATACAATGATTTTAGACCTTCACCAGGGAAGATCACCGTACTCCATACCCCAGGCGGACATGGTGTTCGTGTAGATAGCCATGTATATGCAGGTTATGTGATTCCTCCTTATTATGATTCAATGATTGGTAAGTTAATCACAGTGGCACAAACACGTGAGGAAGCAATCAATACCATGTATCGTGCATTGAGTGAATATGTGATTGAGGGTGTGAAAACAACGATTCCATTCCACTTGCAATTAATGCAGAACGAAGATTTTAGAAAAGGAAACTTTACAACAAAGTTCCTTGAGTCGTTTAAGATGAAGTAGTCATATTTTAGTCCCTTTTCTTCGAAAATTAAGGGCCTAAAATATTTTCTCTAATGAAATAAAAGAAGGGGCCCCGTAAAGGAGTCCCTTCTTTTATTAGAGGAATTAAGTCCTATATTAAAAAAGTCCCCGATAATTCGAGGCCTAATAGGTTTATAGGTGCTATTTTATAATCTAAGCACCTATAAACCTTACAATAATGATATTAAAAAGTCCCGATTGCTCGGGACTTTTTTGTTTGGGGGTTCACCTTTGGGGATCATCCTTGATATTTACTTTCTCAATTATCTCAAGAACAACAATTCTCTGTATTTAGGTAAGGTCCATAATTCATCGTCTACCAATTCCTCTAACTTATCTACGTGGTAACGAATTTTATCAAAGTATTGCGCTTTTACTTGGGCTTCATAAGCAATGGCTTTAGCTCTTGTGTCCTCAATATTATTCGCCACTTTTCTTGCTTCTACCATTTCATGCACATTATCATATACTTCTTGAATATGCGTACTTACTTCTTTTAACAAAGTCATTTGTCCTTTGTATAAATTTTCTGGTAAAGAAGCTTCACGCAATAAGTTTACATTTTGTAATAATACATTTTGGTATTTAATAGATGCAGGGAGGATATGGTTGGTAGCTAAATCACCCATTAAACGCGCTTCAATCTGTACTTTCTTAATGTATTTCTCTAATTCAATTTCATGTCTTGCTTCTAATTCACCATGCGTATAGATGCCATTGTCTTTGAATAATTGCTTTGTTTTTTCAGACACCATCGCGTCTAAAGCAACAGGCGTTGTTTTTAAATTAGGTAAGCCTCTTTTTTCTGCTTCTTTATGCCAAGCTTCGCTGTAACCATCGCCTTCAAATAAAATTTTCTTACTTGATACAATGTATTTTTGAATCACTTGCATGATTGCAATTTCTTTCTTCTCGCCTTTTGCAATTAAAGCATCTACTTCTGCAGCAAACTTTGTTAAGGTATCTGCCACAATGGTATTCAACACCGTCATTGGATGTCCACAGTTTGCTGTAGAACCCACCGCACGGAATTCAAACTTATTACCAGTAAAGGCAAAAGGAGAAGTTCTATTTCTATCGGTGTTATCGATCATCAATTCAGGGATACTTCTGTGTAAATCTAATTTCAAGATCGCTTCGTCTTGCTCGTCAAACTTATTGCCCACACGTGTCTCTACATCGTTCAATACTTTCGTTAAATAATCTCCAATGAATACAGAGATGATTGCTGGAGGAGCTTCGTTCGCGCCCAAACGGAAATCGTTGGATGCAGAAGCGATAGAGGCTCTTAAGATATCTGCATAATCATGTACCGCCTTAATGGTGTTCACAAAGAAAGTCAAGAACATTAAGTTGGTCTTAGGTGTTTTACCTGGAGCCAATAAATTAATGCCTGTATCTGTTGCTAAACTCCAGTTATTGTGCTTACCACTACCATTGATGCCTGCAAATGGTTTCTCATGTAATAACACCACTAAGCGGTGTCTCTTTGCAACACGAGTCATTACATCCATCAATAGGATATTATGGTCTACTGCAATATTCACTTCTTCAAAAATAGGCGCACATTCAAACTGAGCGGGTGCTACTTCATTATGTCTTGTTCTTAAAGGAATGCCCAACTTATAAGATTCATTTTCAAAATCACGCATGAACGCGTAAACTCTTTCTGGAATAGATCCAAAATAATGATCTTCTAATTGTTGTCCTTTAGCAGGTGTGAAACCAAATACAGTTCTTCCGCATTGTAATAAATCTGGTCTTGCATTCACCAAAGCTTCGTCAATTACAAAATATTCTTGCTCCCATCCTAATGTTGGAATTACTTTATTAATGTTCTTATCAAAATAATTACAAACAGTTACTGATGCTTTGTTTACTGCATCCACTGCTTTCATCAAAGGTGCTTTGTAGTCTAATGATTCTCCAGTGTAGGCAATGAAGATGGTAGGAATACATAAAGTTTTTCCGTTGCCAATTTCAATGATGAATGGGGGAGATGATGGATCCCATGCGGTATAACCTCTTGCTTCAAATGTCGCTCTCAATCCACCGTTAGGGAAAGAAGAGGCATCTGGTTCTTGTTGTATTAAAGTAGCGCCATCAAATTCTTCAATTGCAGTGCCATCTCCTTTTAATGTAAAGAAAGAGTCATGCTTTTCGGCAGTGGCACCTGTCAAAGGTTGGAACCAGTGTGTGAAGTGGGTAACGCCTTTGGTCTCTGCCCAAGCGCGCATACCTGATGCAATTTGACCAGCAACTGTGCGGTCAATTTTCTTACCACCCTTGATACTTGTGATTAAGCTTTTATAAGCTTCGTCACTTAGGTATTCTCTAGCTGTTTTTGTGGTGAAAACACTTTCTCCAAATACGCCAGTGATTTTAGCACTCTTAATATCTGGTGATTCAGGTTTAAAATGACTTACATGGTTGACTGCGTCGGTTCTTAATGACATATATTATTATTTTAAAATATAAATTATTAGTTCAAAGATATCCTCTTTTGTTATATTTATTGGTAAACAAACATAAAAAAATAGTAAAATGTGCATAAAATATAAATATTAAATTAAATTATATATGTTGTCCTGCTGCAAACTATTGATAATCAAATTCATTCATTTTTTAACTACTAACAACATGGCTGTTGAATGTTGGTAAATCCATGGTGGGTTAAGTCTGTCGTTTTGTACCTTCGCCAAATCTATTCAAGCATAAGCCAACATCATGGAAATTACTGTTAAAACAGCCCAACAATTAAGACTTACAGAACAAGAGTTTGAACTTATAAAGGAAAAACTAGGACGTACCCCAAATTTCACAGAATTATGTGCATTTAGTGGCATGTGGTCCGAGCATTGTAGTTATAAAAATTCAATCAAGTGGTTAAAAACTTTACCTCGTGATGGAGGAAGAATGTTGGTGGCTGCGGGTGAAGAAAATGCGGGCTTGATGGATATTGGAAATGATTACGGTGTAGTATTTAAAATCGAATCACATAATCACCCAAGTGCATTGGAACCTTTTCAAGGTGCTGCCACAGGGGTAGGTGGAATTCAAAGAGATATTTTCACGATGGGTGCACGTCCTATTGCTTCATTGAATAGTTTACGTTTTGGAAAATTGGAAGACAAGAAAACACAACGTTTATTAGCGGGTGTAGTGCATGGTATTGGACATTATGGTAACTGTTTTGGTGTGCCAACTGTGGGTGGTGAATTGTATTTTGAAGAGTGTTATCATACCAACCCATTAGTGAACGCGATGAGTGTGGGCATTGTAAAAGCCGGTAAAACAGTTAGCGCCATTGCATTAGGAAAAGGCAATCCTGTATTTTTTGTAGGAAGTGCCACAGGTAAAGATGGTATTGGTGGTGCAAGTTTTGCTTCTGCAGAAATTACTGCCGATAGCGTTGAAGAATTACCAGCAGTGCAAGTGGGTGATCCTTTTCAAGAGAAAAAATTATTAGAAGCTTGTTTAGAAGTCATAGAAACAGGCGGTGTAGTGGGTATGCAAGATATGGGTGCAGCAGGTATTATTTGTTCTACTGCAGAGATGAGTGCGAAAGGAGAAGTAGGTATGCGCATTGATTTAGATAAAGTACCAACGCGTCAACAAAACATGAAGGCTTGGGAATTATTATTAAGTGAGAGCCAAGAAAGAATGTTGATGGTGGTGGAGAAAGGTAAAGAAGCACAAGTATTAGCAGTCTTTGAAAAATGGGATTTGTCTTGTTCTAATATTGGAGAAGTGACTGATGATGGCCTTTTAAATTTTTACATGCATGGTGAACTCGAAGCATCTTTACCTGCTTATGAATTAGTATTAGGTGGCGGTGCTCCGCAATACACACGTGAATACTCAGCACCTGCATACTTAGCAAAAGTGAATGCATTTGATATCAGTTCAGTGGCTGATACGACTAACTTACAAGAGTCTGTAAAGCAATTAGTGCAAATTCCAAACATTGCTTCTAAGCGTTGGATTTACACACAATACGATAGCATGGTGGGTGCTGCAAATACTTCGACCAATGCACCAAGTGACGCATCTGTTGTGATTGCAAAAGGTACAGGCAAGGCATTAGCGATGACGGTAGATTGTAATAGTAAATATGTGTATGCAAATCCAGAAGTGGGTGCGATGATTGCAGTGTCAGAAGCTGCAAGAAATATTGTTTGTTCAGGTGGTGAGCCAATAGGCGTGACCAACTGTTTGAACTTTGGTAATCCTTATGATCCAGAAGTATATTATCAGTTTGTAAAATCCGTAGAAGGGATGGGCGCTGCATGTAGAAAATTCAATACACCTGTAACAGGGGGTAATGTAAGTTTCTACAATCAAAATCCGGATGGTCCTGTTTTCCCAACTCCAACAATTGGTATGGTGGGTATTGTAGAAGATATGAAAAATAGAATGACTTTAGATTTTAAAAACAACGGAGATACAATTGTTTTATTAGGTACACAAAGAAATGATATTGGTTCATCTGAGTATTTAAATAAATTAAAAGGCGTTGCATTTTCTCAAGCACCTCATTTCGATTTAGAAGAAGAATTCGCTTTACAACAATTAGTTGCTTCACTAATTAAAGACCATTCAATTTTAAGTGCGCACGATATAAGCGAGGGCGGATTAATTATTACTTTATTAGAATCAGCATTTTATAACCATAAAGGATTTGAAGTGAATTCTAATGGAACTAGTTTAAGAAAAGATGCATATTGGATGGGCGAGGCGCAATCTAGAGTGGTGGTTTCTTGTACAAGTGCACAGTTAGCAAGTATTGAAGCTGCTGCTAAGCAATTCAATATTGAGTTTGCAGTGATGGGTAAAGTCACTGACGGAAGTATCACTGTGGATGGAGAAAATTGGGGAACCATTGCTAGCTGGAAAAACAGTTATGATACTGCGATTGAAAATAAATTAGCTTCTTAATCAATGACCAAACAACCTACCATAGTCATTACTGGCACTGCGGGCTTTATTGGCTCTGTGATGGTGCAGTATTTGAATGAAAATGGGTTCAATGATTTATTATTGGTGGATGACTTTGGGGTTGAAGCAAAAAGAAAAAACTGGGAGCAAAAAATATATACGAAGGTCATAGAGCGTCAAGCTTTTTTAGACAAATTAATGAATGATGAATATGAGATTGATATCATTATTCATTTAGGTGCAAGAACCGATACCACTGAATTTAATTATGCCATTCACGAGGAATTGAATGTAGCATATTCAAAATCGCTTTGGCAGTATGCGACTGCAAAACAAATTCCATTCATCTATGCATCATCAGCAGCAACTTATGGTAGTGGTGAAAATGGCTATGAGGATAGTCATACAATTTTAGATCAATTGGTTCCACTAAATCCTTATGGTGTTAGTAAAAATGAGTTTGATAAATGGGTGACTACGCAAACCGAGCAGCCGCCTTTATGGACAGGCTTGAAGTTTTTTAATGTCTATGGTCCTAACGAAGCACATAAAGGACGAATGGCAAGTGTTATATTTCATGCCTTTAATCAAATTAAAGCAACAGGTGTAGTTAAACTATTTAAAAGTCACCGCCCCGATTATAAAGATGGAGAACAATTACGTGATTTTATTTATGTAAAGGATTTAGTAGCAGTGATTAATTGGATGATGCATAAAATGTTATCAGGTGAATGGTTGGCATCAAAAAATGGGTTATATAATTTAGGCACAGGAAAGGCTAGAAGCTTTTATGACTTAGCTGCCAATACATTTATAGCACAAGGTTTAAAACCTAATATTGAATTCATTGATATGCCCGAAGATATCAGAGACAAGTATCAATACTTTACAGAAGCAAATATGAATAAGCTTCGCGCTGCCGGATACGACAAACATTTTTCTAGTTTAGAAGAGGGTGTTGCTGACTATGTTGCTAATTACTTAGTTCTAGGAAAAGGATATTAGTTTTAATACCCAAGCTAAAATAAAATAGAGAAAATATACCTATCCCTAGGCTCTCGCTCGCTTAGGAAATTACGGGCTTCCATCAGACGCTTGGCCGCGTCTTCTCGTTCGCTACGGAATAGTATATTTTCTCTATTATCAATTAATAGCAGATTAAAATTTATAACACTAGTGTGCCTTTAAGAAAGCAATTGCTTTGCTATAAGAATCCTCTTTAGCGGCAGCGTTATAACTAGGATTGCTCGGATTCGCAAATCCATGACCTGCTTCGTATTTATAAGTAGTTAAGTTTTTACCAGCTAATTTCATATTATCTTCAAAAGTATTCACCATAGCAGGAGAAGGAGATTGGTCTAAATTTCCAAAGAAGCCAATGATATCACATTGAATAGATTTCAATTTTTCCATATTGGCTTCTGGACGACCATAATACATCACAGATCCTTTTGCTTGTGGTCCAGCAATGATGGCAGTTTGTAAACTCCACATCCCTCCAAAGCACCAACCCACACTATAAATAGATGCTTTTGATCCAGCATGCTTTACTGCACCTTGAATCAAAGCTACCATACGGTTCATATCTGCACCTCGCATTAATTTCATTGCACTATCTGGGGTAGCAGCCACTTTGCCATCATACATATCTACTGCCATTACATTCACATCCCCTAAGTCTTTGAAATATTGGTCTGCTTCCATTTTAATATTGTCATTCAATCCCCACCATTCTTGTATCACAATCAACCACTTGTCTGATTTCTTTTTTGCAGGAATAAAATACGCTTGTCCTGGCTTTCCATCTGCAGCATTAAATGGCACAATGGTGCCCAATAAGTCTGCAGGATTTACTACTGCAGGGGCGATATGCATATTCGCAAATTTTGGCTGGCTTGCCTCTAATTGATAGGCCTGTTGGGTCTCCATGTTTAGACATTCAATCACCTCGCCTTTATCTAGCGTAGGGTATTGTGTTTTTTCCCATTGCCAGCTGATTAAACTTGCGGTTAAAAGCATTGCAAATAAGGTGTAAAGGGTCTTTTTCATAGAATTAGATTTATTTTGATTTAAGATGTTCACTTTTCGATAACAGTTATAAACATTTATTGTTTAGGCCGTTTTATTCATTTTGTAGGGGGTATTTTTTAGCTTATTTTTGTATGACCTCTAGTAAATTTTCCAAAAAAAAGACGGTCGCATTTAAAACCATTTGAATGGGTCCTCCTCAATAGGCAACTATTGCTGGAATTCCTTTTTCAATATTAGATGAATTTAAAGTTATGGCAAAGTATATTTTCGTTACTGGGGGTGTTACAAGTAGTCTAGGAAAGGGCATTATTGCTGCTTCTCTAGCTAAATTATTGCAGGCCCGTGGCATTACTGCAACGATCCAAAAGTTTGACCCTTATATTAACGTAGATCCAGGTACTTTAAATCCTTATGAGCACGGAGAATGCTATGTGACCGAAGATGGTGCCGAAACTGACTTAGATCTTGGTCACTATGAGCGTTTTTTAAGCACGCCTACATCTCAAGCAAACAATGTCACTACAGGACGCATCTACCAAACGGTGATTAATAAAGAAAGAGCAGGAGAATTCCTTGGAAAAACGGTACAGGTGGTGCCGCATATCACAGATGAAATTAAGCATCGCATGTTACTATTAGGTAAAGAAGGTAAATACGATGTAGTGATTACTGAAATTGGTGGAACAGTGGGTGATATCGAAAGTTTACCATTTGTTGAAACCGTAAGACAGATTCAATGGGAACTCCCAGAGGAAGATGTGATGGTGGTGCATTTAACTTTAGTACCTTATTTAAAAGCAGCTAAAGAATTAAAAACAAAACCTACACAACATAGCGTGCGCATGTTGAGTGAGGCTGGAGTGCATCCAGATGTGATTGTTTGTAGAGCAGAAGAACCTTTGAATGACGAAATAAAAAGAAAAATTGCTTTGTTCTGTAATGTTAGAGCAGGAAGAGTAATAGAAGCAGCAGATGCATCTACGATTTACGAAGTGCCTTTGAAAATGTTGGAAGAAAAATTAGATTTAATTGTACTTGAGAAATTAAAGATTACCAATTACAAAGAACCAGATTTAACCAAGTGGAATATATTTTTAGATAAATTAAAAAATCCAAAGTCTACCGTTAATATTGGTTTGATTGGTAAATACATTGAGTTACAAGATGCTTATAAATCTATCTTGGAAGGCTTTATACATGCAGGAGCAATGAACGAAGTGAAGGTGAATGTGGTGAATGTACATAGTGAAGATATTACCCAAGAAAATGTGAAGGCATTAGTGGGTGGCTTAGATGGATTATTGGTAGCCCCTGGTTTTGGAAATAGAGGCATTGAAGGAAAAATTGTGGCTGTTCAATATGCCAGAGAAAACAATTTGCCATTTTTTGGTATTTGTTTAGGTATGCAAATGGCGGTGATTGAATTTGCAAGAAATGTGATTGGATTAAAAGGGGCACATTCTACAGAGATGGATCCGAATAGTCCAGAGCCAGTGATTAATATGATGGAAGAACAAAAAGCCATTACCATGAAGGGCGGGACGATGCGTCTAGGATCTTACCCTTGTTCCATTACAGAAAATACTTTAGCGCATAAAATATATGGCACTACTTTGATCAATGAGCGCCATCGTCATCGTTATGAATTTAACAATGCCTATTTGAATGACTTCCACGAAAAAGGCATGGTGACTAGTGGGGTAAATCCTGCTACTGGGTTGGTGGAAATTGTTGAATTACCTAATCATCCATTTTTTATTGGAGTACAATACCATCCAGAATTAAAGAGTACTGTTGAATCGCCAGCACCTTTATTTGTGCATTTTATTGCTGCTGCAAAAGCCTACGCAAAAAAGTAAATTTTCACTTTGCTATACCGCTAACATATGTTAGTTTTGTGGTATGCAAAAAATAAGAATTTTAACTTCGACTAGTTTGTTTGATGGCCATGATGCCTCTATTAATATCATGCGCCGTGTGTTGCAAGAACAAGGTGCAGAAGTCATCCATATGGGACATAATCGTTCTGCACAAGAAATTGTAGAAGCAGCGATCGAAGAAGATGTGCAATTGATTGCGATCACATCTTACCAAGGAGGTCATATTGAATTTTTTACCTACCTCAGAAAATTATTAGACGACGCAGGCTACCAACATATCAAAATAGTTGGTGGAGGTGGTGGTACTATTTTACCTTCCGAAGCTGCGATCATTCATGCAAAAGGCATTTCAAAAATATATTTACCTAAGGATGGTCTCGCCATGGGGATCGAAGGCATGATTAAAGAAGTGATTGCGTTTGCTAATTTCCCATTAAAATCCAATCAATCTACAAAGTATTCAAAATTGCCTTTTGATAAAAAAACTGATCCAAGAAAATTGGCAAGGGATATTACATTGTTGCAAAATGGGACTTTAAAAATTAAGAAAGATAAAAATATTATTCAAAAAAATATTCCTGTCATTGGATTAACTGGTACGGGTGGAGCAGGGAAGTCTACCGTATGTGATCGCTTGGTACATTATTTTATTCAGACCAATCCTGACTTAAGTATTGCGGTAGTGTCTGTAGATCCAACTAAGAAAAAAACAGGTGGTGCTTTATTAGGAGATAGAATCAGAATGAATGCCATCCATCATCCCAACGTGTTTATGCGTTCACTCGCAACAAGGTCCGATCATCAATCTATCTCTGGATCCTTAGACCAAGTGATTTATTTATGTAAGGCAGCAGGCTATGATGCTATTATTGTTGAGACAGCAGGTGTTGGTCAAAATGATGCGTCCATTGTAGATTATGTAACACTACCAATGTATATCATGACACCAGAATTTGGTGCTGCGAGTCAATTGGAGAAAATCAATATGATTGACTTTGCACAAATTATTGGTATCAATAAATTTGATCGTGCAGGAGGATTGGACGCGATAAGAGATGTCAAGAAGCAATACGCTAGATCACGTCATTTATTTGATGCAGATCATTCAAAGCTTCCCGTTTATGGAACCATTGCCTCAAAGTTCAATGATCCTGGTATGCAGCATCTATTCAATCATATGATTGAGTTGGTGAATCAACAACATCAATTAAAATGGAATACGATTGCAAAGCCATTGGCATATAATGCAAATCAGGTTGCAACACCAACCATCCCGTTGAATCGATTTAATTATCTAAATGAAATTGTAGAGACGATTCAAAAAAATAAAGTTTGGATTTCAGAACAAAAGCAGTTGGCTTCTCAATGGTATAGCTATGAGCAAGTGATGCAAAATCCTAAGCTTAAAAAATTACCAATTTTAAAAGAGGAAGCAGACAAAGTAGCTGGTGCGATCGATCCAGAAGTGAAAAAATCTATTCAGACTTGGGAAGCAACAAAAACGAAGTACCAACAAGATGCATTGGTCTATGAAATTAGAGGGAAGAAAATACATCAACCTTTAACCTTTAAAACAGAATCTGGTTTGACCTTACAGAAAGTGTATTTACCTAATTTTAAAGACTGGGGTGATATTGCTGAGTGGCAATTAAAAGAAAATGTGCCAGGGCATTATCCATATACTGCTGGCGTATTTGATTTAAAGCGAACAGGTGAGGATCCGACAAGGATGTTTGCAGGTGAAGGTGGTCCAGAAAAAACCAATCAACGCTTTCATTTTTTAGCCAATGGACAACCTGCAACTAGATTGTCTACTGCATTTGATAGTGTAACTTTATATGGACAAGATCCTTCTAATAGAATGGATGTATTTGGTAAAATTGGCAATGCAGGTGTGAATATTGCTTCGGTGGATGATATCAAGAAATTGTATTCTGGCATTAATTTAAATGACCCAACCAGTTCTGTGAGTATGACCATCAATGGTCCTGCAGCAATTATACTAGCGATGTTTTTTAATGCAGCAATTGATCAAGCTTGTGAGCAATACATTACGGAACAAAAAATGTGGCCAGCTGTCAATAAAAAATTAAATCAAATTTTTAAAAACACAACTAGACCAGTCTACCATGATTTTGAAGGATTGAAAAAACAATCCATCCAGCACAATGGCTTGGGCTTAAAATTATTAGGCGTAAGTGGTGATCAAGTATTAGATCCAAAAGTATATGCCACGATCAAAAATCAGGTCCTACAAAATGTTCGTGGAACATTACAAGCAGATATTTTAAAAGAAGATCAAGCTCAAAACACTTGTATTTTCTCTATTGATTTTGCATTAAAATTAATGGGCGATGTTCAAGCTTATTTTGTAGACCAAAAAGTAAAGAATTTTTATAGTATTTCTATTTCAGGATACCATATTGCAGAAGCAGGAGCCAATCCAATTACACAGTTAGCATTTACACTAGCAAATGGGTTTACATACATTGAATATTTCTTGAATAGAGGTTTAGCCATAGATGACTTTATTCCTAATTTTAGTTTCTTTTTTAGCAATGGCATGGATCCAGAATATGCTGTGATTGGAAGAGTCGCAAGAAGGATCTGGGCGCAATCCATGAAGCTTAAGTACAAGGCGAATTCAAGGTCTCAGAAATTAAAATACCATATTCAAACAAGTGGTAGAAGTCTGCACGCACAGGAGATCGATTTCAATGATATCAGAACCACCTTGCAAGCCTTGTATGCAATTTATGACCAGTGTAATAGTTTACACACCAATGCCTATGACGAAGCCATTACTACGCCAACAAAGGAGAGTGTAAGAAGGGCCCTTGCCATACAGTTAATCATCAACAAAGAATTAGGCACTGCTAAAGTGGAAAATGCACAACAGGGTAGTTTCTTGATGAACGAGTTAACAGACTTGGTTGAAGAAGCAGTATTGCAAGAGTTGGAAAGAATCAATGCAAGAGGTGGTGTATTAGGTGCGATGGAAAGAATGTATCAACGATCAAAGATTCAGGAAGAGAGTATGCTGTATGAAACAAGAAAGCATCATGGGGAGATTCCAATCATTGGGGTGAATACTTTTATAGACGAAGCAGACCAAAATAGCAATGATCGTCGACCTGTATTTAGATCCTCTGCTGCCGAGAAGAAATTACAAATTACCAATCTGGGTCAATTTAAAAATAGAAACAAGGAGCAAGCTGATCATTATTTAAAATTATTACATCATGTTGCGGTTCAAAATGAAAATATTTTTGACCTATTGATGGAGGCGGTTAAGTATTGTAGTTTAGGAGATATTACGAACTTGCTTTACCACACAGGGGGTAAATACAGTAGGAATTTGTAATAAAGCCTTAAAATAGCCCTAAAATGATTCCAAAATAGGGCCTGCCTGGTGCTAAATACATCTTAAAAACATACCTTTGCCGCATCTATTTAGATTAATTGAAAAAGCATGAAAACGGACAAAAATACGGTCATTGGGTTTGTATTATTAGCAGGTTTATTCTTTGTTTACTTTTGGTATACCAGCAAGCAGCAAAATGAAATTGCAGCCTACAAGCAAAAAATGGATGATTCTGTTGCGATGGTGAAAGCCAATGCCGAAAAGGCAGCAGCATTGAATACAGTTGCATTGACTGATTCAACTAAAAAAGATGCAACTGGCAATCTCGTTGTTGCAGATACTTTGAAAGAGCAGATCGCTATTTTAGAGAACGATTTAATTAAAGTAGAATTTACGAATAAAGGAGGTCAGGTTGCACGTGTTACTTTGAAAAAGTATTCCAATTCAAAAAAGGAATTGGTCCAATTAGGAGATAGCAGTTCCTTGTCTTACGCAGTGAATGCAGGCAACAATCAAACAGTACAAATTAACCAAGTTATATTTCCTGTATCCAATGTAACCACCGATCAAAACGGTGTTCAAAAAATCGAATACGCTTGGACTGCACCAAATGGCAAGACCATTAAACACCAATTTAGTTTAGCAAAAGGTAAATACAATGTGGATTGGAACATCATGATGGATGGAGCTGACCAATTGTTAACCAATAATCAATTGAATGTTTTGTGGGATGTGCATTCTTATGGTCAAGAAAAAACAACGACTTACGAACGTCAAATGTCTAATATTTGTTTTTCAGAAGGGAATGAGTTCGATTATATTTCTAGCAATACCAATAAGGTCTTCGAAAAACCTGTTCAATGGGTTGGACTAGTGCAACAGTTTTTTACAACCACAGTGCTTTATAAGGATGGATTCAATTCAGGTAAAATTGACTGGCAGCGTAAGACAGACAGCAGCAATGGGCTAGCTACTTTGCAAGCGCAGTTTCAAACTAAATTGACTGGCGCCAATGCCACCATGCCATTATCACTTTATTATGGTCCGAATGATTTTGAAATCTTGAAATCACAGGCGCCAGAGATGGAGCAAATTGTGAATTTAGGAAGAGACTTATATTCATTTGTACGTCCTATCAACAAATACATCATCATGCCAGTGTTTGATTTCTTTGCTGGCTTTGTTCAAAATTATGGGTGGGTTGTATTCTTATTAACCATCTTCATTCGTTTAGTGACTTCTCCTTTGACCTATTCAAGTTTCTTGAGTACGGCTAAGATGAAAGTATTGAAGCCTGAATTAGATGAGCTTAAGAAAAAGACAGGGGATGATCAACAAGCTTTTGCAATGGAGCAGATGAAGTTGTTTAGAGAAGCGGGGGTGAATCCTTTGGGCGGATGTATTCCAGCTTTATTACAAATCCCGATCTTCTTTGCCTTGTATAGTTTCTTTAATTCCAATATCGCACTAAGAGGGCAGTCCTTCTTATGGAGCCAAGACTTGTCTAGTTATGATTCTATCTATACGCTACCTTTTTCTATTCCTTTAGGATTTGGAAGCCATATTAGTTTGTTTACTTTGACTGCAGTATTGACCACTTTTATTTCGTCTATCTATAATATGTCCATGACGCCTACGCAAGACAATCCTGCGTTAAAGTATATGCCATATATTTTCCCATTCATGTTATTGTTTATTTTCAATAGTTTGCCGTCTGCATTAACATGGTATTATACTGTATCTAATATTGTGACTTTATTGTTACAATTATTGATTCAAAAAGTGATCATCGATCACGATAAAATTTTAGCTACGATAGAAGTTAAAAGAAAGACGCCAAAGAAGAAAAGCAACTGGCAGGAGAAATACGAACAAATGATGGAGTCTCAAAAAAAAGTACAAGCCTTAAAAGATAAAACTAAAAAATAATTTCAACCAAAGAGACCTAAATAAAATCGGGTCTCTTTTTATAATAATGTTTACTCACTATGCTACGATTACCCCCCATAATTGTTTGCTTCCTTAGTTGCGTCGTATTTCAATCACAAGCTCAAACCAAAGTTGTTGGCGAATGTGCCATCAACTATGATATCCATCAAATTACAAGCAAAGGGGACACAAGCCTAGTTGGTCAAAAACAAATTTTCATTAAAGGGAATAGTTGTAAAACTATTTTAAAGACCCCAGCATTCACACAGACGCTTATATTCAATACCCAGCAAGACAAAGCTATTATTTTGAAAGAGATTGGCTTGAATAAATTCTTGCAATATATTTTGTATGCATCCATGCAACCTGTCAATTTAGTTGCATCCAAAAAAAATGGAACTACAAGTACGATTTTAGATTATCCATGTGAAACCATCACCTTATCTTGGGCAGATGGCAATACAATGGAAGTAACTTACACCACAGTGATTATTCCTACAGTAACTGTTTACGAGCAAGCATTCAAGGAAATACCAGGATTGGTTATGCGTTATCAGTTGACGACTAAAGATGGCATTAAAATATTGTATAGCGCAAATAAAGTTGACTTAAGTCCAATTACATTGAATGTATTTGAAGTCAATAAATCGAACTACCAACAAATAAATTAGGGATGCTGGGGACTTGGAGCCTTAAATCTAGGTAAAATTACTTTGTGTCGGTAAGGGATGACATAAGTGATATTGCCCTTATTGTACTTAAGGTAATTTGTTTGACCTTGTCCACCATTTAAAGAAGATGAAACGGTAAGGCCTTTGTAAAGCAATCTTGATTTTAAATCATGAAAAGTGCTTACTTTATGACTTAAACTACTTAAGTTTTTTAAACTGTATTTCTCGGTTGCTTTTTTTGATTCGATTGTACCAGATACAATAGTAGATGCATGTACAGTAGAGGATATAACTGTAATGAATACAAAAGAGGTTAATATGGTTCTAAGGGTACGCACGGTTATTACGAAGTTAAAACATTATGACAATTCAGCATAAATTTTTTTTTAACGATAAATTAGGTGGACTGTGAACAATAAATTGGTTCAAATTAAGCATGAACCCGTACATTTAATAAAGTAATGAAAGCCCAATAAAAGGAGTTATTATATTGATTTTCAACACTTTATTAAACAAATGTAAATAGTTGCCATGTTCAATAATGAATTTGAAGACGAAAATGGGGATATTCAAGACCTGCTTTTACGTTACCAGAACCTAAAAACTGGGAAAGCACCATCTTATATCGAAGAAGATGATTTCGAAAAGATTATTGCCCACTTAGATGAAAAAGACGCCATTGTAGAAGCCATCGAAGCTGCAGATATCGCTTTGTCTCAATTTCCATCTTCGGCACTGCTGATGATTAAAAAAGCAGATTTATTATTAGCAACTAGAAAGTATACCGAAGCATTAGCACTATTAAATACAGCCGCTCTATATGATCATCAAGACATGAATTTATTCATTCTTAAAACAGATGCTTTTTTAGCATTGGATCAACCCGAGGAAGCCATCGTTTTATTACAAGAGGCCTTGCATTTATTTGAAGGATCAGAAAGAACAGAATTACTTTTTGAATTAGCAGACGTTTACGATGACCATGAAGCTTTTGATAAAGTATTTGATTGCTTACAATTGATTTTAGAAGAAGAACCAACCAATGAGGAAGCGTTGTATAAAATTTGTTTTTGGACAGATTTCACCGGACGTAATGAAGAGAGTATTGTACTCCATCAAAAAATGATTGACGAACAACCTTACAATGCACTCGCATGGTTTAACCTGGCTGCTGCATATCAAGGGATCAAACTATTTGAGAAAGCAATAGACGCCTACCAATTTGCAATTGTCATTGATGAGAAGTTTGATTATGCTTATCGCAATATGGGAGATGCCTATTTAAGAATTAGAAAGTATAAAGAAGCGATTGATGCATTGGAGAAAGTACTAGAACTAGCTAGGCCAGAAGATGTCATTTATGAAGCCATTGGACATTGCTACCATCGATTAAAAAATTATGCGCAGGCAAGGTTTCATTATAAAAAAGCGGCGCACTTAAATCCAGAAGACAGTCGACTCTATCAAAAAATTGCTTCTACTTACATGATAGAATCTAAATGGCAGATGGCGATTAAGCAAATCGAACATGCCATTAGAATTAACAAACATATCAATGAGTATTATATCATGATGGGGGAATGCTATATGTATTTAGACGATTACAAAGAAGCAGCAACTTATTTTGGCATTGTTGTAAAACATAAGCCTAAGCAAATAGCAGGTTGGGAAAGTTTTATAAAATGTTTGATTGCCAATGAGCAATACGATGCTGCTTTAGAGCAAACAGAGCTGGCTTATATGTCTACCCAGGGTAAAGTCATTTTTGTGTACTACCGAAGCGCCATCTTATTTATGATGCATAAGCGTAAGGAAGGATTGTTGCAATTAGAGATGGCATTGTCTAAGTCGGGCAAATGGTTGAATAAGCTCATTAAATTTTATCCAGAGTTGATTCAAGATCCTAAAGTGGTGGAATTGATCAGTCAATACAAGAAGCCTAGATAAACTAAGTATTTTAAATTATCTTTGCAAAAATAACAACATGATGAATTTTAGTTTAACACAAATACCAGAAAGAACAAAACAACCTAGACAATACGGATTGACCATGGTCATGGATAAAGGCCTAAGCTTAAGAGATGCAGAAAGTTTTATAAGTGTTGGCGCACCTCATACAGATATTGTTAAATTAGGTTTTGGTACATCATTTGTCACACCTAATTTGAGAGCAAAAATTGAATTGTACCAACAACATAATATTCCAGTTTATTTTGGTGGAACATTGTTCGAAGCTTTTGTGATCAGAAATCAGTTCGATGATTATATTGCGATGTGTAAGGACTATAAAATTGATGTCATTGAAGTGAGTGATGGTTCTATTGAAATTCCACATTCAGAAAAATGCGGGTACATAGAAAAGATTTCAAAATTTGCAAAAGTATTTAGCGAAGTAGGTAGTAAAGATGCAGCACATATTATTCCTCCTTACAAATGGATTGAATTAATGAGTGCTGAATTAAGTGCAGGTGCATCTTATGTGATTGCAGAAGCAAGAGAAGCCGGAAACGTAGGTATATATAGAGGTTCAGGAGAGGTAAGGGAAGGACTTGTACAAGAGATACTTACTAAAATTCCTGCAGAAAAAATTCTTTGGGAAGCACCACAAAAAGCACAACAATTATATTTTCTTGAATTAATTGGATGCAATGTGAACCTTGGTAATATTGCGCCATCAGAAATTATCCCTTTAGAAGCAATGCGTATTGGACTTCGTGGAGATACCTTTGATTTATATTTAAATAAATAAATGTGCGCCAGTTTGGATTAATTGGATTTCCATTATCGCATTCTTTTTCAAAAGGATATTTTGCCAATCATTTTTTGACAGAAAATATATTGGATGCACATTATGAAAATTATCCAATCGAATCCATCGATTTATTTTCGGATTTATGGAAAAAAAATCCTGCTTTAATAGGATTGAATGTGACCATCCCTTATAAGAAATTAGTCATCCCTTTTTTACAATATTCCTCATCTGTGGTACAATCCATTCAAGCATGTAATTGTATCAAAATGCATGAAGGTGCTTTGTACGGCTACAATACAGATGTCATTGGTTTTGAACAGTCTTTATTGCCCTACTTGCAACCGCATCATCAGAAGGCACTCATTTTTGGAACTGGTGGTGCTGCTGCTGCAGTGGAGTGGGTACTAAATAAATTAGGGATTGCCTATCAACTGGTTTCAAGAACTGCATCAGAGCACTGTATCAGTTATGCATCACTAACGAAAGATGAGATTGCTACGCATACATTGTTAATTCATACAAGCCCTCTGGGCATGTTTCCAAATACGGATGAGGCGCCTAATTTGCCTTATGAAGCAATTACTTCAAAGCATCATTTGTATGATTTGGTATACAATCCTGCAGTCACCAAATTTTTAGAAAAGGGTGCAGCGCAAGGTGCTACCACTCAGAATGGTTTAGAAATGTTACACTTACAAGCCGATGCGAGTTGGGAGATTTGGAATAGCGAGACGCCATTCCAACAATAATTTTTTCAGTATTTTTTTAATATTATAAAGTACCTAAGAATTCAAACAATTTCGTCACAGCTTTTTTCCTATGACTGAATTGATTCTTTTCTTCCATCGTCATATTGGCAAAGCTTTTAGAAGCACCATCGGGTACAAAAATAGGGTCATAGCCAAATCCATTTACACCCTGCATTGTCTTTATGATTTGCCCTTTGCAAATGCCTTCAAAATAATAGGTTTGATTTTCCCAAATAAGACAAATAACAGTTCTAAACTGTGCCGCTCTATTTTCAATGCCAGTCATCTTGCTTAAAACAAGGTCGATATTGGCTTGAGGATTGCTATTTTCTCCTGCATATCTTGCGCTTTTAACGCCAGGGGCACCGCCTAAAGCAACAATTTCTAATCCCGTGTCTTCACTAAAACAATTTTGTTGGGTTAGGTTAAAAATGGTCATGGCCTTTTCTAATGCGTTGGCTTCTAGTTGATCATGCGGTTCTGGAATCTCAATTTCAATACCTGCTTCTTTAAGTGGAATAATCTCAAAATTGCTTCCAACTAAGGATTGAATTTCGGCCACTTTATTTCGATTGTTTGTAGCAAAAATGAGTGTATGCATTTGAATTAAAAATTAGATTTATAATTTAAAAATTAATTTTAATGCCGTCCATAATTTTGTTTTTTCAATTTTAGAAGCTTGATCAATGCCTTGCATCTGTGCTAAATTATTACTGAATAATAATTGGGTTTCCCCAAGTAAAATAGGCGTGTATAATTTAGTAGGTAATTTAATTTTTAGTTGCGAAGGATTGATATCAAAAACCAATACAAATTCAGAAGGCACTTGCGTTAAAATTTGATGCAATGAAAAGTTTTTATTTGCAAGATTAATTAAAGCAATATCAGCAATGGTTAATTTACATGCATTCAAAATAGAAGTTAACAAATCAAAGGCTCTTTCGTTTAGATGCACCGCATCCACATCTTGCACTAGAACAAGGATCTTTTTTTGGTGTTCCCCAAGAAATTTAATGGGGGCAGTTAGGGGCGCTTCTTCTGCTATTGCTGCATTTTTTTCCTCTAGAGGCGGGGAGGCCTGTACTTTTTTATCCACATTTAATGCCACTGCACCTAGCACTAAACTTTCTTTATACAGGTTCACTAATACGCTATTTTGCAGTTTGTTTTTCACTTCTTTCATAGAATTTGGATACCGAAAATTAACTGAATTGATTGGTTTGAAAAAATAACAATTGTTCGTATTTATTTTTTTGTGTTTCTTTGTACTTGATTTAGCACAAAAACAAATAAAAATGAGTGTACAAAATATCCCATTTATCGAAATGCCAAAGGAGCAATTAAGGCATTTAGATGCTAACAATTTCTATTTTGGAAAAAGTGTTACCAACTATATGTTAGAAGCAGACTTTATAGATGGTGAATGGAAAAATGCAGTCATTAAAAAATATGAACCATTGCAATTAGATCCATCTACTGCAGTATTTCATTACGGGCAATCCATTTTTGAAGGCATTAAAGCTTATAAGGGTGCAACAGATCAGGTGGTTATTTTTAGACCTCAAGAAAATTACAAACGTTTTAATATTTCTGCAGAAAGAATGCAAATGCCAACAGTGCCTGAATGGTTATTCATGGATGGCATGAAGCAATTAATTAAAATCGAACAAGATTGGATTCCAAAAGGAGAAGATCACTCTTTATACATTCGACCATTCATGATTGCAACAGATCCATTCATAGGAGTTCGTCCATCGGCATTGTATAAGTTCATGATTATTCTAGGCCCTGCTGGTCCATACAATACGGAACCAATGAAGATTTTGATTGAAAAAAATTATACAAGAGCGACACCAGGTGGTGTAGGTTTTGCAAAAAATGGCGGAAATTATGGAGCAAGTTTGTACCCTGTTGTGTTGGCACAAAAAAAGGGGTATGACCAAGTTCTGTGGACAGACGCTTTGGAGCATAAATATGTGGAGGAAGTGGGAATGATGAATGTGATGTTTGTGATTGATGGAAAAGTCATTACTCCAAGTTTGGAAAGAGGCACTGTGTTGAAAGGGGTGACAAGAGCTAGTGCAATCATCTTGTTAAGAGATATGGGGTATACAGTTGAGGAACGCAACCTTTCCATCGATGAAATTCTTACTGCACATAAAGCTGGCAAGCTAGAAGAAGTATTTGGGGTGGGTACAGCTGCGGTTGTTTCATTTATTTGCAGATTAGCAGAAGGGGATTACGTGATGGATTTTGATTTAACCAAGTCCACCGTCGGACCAAAGCTAAAAAAGAAGCTTAATGACATTCGTACAGGTCTTGAGGAAGACAAACATGGCTGGCTAGTGAAAATATAGTTAAATAACTGGTAATCAGTATTTTAACTATCAAAAACAAAGACAATCGTACGGTAAATGGGTCTAATTGCTTTATTTTTTAAAAAATAGCAAATAACATTTTGGTAATTCGTTAACAGACATTACCTTTGCCGTCCGAATTTTTTATAAACCAAAATTGAACTAAACAGCATAATTAATGCCTACTATTCAACAATTAGTGAGAAAAGGCCGTGAGATCATCAGGGCTAAAAGTAAATCAAGAGCTTTGGATGCATGTCCTCAGCGTCGTGGTGTTTGCACAAGAGTATATACAACAACTCCAAAAAAGCCGAACTCTGCTTTACGTAAAGTAGCAAAAGTACGTTTGACTAATAAGATTGAAGTCATTGCCTACATCCCAGGTGAAGGCCATAACTTACAAGAGCACAGTATCGTATTAATCCGTGGTGGTCGTGTAAAAGACTTACCGGGTGTACGTTACCATATTGTTCGTGGTAGTTTAGATACTGCAGGTGTTAAAGACCGTAAGCAGTCTCGTAGTAAGTACGGAACTAAGAAAGAAAAAGCAAAAAAATAATCAAGTAACAACTAATTAATATTCGACATGCGTAAAGCACAACCTAAAAAGATTCCATTAGCTCCAGATCCTCGTTTCAGCGATGTAGCAGTAACTCGTTTTATCAACAATATCATGTTGGATGGTAAAAAGACAACTGCCTACAAAATATTTTACGATGCTTTAGACAAAGTAACTAAAATGACTAGCGAAGATGGATATGAAATGTGGAAGAAAGCTGTTGTAAACGTAACTCCAGCGGTTGAAGTTCGTAGCCGTCGTATTGGTGGTGCAACTTTCCAAATCCCAGCTGAAGTTCGTGCAGACAGAAAAATTTCTCTAAGCATGAAGTGGTTGGTGCGTTTTAGCCGCGAGCGTAACGGTAAAACAATGGCCGACAAATTAGCAAATGAAATCGTTGCAGCTACAAAAGGCGAAGGCGGTGCATTTAAGAAGAAAGAAGATACACATCGTATGGCTGAGGCGAACAAAGCGTTCTCTCACTTTAAAGTGTAATCTCCTCAAAAGGAATCATTTACCTTATTATAGCAAAACCTCTACAGCAATGTGGAGGTTTTTTATTGAAAAAAAGGGGGCGGATTCTGTTGTTCAATCACTTATATGATTAACTTTGCGCCTCGGAAAATTGGATAAATAAAATTAAACAACCCTTATATGGCGGACTTAAAACTACAAAGAAACTTTGGAATTGCTGCGCACATTGATGCGGGTAAGACGACAACGACTGAACGTATCTTGCGTTACACTGGTATGATTCACAAAATCGGTGAAGTACATGATGGTGGTGCAACTACTGACTGGATGGAGCAAGAAAAAGAAAGAGGTATCACAATTACTTCTGCAGCGGTAAGTTGTCAATGGCAATTCCCAACTACATTGGGTAAGAAAGATGCAAATACAAAAGATTATTATTTCAATATCATTGATACTCCGGGTCACGTTGACTTTACTGTAGAGGTAGAGCGTTCTATGCGTGTATTGGATGGATTGATTGCATTGTTCTCTGCTGTGGATGGTGTTGAACCACAATCAGAAACTGTATGGCGTCAAGCAAATCGTTATAAAGTTCCACGTATTGGTTTCGTAAATAAAATGGACCGTGCTGGTGCAGACTTCTTAATGGTGGTAACACAAGTAAGAGAAATGCTAG